>NZ_JBFUIJ010000007.1:0-213189 GCF_056401935.1 Mucilaginibacter sp. P4_D1
GGCTAAAGGCTAAAGGCTAAAGGCTAAAGGCTAAAGGCTAAAGGCTAAAGGCTAAAGGCTAAAGGCTAAAGGCTAAAGGCTAAAGGCTAAAGGCTAAAGGCTAAAGGCTAAAGGCTAAAAAAAACGGCCCTTGATTTTAAAAAAAATCAAGGGCCGTTTTTTTGAAGAAGCTTTTGGCTTTGGGCCTTAGGCTTTCAGCTTACTTCCCCTTATCAGCAGGCATATCATCTTGCTTGCCGCCGTTATCATCTTTCTCTCTTTCTTTCTTAAATTCAAGCTTGCCAAATTTATAGCTCAGGCTTATGCCGAATGATTGTACAGGAATGTACCTGATATTGGTTTGGTTAAAGCCGGTACCATATGTGGTGGAACTTTGGCTTACATATTTGGCAAACGGATTTGAAGCGGTAAGGCCAATGCTTGCCTTTTTGTTCATGAACATTTTACGCATGGCAAAGTTGTAAAACACAAATTTAGGCTGCGTTCCCTGGATGCTTCTTTGCGATGAATTATAGTTGCCAAAAAATTCGGCACTTAAATCATGACCAAAACTGTACTGTGCATTTAAATTTAAACGGTAAGTAAACCCGCTAACACTTGGGCTGCCCGGGTTATTGCTTGTACGTTCAGAAAATATCATGTTGGTGCGCAGGTTAAATGCTTTAGTAATAGGTACCGATGCGTAGATGTTAATACCCTCGCGCTCCTCGGAGCCAAGGTTATACCGTTTTGTTAATGATACATTGGTATACGTACTGCCATCAATTCTTAAAGTGTCATAAAAAGTAGTGAAGCGTTGCAGGTCATCTGTATTTTTGCGGTAAAACGCTGCTATATTGATGTTTGCACCGCCATCAAATGATTTGTTGTAACCCAATTCAAAGTTATCGCCACGCTCCGGTTTCAAGGTCGGATCGCCGGTGCTGATGTTGTGGGTATCGCTGATGTTAAGAAAAGGGTTAAGGTCGCCGTAATCAGGGCGCTCAATCCTGCGGGTATAGCTTAATTTAACTGATTGCGATTCGCTTATTTTGTGTGAGAACACCAATGATGGTACTAATATGTTGTAATTGGGGATATTGGTGTTCTTAAAGTCGGCAGTAGTTACCGTATATTCATCTCTTAACCCAGCCTTGATATCTAAAAAGTTATTGAATACCGAAGTAGTTAATGATAAATAATAAGCATAAATTTTACGATCATAGGTAAAACCATAGGTTTGGTTATAGTTGGGCACATTGGCGCCATTTAACAAAGTGTCGGTAACTACATTGTTGTTAATGTGGTTAAAATCAAGTTTACCACCTGTTTCAACGGTAAAATTTTTACTTAGCGGGTGTGTGTAATCAACCGAGATGTTGGTTTCCCTATCCTTACCCGGATTATTATTGGTAATACCGGTAGGTATGGTTCCGGCCTGTAAGTTCTGCAACAGTTGCGACGAACTAAAACTATTGTTACCAAAGCTTGATGAATACAATATATCAAGCTCCTGCCCTTCCTTCTCAAATGTTTTTTTGTAGGCCAGGCTAACATCTGTTGATGTACCGCTAAACTTACTGCTTGATGTGCGCAGGGTTTTAATATCAGAAAGTTCGATCCCGTTCGGGTCAACTTTATTTTCGTCCTGGTTGGTTATGCCATTGCCATGGTTACCAAAATGGTTAAAACCTACAGATGCGGTAAGATCGTCGTGTTTGCTGATGTTCCAGGTAAAATTTAATCCCGATTGGTAACCGTTACGTTTAAAATTATTACTGCCTTGCTGAAAAAGAGTGGTAGTGTTTCCAAGTCCGTCTGTAGACGTACGGTTGCTGGTATTGGGTGCGTTGCTGTTTATCTGCGCATTACCGCTAAAAAACGCGTTTACGCCAAAATTCCCTTTACGCATGTTCAGGTTAAATGATCCGTTTTCGCGGCGGGTACCTGCCGATAGGTTTACGCTGCCGTTAATACCCTCAACCCGGCTATCCTTTAAAATAATATTAATGATACCACCTGTACCCGCAGCATCGTACTTGGCACCGGGACTGGTAACCACCTCAATACTTTTGATTTGGCTGGCCGGAATACTGGCCAAAGCATCGGCCAGGCTGGCGCCAAATATGCTGGATGGTTTACCATTTATTAAAAACCGGATATTAGCATTACCCTGCAACTCTACATTACCATCAATATCAACAGTAATTTGTGGCACCTTTTTCAGGATATCTATAGCAACACCACCCTGTGCGCTCAGGTCGTTTTGGGGGTTGTATACCATTTTATCAATTTTATTTTGAACAGTGGGGGTAGTAGCTGTAATAGTTACATCTTTTAACTGGTGTGTATTTGGCGATAACAACACCTCGCCCAGGTTGGTGGTAGCGCCGGCCTTAACTATTACATGGTCAACCGTAGTACGCTGGTAGCCCAAAAAGTCGGCGGTAATCCGGTATTCGCCCGGCGGAATCTGGTCCACAGTAAAATTACCTTTCGGGTCGGTGCTGATGCCATTAAACGGGGCCGCTACACCTTGTTTATAAACAGATATGGTAGCATAATCAACCGGTTGCTTTGTAGCGGCATCGGTAACTTTGCCGCTTATTTTGCCTTTGGGCGCAGGTGCTTGTGCCCAGGCGTTTATTGTAAACAGTACAAATAAAAGTAGTAGTATATATCTGGTCTTCATTATCTTGAAATCGCTCATTTGGGTGCGAATTTGAAGACAAACATTGGATAAATTCTGATTTGTTGTGTTATTGTTACAATAAGGTTAAAAATAGAATCAGGGAGTAAGAATCCGTAGGAAAGAGGCAAGAAGGTAGAATCAAGAGCCAAGACAAAGCAATCTTATCTCTTGATTCTACCCTCTTGCCTCTCTTCTCAAAATATCAGCACCAAAGTCCCCGCTATAATTAATAAGGCACCTATCCCGTTCTTCAACGTCAAGGGCTCACCTAAAAATACCACTGCCAATACAATGGCCAGTGCCACGCTTAACTTATCAACCGGGGCTACCTGCGATACCTTGCCCAACTGTAAAGCCCTGAAATAGCAAATCCATGACAGACCGGTAGCGCAGCCCGACAGAATTAGGAACGTCCAGTTGGTTTTGGTTAAACCACTCATTCCCTGGTTACTGCCTTTAAACAACACAATAGCCCAGGCCAGTATCAAAATAACCACCGTACGAATGGCCGTTGCCAGGTCAGTATCTACTCCTTTAATGCCTATTTTGGCAAATATTGCAGTTAGCGCGGCAAACAATGCCGATAGTAGAGCGTAAATCCACCACATAGTTTTGGGTTTTAAGTTGTACGTTTTTGTAAATTATCAACAATTAAGTTGTACGTTGAAAGTTGTACGTTGTACGTTTTTGTAAATTATCAACAATTATTAAGCTAATTTGCTTGCTAAAGCTGTAGTAAATCTGGTCAAATCCAAAATGTATACAAATTGGACTACTACCTTTACATAGTTGCATATTATAATGAATACGCAACGTACAACTTAAAACGTACAACGTATAACATAATGAAGTTACTGATCATTGAAGACGAAGAGGGCCTGCGCGAGAGTATTGAAGAGTACTTTACCGAGGCTGGTAATATCTGCGAAACCGCCGCTACCTACCCCGCAGCCATTTCCAAAATTGAAATGTATACTTACGACTGCATTTTGCTTGATATTACCCTGCCTGGTGGCAATGGTATTAATATACTAAAACGGTTAAAAGACCATAACCATACCGACGGCGTGCTCATCATATCGGCCAAAAACTCTCTTGACGACCGCTTGCAGGGGTTAGATCTGGGTGCCGATGATTACCTGGTAAAACCCTTTCACCTGTCGGAGCTTAAGGCAAGGGTATCGGCCATTATCAGGCGTAAAATGTATAACGGCAGTAACCTGCTTGTTTTTAACGAAATCAGCATCGATTTGCAAGCCAAAACGGTGAGCGTGCATGATAAGCCACTTAAATTTACCCGTAAAGAGTTTGCCCTGCTTATTTATTTTATTGCCAACAAAGGCAAAGTAGTATCAAAAAATGCCATAGCCGAGCACCTTTGGGGCGATGGCATCGATTTAGCCGACAACTTCGATTTCATTTACTCGCACATAAAAAATATCCGCAAAAAGCTGGAAGAAGCCGGCGCCAACGATTATATACAGGCAGCCTATGGTATGGGCTATAAATTTGCCGGGCAATGAAACTCATTACCTTATATAACCGGGTAAATATTATTACCACCATAGTTGTGATGCTGATAACCGGCATTATATACTACCAGGCCATCAGCTGGATATTAATTGACCAGGCCGATAAATCTTTAAAGGTAGAGGAAGATGAGGTTTTTGATTACGTAAAACTCAACAAACAACTCCCCCAGGTTTTCGACTCCAAAGACCAGCAAATAAGCTTTACCCAGGCCACACCTAATTCCGTTACACGCGAATTTATTGACACCCTGTATAAAAAAGATAAGGACGAAGTTGAATCGGGCCGGGGGCTTATCAGCTCAATTACGGTTGATGGCAAATACTATAAAATCCTCATCGTTGAATCGAAAGTAGAAACTGAGGACCTGATCCAGATTATTTTTACTATTACTTTTGGACTGATTTTATTTTTATTACTGGTATTGCTTGTTGCCAACAGGCTTATTCTAAATCGCCTTTGGCAGCCGTTCCATGCTATTTTAAAGGAGATGAAGCTATTCAACATCACCGATAATAAAGAAATTACCCAAACCGAAACCCGCATTGATGAGTTTGCCGATTTAAACCAGGCAGCAACCGCCATGACCATCAGGGCAAAGCATGATTATAAGGAGCTTAAAACATTTACCGAAAATGCATCGCACGAGTTGCTTACCCCCATTGCAGTCATCAACTCCAAATTAGATACCTTAATACAATCCGAAAACTTTAACGACAGGCAAAGCAAATTACTCAACGACCTATACAGCGCAGTAGCCCGGTTGAGCCGGCTTAATCAATCGTTATTACTGTTGGTGAAAATAGAAAACCGCTTGCTTACCGATCAGCAAACCATCAACCTTAAACAATTAATTGATGAAATGCTGCTACAGCTGGAAGATATCTTTGCGGATAAACAGATCACGGTAACCGCCCGGTTGGAGGACAAAGAAATATCCGGAAGCAGGTACCTTATTGAAATTTTATTGAACAACCTGATCATTAATGCCGTGCGGCACAATCACGCAGGCGGCGAAATTGTGATTAGCCTGACCACAGAAGCATTAACCATTAAAAATACCGGAGCAAATGAGCCGCTGGACGAGGATAAAATATTTACCCGTTTCCATAAGTCATCCCATTCCGATGGCAGCGGGCTTGGGCTTACCATCAGCAGGCAAATTTGCCAAAGTCTTGATTTTAACCTTAATTATCAATACCAAAACCCTCACCATATCTTCATCATCGTTTTTTAAATTTGATATTTTGCCATCCTAATTTTTTACAGATTTATGCTATACTTTAGCTATGTTTAAATTGAACTTATCCATCAGTTAATGAAGTGGTTTTTCGGCCTTCTATTATTTACAGTTATCTGTACTGCCGTAAAGGCACAAACATATACGCTCGATCATTATTTAGCGCTTGCAAAAAACAACAGTCCCTTACTTAAGGATTTAAAAAACCAGCTTGCCGCCGCGCAAATAGACAGCTTAAGGCTGCGCGCCGGGCTTAAGCCGCAGGTAAATGCCAACAGCAACGGATATTTTGCTCCGGTTATAGGCGGTTATGGTTACGCCGGTGCTATTACCAACGTGCAAACCTTTAGCGCGTTATTGGGAGTAAACAAACAAATTGTTGGCAAGCGCAACCTGAATGCCCAACTGGCCGGAATAGACCTGCAGCGCGACTCGGTTAATAACACAACCGTGCTGTCGGCACAGGATTTAAGCAGAACCATTACTGCCCAATACATAACCGCCTACGGTAGCCTGCAGCAGGTAAAATTTAATGCCGATGTGGTAAAGCTGCTTACCGAAGAAGAAGGCTTTTTAAAAAAACTTACCCGCAACAACGTTTACAAGCAAAGCGAGTACCTTGCATTTTTGGTTACTTTAAAACAACAGCAGCTACAGTTATCGCAGGCGCAAATACAATATAAAAATGATTACGCAACACTGAGCTACCTGGCCGGTGTGGCCGATACCAGTGCTGTAGAAATAGCCGAGCCGGTGATTCAAAAAACGGCAACCGCTGCTGAATCTGAAAGTATATTCTTCAGGCAATTTAAATCAGATAGTTTGCGGTTGCTTAACCAGCGAGATTTGATTGACATTAGCTACAGGCCAAAAGCCAACATTTTTGCCGATGGTGGCTTTAATACCGATTTTGGCGCACAGCCTTATAAAAATTTTGGTACCAGCGTTGGTTTCAGCATTACCATGCCTATTTATGATGGCGGGCAACGCAAGCTCATGTACAAAAAGTTAAAGCTGCAACAAGAAACCCATGCTACCAATAAAGCTTTTTTTAAAACACAATATCAGCAGCAAATAGCGCAGCTTAACCAGCAAATAAACCAAAATGACAACCTCCTTAACCAGATAAAAGAGCAAATTAAATATGCTGAAAGCCTGATTAAGGTGGATACCCAATTGATGCAAACCGGCGACGTTAAAATTGCCGATTTGATACTGGCCGTTAATAGCTACTACACCATAACCAACTTACTTACACAAACTACCGTAACCAGGCTTCAGCTGGTAAACCAACTAAACTACTGGAATAAATAACATGAAAATACATCCTACCGCTTATTCCCTTTCAAAAAACATATTGATCATTGCAGCAGTAGCATTGGTTTATTTTTCCTGTAAAGGAAGCGCCCCCGAGGCCGATGCCGGCGAGGCTGCCGCACCTGTAACCGAAACACCCGTAAAAGTTACCACCATTGACCAAAGTTCACTCACCAATTATATTGAGTTGAACGCCACATCATCATTCCTTCAAAAAAACTATGTAAAGGCAAATGCCATAGGTTATATACAAAAAGTAAACGCTCAAATTGGGCATTATGTAAATAAGGGCGAAGTGCTGTTCACCATAAAAACCAAAGAAGCGCAAAGCATTGGCAACAGCATTAACATATTAGATACTACCTTCAAATTTTCGGGCGTTAACAAAATTAAAGCATCCGAGCATGGTTACATTACCCAATTGAACCACCAGCTGGGTGATTACGTGCAGGATGGCGAACAATTAGCTATCATAAGCGACAGGAGCAGCTTTGTATTTATCATGCAGTTGCCTTATGAACTTCGGGCGTCGGTATCTAACAACCAGGATGTACTGCTTACCCTGCCCGATGGCACTAAGCTGAACGGCAGCGTAGCCTCATTTATGCCCGCGGTTGATACCCTATCGCAAACACAGGGTGTAATTATCAAAGTAAATTCATCAAACCAGATTCCCGAAAACCTGGTAGCACGGGCGCGCATAGTAAAAACAGCCAAAACAAATACCATATCGTTGCCCAGCTCGGCCATTTTATCAAACGAAACTCAAACAGAGTTTTGGGTAATGAAATTGATCAACACCAATACGGCGGTTAAAACACCAGTAAAAAAAGGCATTGAAAGCGGCGACAGGGTCGAGATCCTGTCACCTAAGTTTTCGGGACAGGATAAGATTATCATAAGCGGTAACTACGGTTTGGCCGATACCGCTAAAGTTAAAATTGTACAGTAATGGCAAAAGTTGCAGAAACTAAAATTGACAAGGTCGAAAATTTTTTCATTTTTTACCGTAAGCCTTTACTGCTTGTATTATCTTTAATATTGATGGGGGGTATTTTTGCCTATACCAAACTGCAAACATCCCTTTTTCCTGAAATCACTTTTCCTAAAATAAAAGTAATTGCCGATGCCGGCTTACAGCCCGTTAATCAAATGATGATAACGGTTACCAAACCACTTGAAAATGCGATAAAGCAAGTGCCCGACTTACAAATTGTGCGCAGTACCACCAGCCGCGGCAGTGCCGAAATATCGGCCTATATGGACTGGAGCGCAGATATTGACCTGAGCAAGCAACAAATAGAATCGCAGATAGCTAAAATTCAAAACTCATTGCCGGCGGGGGTAAATATCTCTGTCGAAAAAATGAACCCTTCTATTTTACCGGTGAGCGGGTACACGCTGGAGAGCCATGACAAATCGCCTATTGAATTAAAACAACTGGCAACATTCACGGTTAAACCGTTTTTATCGCAAATTAACGGCGTATCAGAGATCATGGTAATAGGCGGTAAAACCAAAGAATACTGGCTGGTGCTTAACCGCGAAAGGATGACAGCCCTGTCGCTAACGCCGGATATGATCAGTAATTCGCTGGCGCAAACCAACTTCATCAAATCCGAAGGTTACCTGTCCGACTATAAAATGCTTTACCTCACTGTAACCGATGCAACCGTAACAGGTAAAGATCAACTGGAAAACATGGTGATCAGCAATAACGGCAAAAGGGTTATCCAGGTTAAAGATATCGCATCGGTACAAATAAGCGAGGGCATTGAATATACCAAGATAAATGCCAACGGGCACGATGGCGTGTTGATAGCCGTAATAAAACAACCGGGCGCCAATCTGATAACGTTATCTACAGACATGGCGGCCAAAGTTGTTGCGCTGCAAAAAATACTGCCAAAGGATGTAACCATAAAACCCTACTACGTACAGGCCGATTTTGTGAACGATTCGGTTAAAAGCGTTACCGATAGTGTTTGGATAGGCCTGTTACTGGCCATTGTTGTTGCTATCATCTTCCTGCGGTCATTAAAAGCCAGCGCCACCATCCTCATAACCATCCCCGTTACACTGGGGCTTACACTTATTGTGTTGTATGTAATTGGCTATACCTTTAACATCATGACGCTTGGCGCCATAGCCGCGGCCATAGGTTTAATTATTGACGACGCCATTGTGGTGGTTGAACAAATTCACCGCACACACGAAGAACACCCCGACGAACCCACCAGCAAGCTACTGAAAAAGGCCATCGACTACCTGTTTCCGGCTATGCTGGGCTCGTCTATCAGTACTATCGTAATTTTCATCCCGTTTTTGCTCATGACCGGTGTAGCCGGCGCCTATTTTAAAGTAATGACCAATACCATGATCATTACGCTCATCTGCTCGTTTTTTGTAACCTGGATAGGGCTGCCCGTTATTTACCTGTTTTTAACCCGCAACCATCATGGCCATGCCGCCAACGCCAAAGAAGAAACGCACGAAGTAAAAAGACAGGGTTGGGTATCGTTTTTTATCCTGAAGCCGTTTATAGGTATTGCCATAATGATTGGTTTTATCGTTGTAATTGTTTTAGTACCTTCAAAGCTGCAAACCGGTTTTTTGCCCGATATGGATGAAGGCAGTATCGTGCTTGACTATAGCTCGCCGCCGGGCACCTCGCTGGAAGAAACCGACCGGATGCTGCGCGAGATTGAAAAGATCATTACCAAACATCCTGACGTTGCCGCATATTCACGCCGTACCGGAACGCAAATGGGCTTTTTTATAACAGAGCCAAATACCGGCGATTACCTGATACAGCTAAAAAAGACACACGAAAAGACCACTGAAGAGGTAACCAGCGATATCAGGGCCGAAATTGAAAAAACGCAGCCCGCCCTCCGTGTTGATTTTGGCCAGGTAATTACAGATATGCTGGGCGATTTAATGAGTTCGACCCAGCCCATTGAAATTAAGGTATTTGGCGATGATCAGCACGTATTGCAAAACCTATCCAAACAAATAGCGGCCGAGGTGAGTGCGGTTAAAGGCACTGCCGACGTTTTTGACGGTATTGTAATTGCAGGCCCGTCGGTAAGTATCATCCCCGATTATAAAAAACTGGCGCAATACAATATTACTCCTGCATCACTGCAATTCCAGGCGCAAACCGCATTGGACGGTAATGTGGTAGGTAATATATACGAGCCCCTGCAGCTATCACCCATCCGGATGGTGTACCCGGGCAACAGATCGTTAAATATCAACGCAATCAAAAACCTCAACGTATTTTTGGCCAATGGTAAATTAACCCCTATCAGCCAATTGGCCACCGTTAATATAAGTGCCGGCGATGCCGAAATTAACCGCCAGGATCTGCAATCAATGGGCGTGATTACCGCCAGGTTGGAGAACAGCGATTTAGGATCGGTAATTCCGGCGATTCAAAAAAACATCAGTTCAAAAATAAACCTGCCTAAAGGCTATCATGTTGAATACGGCGGTGCGTATGCCGAGCAACAGCAATCGTTTAAAGAATTACTGATTATCCTGGTAACTTCAAGTTTATTGGTTTTTGGGGTAATATTATTTTTGTTTAAAGAGTTCAGGATCGCCATTCTAATTTTGATAATGGCTGTGTTAGGAATTTCGGGAAGCTTTCTGGCATTGTTTATTACTAATACACCATTAAATGTGGGCAGTTATACCGGCCTCATTATGATAGTGGGCATCATTGGCGAAAATGCCATATTCACCTTTTTGCAGTTTAAAGAAAGTGCCCGTACAAAAAGCGTCGACGAGGCTATCATTTATTCCATATCAACCCGTTTAAGACCCAAATTAATGACTGCTTTAGGAGCTATTATAGCGCTTACGCCTTTGGCGCTGGGCATTGGCGCCGGAGCGCAGCTGCATCAGCCCTTAGCTATTGCTGTTATAGGTGGATTTTTAGCTGCCCTGCCATTATTACTCATTGTTTTACCAAGTATGATGCGTATTATTTACCGCAAAGGCTATAATTTCCCTACCGGCGAAACACAGGAAGTACATACCAGTTAAACCAATATTTCTACAGATTCGACGTCTAATTTCATAGCAAAAAACAAATCTATAAAATGAAAAAGCAAATTTTGATTTTTGCCCTGGCAGCAATTGGCTTAGCGCCTTTTACCCTAAAAGCCCAAACCTACGTGGCCGACAAAACCATACCGCTAACCGGCGATGGCGGGTACGATTACCTGGCACTTGATAAAGTAAACAACCGCCTATATGTATCGCACGGCACACAGGTAAACGTTATTGACCTGGCTACCGATAAAGAAGTGGGAGCTATCAATGATATGAAAGGCGTGCACGGTATTGCCATTGTAAATAAACTAAACCGTGGCTTTATAACCGATGGCCGGGCCAATGCGGTAGTGGCATTTGATATTAAAACCCTGAAAACAATTACTACCATCCCACTCACCGATGCCAAGGGACCTGATGCCATTATGTATGATGCTTATTCGGACCGCATTTTTAGCTTCAACGGCGAAAGCAACAACTCGTCGGTTATCGACCCAAAAACTTTAAAACAGGTTGGCACAGTGGCCCTGGGTGGCGGCCCCGAATTTGCGGTGCCCGATGGCAAAGGCAAAATATATAACAACCTGGAAGATAAAAACAGTCTGAATATTATTGACAGCAAAACCCTTAAAGTGCTCAAAAACTACCCGCTGGCACCATGCGGCGGCCCTACCGGCCTTGCTTTAGATGCCGCCAATCAGCGCGTATTTACTGTCTGCCGCGAAAATAAGGGAATGAGCGTTGTTGATATCAATACCGGGAAAGTAACAGCCACCATACCAATTGGCGCAGGTGTTGATGCCGTGGCTTATGATGCCGAAACTAAGCTTATATTTTGCTCCAATGGCGATGGTACAACCACCATTATCAAACAAAAATCGGCTGATGAATACAGCGTTATTCAAACGCTAAAAACTGCAGTGCGTGCTAAAACTTTAGCACTGGATACTAAAACTCACAAAATTTACTTAAGCGTGGCCGAGTTTGAACCCGGTACACGAAAGGCCCTGCCCGGTACATTTAAAGTACTGGTTTACAAGCTACAGTAAGCTTATTTTGTATATAAAAAGATCATGAAATGTTTGTGAATTTTAGATATCTAACTTTTATTTTGACTGCAAAATKATATTTTTAAAACGTTATTCCTATATTTAACGTTTACATATTATATGATTAAAAGAACTGATTTTGTTTATTCTTCCGAGTCTGAACCACATCGTATCCGTACAAAAAAAATTTTAAAGCAGTTTCCGCAATTGCGCAAGCTGATAGGTAAAAACCCCAATACCATATTTGCTATTGTTGGTTTGGTAGCGTTCCAGGTAGTTTTAGCCTGGTTTCTGCGCGATCAATCATGGTGGTGGGTATTTGGTGCGGCCTACCTGTTGGGCGCCTTTGCCGACCATGCATTGTTTGTGATGATTCACGAGTGCACCCACCAACTGCTGTTTAAAAACCGCAACGCCAACCGCTGGGCATCTATGTTTGCCAATTTGCCGCAAATATTGCCAAGCGCAATTTCGTTCGAAAAATACCATATCAAACACCACTCTTTTCAGGGTGTACATGAGCTGGATGCCGATTTGCCCAACAAATGGGAAGCAAAACTCATCAGCAATTCGTTTTTTGGCAAAGCGCTCTGGTTACTATTTTTTCCGGTTTTCCAGCTTTTTCGCCTATCACGGTTAAGAGAGATACATCCTATTGATGGCTGGATAATTACCAACTTTTTATTGCAGGTTATTTTTACAACAGCTATAGCTTATTTTATGGGCTGGCATTCGGTAGCGTTTTTACTGCTTAGCTTCTCGTTTTCGGTAGGCCTGCACCCGCTTGGTGCACGCTGGATACAAGAGCACTACCTAACACACAGTGTTGAGCAGGAAACTTACAGCTACTATGGTAATTTTAATGCGGTGGCCTTCAATGTTGGCTTCCATAATGAACACCACGATTTTCCTTCTATCCCCTGGAATAAATTACCCGAAATCAAGAAAACCGCCCCTGAATTTTATGATACGTTGTACTATCATACCTCATGGACAAAACTATTTTTCCGGTTCCTTTTTGATCGCGAAATTTCACTTTTTAACCGCATATTGCGTAAGGACCGCGGCCGGGTTGCACTCACCGATGTATCCAAACCCGATGTGGAAATGATAAAAGAACACTAAAACAAGAAAGGGCATTTTACAATGCCCTTTCTTGTTTTTACACACTGCACTGGAAGCTAATAGCTTACGAGTTAAAAACAATCAGAATTATGCTCATTTTTTTTGACAGAAAAATGAATATTTAATGAAGAATTAACATAGGATTAAGGTAATTGTAACAAAGTTATTATCTTTAAGTCTCTATTTTAATTTGACTATGCACAAACTGAGCTCATTTTTTTCTCAGCACGAAGACCTTACACAAGTACTTTTATACGCCGGTGTAATCACGGGCCTGTGGTTTGCCGAAATGCTGGCCTCTTTTGACGGAATAAAGATAAAATGGAAACATACCTCGGTTAATACCTTATTCATATTTACCGCCCTGCCTATCCAACTGGTATTAACCACCTTTGTAGTTTTAATATCCGGCTGGGCCACTGCCCACCATTGGGGGCTTATCAATTTCATCCCTTTTCACACCAATCCCTGGGTATATTACATCGTGATGTTTATGATGATGGATTTTTGCGAATATGTGTACCACGTTACCATGCACAAGATAGAGCCCCTATGGAAATTTCACCTGGTGCACCATAGCGATCTTAAGGTAGATGTATCTACCACCATTAGGGAGCATCCCTGCGAAACATGTATCCGCACCTGCTTTTTAATGCTTTGGGTATTTATTTGCGGCCCGGCTATTGGCGTTTTAATATTAAGGCAAACCTTTCAGTCGTTTTCAAATATTGTTGCCCATACCGAGTTCCAATTACCTTCAAGGCTCAACAAAATTATTGGCCTGCTATTTATTACCCCCAACCTGCACCATGTGCACCACCACTACCAGCTGCCTTACACCGACTGTAACTATGGTGATGTGCTAAGCATTTGGGACAGGCTGTTTGGAACCTATGCCAACGTGGACAGGAAAGATATTGTTTTTGGTATTGACACCCATATGGACGAAAACCTGAACGGTAGATTTTTAAATGTAATAAAGCTCCCGTTTCAAAAGTTTGACCATCCACAAAGGCGTAAACAAGCCTAAATTAAGGAGCAAAGCCCATTTCGTCAGAAATTGCATCTCGGCACCAAAGTTTACAAGTTTTGGCCTCATTTTTGCACACATTATTAAAAATTGCATTTAAATAATGAAAACTTCATACTAATATGATTTATTTGCGTTATTATTTGCAACAGTAACATGAGCCGAAGAAAGAAATTACAGATCCTGATACCTTTTGTAATGCTGCTGTTTTTAGGCGCGTATGCCAAACACCGTTTGTTGGATAAAAAACCAATAAGCGGCACGCTAAACAGCAAATTAATGGACGAAACATCTGGAATAGCGGCCTCATCTATTAACCCCGATGTTTATTATGTGCATAATGATAGCGGCGATACCAGCCGCTTTTTTTCGATAAGCCCCGAGGGCAAATTAAAGGCTACCATTTATTTTAAAGGCGACAAAAATAAACATTTAGGTGTTCAGGATTGTGAGGATATTGCTGTTGGCCCCGGTCCGCAAAACGGCAAAAGCTATGTTTACCTTGGCGATATTGGTGATAACGCTCAAAGCCGGAAAGTGATTACCATTTACCGTTTTTTGGAAAATACCTTATGGGCGCAGGATACCACAACACATGCTGTACCTGTGGCTGTTAATTTGAAGTATCCGGATGGCCCGAAAGATGCTGAAACTTTAATGATTGACCCGGTTGAAAAGCTTTTATACATTGTAACCAAGCGCAGCGACACCGTAGCGGTTTATACAGCGCCATTGAGTTATAAAGCCAATGATACGCTTACCTTAACCAGGCACACCCAACTGTTCTTCCCCGGTTTCAGACCGTTTAAATGGATCACTGCCGGGGATATTTCCAAAGACGGCCAGCAAATTCTGTTAAAAAGCTACGAAAAGGTTTACTATTGGCAACGCCAGCCCAATGAGCATGTATGGGATGCCATGGCCAGGAAACCCAAGGAGTTGCCTTACACCGTTGAAAAACAAGGTGAAGCCATAGGCTTTACCCCCGACGGCAAAGGATACTATACTACCAGCGAAGGCGTATTCTCGCCCATTTATTATTACGATAGCCCGAAGAAGTAATTGCGCCCTCGTATGCCGGCGAGTCGACTCACCCCGACGACCCCGATACATCGGGGCGTCTTCCCCTCTCTCCGACTGCATTGCATAGAGGGGCTAAAAAAGGAAAGCAAAGGGAGTTTCACCCTCTTTGCGGCTTCAGCCGAAGAGAGGGTCGGCCAGCGCAGCGTAGCCGGGGTGAGTCGTGACCAGCGTTCAATCGAAGTTCGTGTAAGCTCCCCCAACATCTCAGCTAGATTGTAAAATTCCGAAAAAATTCCGAAGAGAACCCCGCCCCCATTTCACATAAATTTTCCTACACACTCCACCACAACTGCCATCACAATCTCATAAATAAATATTCTTTATAAATGAATGAATATTTATTTATCTTTGTTTCATCATGAGATTAAGAGATACAGACAAGGTACAGTTAGTAAAACAGAAAGCTATCGAATTAATAATAAAAGATGGGCTGGAAGGATTTAGCATGAATAAGCTGGCCAGGGCCTGTCAAATTTCGGTGGCCACGCTTTACATATACTATAAAGACCGTGACGATCTGATTATTAACATTGCCGTGGAAGAATTACGGTTAATGGAAGAGACAATTGTAAAAGATTTTGATCCCGGGATGACTTTTGAGCAGGGCCTGCGCAGGCAATGGGAAAACCGTTACCGCTACGCGGCAGAAAAGCCAGGTATCAACTTGTTTTTTGATCAGCTGCGTAGTTCCAGCTACCAGGAACAATTCCTGTCGGGTTACATGGCCGACTTTAAGGTGATAATGGGTAGCTTTATGCAAAACATCATTGAGCGCGGCGAGATAGACGCGATGCCTTTTGAAATATACTGGTCGATAGCGTTTGCCCCTTTTTATAACCTGATCCGTTTTGATAAAGAAGGCAAAAGTCTGAGCGGTATGCCCTTTAAACTAACAGACGAGATACTCTGGAAAACCTTCGACCTGGTGATAAAAGCCCTAAAAAAATAAGCGTATGGATACTACAGAAGATTTTAAACACATACTGTTATTTAAAACTAACATTAACAGCGATAGCGAAAAGCAATTTTTACATGGCTTGTTTGACGGCAACCCCGATATAAAATGCTGGAACATTGATATGGACGACAGCGACTGCGTGTTGCGGGTAGTATCAGCAACACTAACGCACGCGCAAATAATTGAAATAATAACCCTTCGCGGCTATCAATGCTGCGAATTAACCTGACCAAAAAACGATGAACAATCAACAATCCTTAGCCTTTACAGGCTACCAAAAATTGGTAATATTTTTACTGGCTATCACCCAGTTTACCGTGATACTCGATTTTATGGTGATGTCGCCGCTTGGCGATATGCTCATGAAATCGCTTAACCTAAAACCTTCAGCTTTTGGCATTGCCGTATCGGCCTATGCCTTTAGTGCTGGAATTTCCGGTTTACTAACCGCCGGCTTCGCCGATAAGTTCGACCGTAAAAAGTTATTGCTGTTTTTCTATATCGGCTTTATTGCCGGTACCATTTTTTGCGGCATGGCCCAGTCATACGTGGTGCTGGTGGCGGCTCGTATTATTACCGGGCTGTTTGGCGGGGTAATCGGCTCCATATCAATGGCCATCGTTACCGACTTGTTTTCACTACAGCAACGCGGACGCGTTATGGGTTTTATACAAATGGGCTTTGGCGGCAGCCAGGTTTTAGGCGTACCTATAGGCCTTTATTTAGCCAACGCCTGGAGTTGGGAAGCACCATTTTGGATGGTAGCTGCACTAAGCATCTGTATTGCCACGCTAATAGCCGTCAAACTGCAGCCTATCGTAAAACATCTATCGGTACAAACAGATAGATCGGCATATAAACACCTGCTGCATACCGTTGGCAAAGCCAATTACCGGGTAGGCTTTGCAGCAACTGCTCTGTTATCAATTGGTGGTTTTATGATGATGCCTTTCGGCAGCGCCTTTGCCGTTAACAACCTTGGGCTAACCAACCAGCAGCTGCCTTTACTGTTTATGGTTTCGGGCGTAAGTTCACTGATCATCATGCCCCTTATAGGTAAGCTAAGCGATAAGATAGATAAGTTTAAAATATTTGCAACCGCATCTATATGGATGATGCTGATGTGCGTGGTATATACCAACCTGGGGGTAACACCATTAATATTGGTGATGATATTAAATATTTTAATGATGATGGGCATCATGAGCCGCATGATACCATCATCGGCACTCACCAGCGCCGTTCCCGAGATGGCCGACCGTGGCGCGTTCATGAGCATTAACGCATCGCTGCAACAAATAGCAGGCGGTGTTGCCGCCGCGGTTGCCGGTATCATAGTTACGCAGCAAAGCAAAGGCAGCCCGCTGCAGCATTACAATACCGTAGGCTATGTGATAGTTGGCATTTCGGTTTTAGGCATCTTTTTAATGTGGCGCGTAAATAACCTTATTAAGCAAAAAGCGGATAGCAATAAGATAGTGCTACCGGAGGACGCGGTAATTCACGAGGCGATGTAAGAAGAGTCAAGAGATTAGAGTCAAGAATCAAGACAGAACAAAAGCTTTTTTGAGTACGTCTATCCTTAAAACAAAGACTTACACGGTTTAACCCATGTAAGTCTTTTTTATATGATAACAATTTCGCGCTTATTTTTCTACCCGTACCAGCAGTACACCGTGCGGCGCTACTTTAGCAGTTAGGGCATTGCCGGTAACCACAATATACTTTTGCTGCCAGGCGTCCCTGAATTTGGTATAGCCAGCTATAGCCGGGTCGGTTTTATCAAGGCTGATGGTTTGGTATTTATCGGATGTATTAAACAGGCCTATTGCCTTGCCGCCATCCTTCAACTCTTTTACCCAAACCTGGTAATCATATTTTTTGATATACTGGCTGGCACCTTTGCCCAAAGCATCCTGGTCAATGGCCAGCACTTCATCGTTGGTAAGCAGGCTCAATGTAAAGGCATCCAGGTGCCCCATATCGCAACCAATTAACAAAGGCGATGCTAACAGGCTCCATAAACTGATGTGCGTGTACTGCTCATCAAATGTAAGCCTGGTATTATGCAGGCTTGGCCCCCATCCTACTTTGCCAACAACCAGCATATCAGGGTCGTTAAAATGGCCAGGCTGGGCATGTGGTGCTGCCGGGCCCTGGTTAAATCCAATGGTGGCCATACTTTGCCAGGTATCCTGGATATCGCCTGTTGTGCGCCAGCTATTGCCGTTTACATCAGCACCCCACTCCCATACATTGCCCCAGCCATACTGGCAAAGGCTGTACATGATATCGCGGTTTGCTTTACCCAATGCGGCCTGCATTACCTGGTAAGGTTTCTTCAATCCATCAAGATCTGGTTTAGGTGCAATATCTGAGTATGAGCACCAATCGTATTTTAAATAGTCGATACCCCAACCGGCGTAGGTTTGGGCATCCTGGTCTTCATGCTGCCAGCTGCCTAAAAAGCCGCCGCAGGTACGCGGGCCCGGCGACGAGTAAATACCTATGCGCAAGCCTAAACCATGCACAAAATCGGCGAGGCCTTTCATATCGGGAAATTTGCTGTTAGTTACAATTTTGCCGTCGGCAGCGCGGTTTTCTGCCTCCCATCCATCATCAATATTGATGTAAGCCCAACCGTGCGCGCTCAGTTTATCAATCATAGCTTTGGCAGATATGCGTACCTTTTCGTCGTTAACACTCAGGCCCCAGGCATTCCAGCTGTTCCAGCCTAAAGCAGGGGTTAAACCAATATTATCGCCAATGCTAATGGTGAATTGTTTTGTTTTGGCGCCAAGGCTATTGCTTACCGTAAAAGTTACCGGGTAATTGCCCTTTTGAGCTACCGAACCACTGATTACCCCGGTTGCGGCATCAACTTTTAAACCTTCGGGAAGCCCTGCAACCTTGTACAGTAACGGCCTTTTACCGGTGGCCGGTATCAGGTAAAGGAACGGGTGTCCCGGCCGCGCCCCAAATACATCGGCACCATTAATTTTTACTTTAGCCGTTGGATAAGGCGTTAAAATGTAAGGCGTAGTTTCTGTTTGCACTATCGATTTGCCCGATTTGGTATCGGTAAAACTATAGCTGATGGTATATGATCTTTTTGCCAGGCGCGCTATCGAAAACGAGTAGGTAAACGGCTTGCCGCTGGTAAAATTGGCCGGGTTTGTTTTTTCGTAAAGCACAGCGCCGTTTTCCGGGTCGGTTACTTTAAATGCAAGGGTGCCGCTGTACTGGTACGCATTTGTAGTGTGTAATTTAACACTTTTGCTCAGGCTGTTGTTATCGCCGTATACAAAATCAGCTTCGGTATTTACAGCCACATGATCCATTACATCGGCCATGGTGATGTTGAATGTGCTGCCGTAGCCGCTGGTTACCAAACCGCCATCGCCGCCGGTATCAAATATGCGCACCGCAAGCACGTTTTCTTTATCCCATAAAATAGCAGGGTTGTTTGCTGCTATAGTATACGAGCGACCACCGTAATGGCCATCTTTTATAGTACCGCCGTAACCACCGTATTTGGCTACCAGTTTACCGTTAAGGTAAACTTCATCGTTATCATCAACAGTGCCTAAATTTAAGCGCAGGCTATCTTTCAGGTACGATTTATCTTTTAATGACGACGGAATAACCACTTTGGTACGGTACCAGCCGAAGCCATCGTAATTTGGGTGCCCCTGGCGTTCCCAGTTGTCGTTAAGGTTGGCTGCCTGCCAATGCTGGTCGTTATAAGTTGGCGACGCCCACTGAGCCGAATCGCCGACTGTAAATTTCCAGCCTTTGCTAATGGAAACCTCCTGCGCAGAGGCTGTCAGGTAACCCGTAGCAAGGAATAATAGGATAAAAATCTTTCTTATCATAATTAATGTTTTAATGATACCATTAACAGTCGCCATAAATTAAAGGCGGCCTGCAATTGGTTCAGAATGGTTTACTGGTTTGTTTATACTTTTTAAAGGTATAAACATTTCAAGAAAATAGAAATGTATGTGTAACATTTATTAAAAAAGGGGGATAGTATAAAATCGTCATTGCGAGTAACCATCAGGTAAAACCTGAAAAAAATCGTTATAACGTGTTGGCTTAACATATAAAAGGCCTGTCACCCTGAGCCTGTCGAAGGGTCGCGCGCAGAGGCCTTTGCCCGCTATGCTTCGACGGGCTCAGCATGACAGCCCTTTTCTAATAATCATTCCACATCTCGCAATAAGAAGTATTTTTAAATATACACTGAAGGTCATTGACTTACAAACGCGTCATTATAAGCTATTGATTATCAGCGTTGTTTTTTTAATGTAGAGACGCAATACTTTGCGTCTCCCCCAGGACATTCAAAATTTACAGGCTCAATTTGCATGTGTGATTTGCATGCGGGAGACGCAAAATGTTGCGTCTCTACAAAAGCCCCGTTTACAATTATGTCATTACTGTTTTTTCAAGCATAGGCTGGTGGATACTCGCAATGACGGTAGTTTTAGGACATCAATTTAACAATAACAGCCTGCCCAGCTTTTACTTACTCAACAAATCCACATACTTCACCTGTTCCGGAAACCAAACGGTCATTTCGCCCTTACCACGGTTGGCCCATGAGTAGTATGGAATAGCCGTTAACGTGCTGGTAACGGTGCTTACATTCTGGTTTGCTTCATCAACGTTAACACTTTTTACATCGGCCTTTAATGTCATTACGCCATTTAGCAAGTCGGCATTATAGCTTGGGGTAAAAACAACATCTTTAGGGATAATAAAACTGCTTGGCTTGCCGGCATTATCTTTCCACTCGGCGCAATACATGATAGGACCGCGCTGGATGGCTATTTTGCCGTTATCGTCGGCCAGTTTTTCGTTGGCTATTACGCGCTGTACATCCATGGGCAGGGTAAGCTCTACCCTATCGTTCTTTTTCCATTTTTTGCTGATCACCGCATAGCCATGATCCATTTGGTAATCAACAGCTTTACCGTTTACTTTTATTTCTATTTTTTGTGCCGATGGTTTCTCGTAACTGTACAAATCAGACGGGATAGCCTTATCCTGTGCCCAGCCCGGAATACGTATTTTGAGGTTCATATCCATAGCCGATGCCGGATCGATGCTGAATACCAAACCGCCATCCCATGGGTAATTATTTTGCTGGGTAATTTTAAGCGCCTTTTCGGCAACCTTTAAATTTGCCGATCCGCTGATGAACAGGTTTACATACACATCCTTGCCATTTTGGGCGTACATATAACCGGGGATAGAAGGAATTAACCGTACGATGTTGGTTGGGCAGCAGGAGCAGGTAAACCAGCCCGAGCGCTCACGTTCAATATCCGGATGCGTAAAGCTATCGCGGATTTGCATGGCATTGGTATAAAAGAAAGATTTCCCATCGAGCCCAACACCCGAAATTAAGCCGTTATACAGGGTTTTCTCCAATAGGTCGATATATTTTGAATCACCGTGCAATAAAAACATCCTTTGGTTCCAGAAAACATTGCCGATAGCCGCGCAGGTTTCGTTGTAGGCGGTGGTGTTTGGCAGTTCGTAGTTGCCGCCAAAACGTTCACCATCGCCAACAGCGCCTATGCTGCCCTGTACATAAATCTTTTTGCTCACCATGTTATCCCAAATCTTATCAATAGCGGCGATGTACTCTTTATCGCCGGTGAGGGCCGCTACATCTGTCATGCCCGAATACAGGTACATTGCCCGTACGGCGTGGCCTTCGGCTTCGTCCTGGTTGGTAACGGGGGTATCATCCTGCCAGTAAACACCGTTCTCGAAAGGATTTTTGCTTTTTTTGTTGTACTCCTTGTGGCCACGGGCATCAATAAAAAACTTAGCCAGGTCAAGATATTCTTTTTTGCCGCTGATGCGGTACAGGCGCACCAGGCCCATCTCAACTATTTCATGGCCAGGTGCAACCGTACGTTTACCGGGACCAAAAGTGCGTACCAGTAAATCGGCGTTTTTAAGGGCGATATTTAAAAAATTGCGCTTGCCGGTAGCCATAAAATGAGCGGCGGCAGCTTCGTACATATGGCCACAATTGTAAAGCTCGTGGCTCATATTCTGCTCGTTCACCCAGCGCTCGGGGCCGGCCCACGCTTGCGGATGTATTGGGTCGATAGTGCGGGCGGTGTATAGGTAGCCATCCGGTTCCTGCGCCTTGCCTACTATGGTAATTATTGAATCGAGGTAATGATCAAGCTGCTTATCTGGATGTACCGCTAACGAATATGATGCGCCTTCGATTGTTTTATAAATATCGGTATCATCAAAGGGGTAAGTAGTACAAAATTTGCCCGAATGGGCTGCCGCCATCTGGAAGTTTTTTACCCTRCCGGTACTTTCGCAACGGGTAAACGATGCCGGAATAGTGGCCGTGCGGTTGGTTTCAATCCGCGAATTCCAGAAATGATCGGCCAGTTTTACACTGGTAAACGGAACCGGCTGAATAGGATAATCCTGCTGTTTTTGTGCAAAGGCCGAAAAGCTGCAGCATACAGCTAATAATAAACAGATGTTTTTACGCATAACGGGTTAATATAATTGGCGATAACAATATAAAGATACTACATTTCAAATGTACATTAATTGTTGTTTTAACACTAATTAATTTTAACTGCTAATAGCAGGAAATTATCCGGAGATAATTTTAATATTAAATCAATTTTTGAGATTGCAATAGCAATTGAAACTGATGAATGTCAATTAATGGGATACGAGGAAAAGGAATTGTTTTAAGAATATTAAAATGGCGGTCATGAGTAACTATATAGTCGGCATTTGCAGCAAAAGCACAATCAACAAACTTGTTATCGTCTTCATCAGTAATTAAATTAAGATTATAATAAATTTGGGGTAAATAATGCGTTCGGAAGTTCGGTTATAGATCTGATAACGTTCAGCGCAACGTTATTGTTCCAATGTGTGCCTATCATTTCTTCATATTCTAAAAGAATATCAGCTGTAATTGCAAGCTGATACTTATCATTCAGAAGAGCCTGGTAAAGCCAATGATACTTTGAGCGGCTTGAAACCGATACAAGCAGGATATTAGTATCAAGAACGATGACAAGCTTTTTACCGTTGCTCATTCAATAACTTATCCATATCATCATTTGTAAGGTTCCTTTCGTCCCAAATACTATCGGCAGCTTTAATGGCTTTATCAGCAAAAAAACGGGCCAACAAATTTTTCAGATCTGTAAGGTCATTATCAGACAAGTTGGTTCCAAATAGTTTCATCAATTCTATCTGGGCATTATTTAACGGATATTTTAAAATACTCATAAAGTCTATTTAACGATGTAAAACAAATTTAAAGAATATTTTTTATATACCATTTTTTATTCAAACGGTTTAACGGTGCCTAGTGTCGTGTCAACGATAAATTGACGGATCGTCTTTAGCCCAAAGTCTAAAGTCCTAAGTCGAAACAGAAAAAATTCAACTTTAGACTTACGACTTAATACTGTTGACTTAACACTAGTAACACGCTCACCAAACAACGCCTAAGATTCACATTTTATGAAAAGTGACCTGATAAAAAATCATTTCATTCATAATTATTTATATTTATATAGTACTTTGCATTGCATAATACTATATAAAAACCCATCTTTATTTTAAACTTAATCATCAGTATATGAAAACAGCATTCCATTTAAAAAAAGCGGTTATTATCATCTTTTTGCTGGTAGCCGGTACCACTGCAGGTTTTGCGCAGTGCGACCAAACTGTAACCTTAACATCATCAAAAACAAGTAAGGTTGATGACCAGGGCAACACTGACAGCAGGGATGAAAACACCATTGTTACAATTACTAAAACAGATGTAACCATTGTTCCCGGTGGCGACGATCACAAGATGTCGGGAACAATCAGCTCAAAAACCTGCGACTGGAAAACGCCTTTCAAAGAAGGTAAAACCGTTATTAAAGCGAAACTTAGTGATGATAATGGTCATGACAGAACCGCAACCATAACTATCACCGGCGTAGCAGGCAAAGTTACGCTTACGTTTGAAGCCGAGGAAAAGCCGGGAATGAAGATCTTTGTAATAGCCGATAAATTTGAGTAAGCTTTATTGTTTTTGCGTGAGGCGGATGGGGATCTGCCTCATGCCTTGTTTCTCATAAGCTTTGCGGCTTGATATGAGTTCCAAAGAAATTGCGAATTCCAAGGTTTTATATGTGCCGAACCTACGGTTCTCATTTACCTCCTGCTTATTTTACACCGGGTTGAAACCCGGCGCTACAATATTGGCCGAGGCTACGCCTCTACTTATTGATTTAGAGTATTTCTTAGTTCCTGACCAATGCCCCCCGCTAAGGATCATATATTATTGCCGCAATATAGGCCGCCGCTATGTCTCTGTTTCCTTGATTTAAAGAATTTCTTAGATCCTGCCCAATTCTCCCCATAAGGATCATATTATTATCGCCACTACAAGCCGGGGCTATGCCTCTATTTTCTTTACTTAGAGTATATCCCCCCCTACCCATACAATTGCAGCTAAGGGCCATAAGCCCGAAACATATTGTAGCCCCGGGTTGCAACCCGGGGTAATTTAAAACAATCGCGAAAGTGCTGTAGGCACGGCCCATCTCGCTACACAAAATCTGTCAATAAAATTATTGTCAAAATATCTCGTCAATAAAACTGTTGACAAAACGCCTTTATGATAAACCCTCGGAGAGATGGCATTTTAATTTCAGCATCTGTTATACTGAACTATTCCACGCAGGGCGACTGCTTACGTGGTCTCATTTACAATCCTTTCGCACAAAATCGTTAAGAAAAATAAGCTAATCACTTTGCGCCTCTGCGATCTTTGCGCGAAAAACTTCTAACTATAACATAGTTTCTACCCATTATTAAACTTAACCTATTGTTTATGATAAATTTTAATAGCAACAGTACTTTTAGCTACAGAAAAACAACACGTTATGAAAAGAAAATTCTTAACAACTGTATTGCTGTGCTGCTGCTTTTTTGCCTGTTTAGCTGCCATTGCCGATTTTAGCGGAAGCTGGGGCGGAATTTTAACCATGGAGAATGGCGACCAATATCCCTTAACCTACAATTTTAAAATTGATGGTGATAAACTAACCGGCACTGTACAAACCCCTAAAGGCGAACTCCCCGTTGACGATGGTAAAATTAACGGCGATAAATTCACGTTTACAGTTACCCTTGGCGATATCAAAATACCACACAGTGGCAAATTTTATGGCGATTCTATTGGCGTCGACATTGCGGCTAATGGGGTTAAGGCACATACTACGCTGAAAAGGAAGTAGCGTTAAGTTATATTGCAGGCGTTGTTATAAGTTATACAATTCGGCTAAATCCTGCAGGGGAAGTGACGTTTATCGCATGGCGGCTACGACTCACCCCGACGACCCCGATAAATATCGGGGCGTCTGCCCCTCGACTGCGTCGCATAGAGGGGCGAAAAAAAGAAAAGAAAAAATGGAGTTCACCCTCTATGCGGCGTAAGCCGGAGAGGGGCCGCCGGCGAAGCGTAGCCGGGGTGAGTGGTGGCCAGCGTTCAAAACCGAATATTTGTGTAAACCCAAACACATGATAAGTAGCTTGTCGAATCATAGCGGGCAAAAACCTCCCCGCACGACCCTTCGACAGGCTCRGGGTGACAGGCATAGGCGTTTCGAAAATAGACATGTAATGGGTACTTTGTTTCAGCATCCCACGTGCTAAGCATATATCATGTGATCCACCTGCCCATGGGCTCCCGAAACAATCGAGATGACTATCATTTTTCAACACCTCATTATATGCTTCCCGGCTATTAACAACATCATCATTTAAATGCGCTTAATTTTTGATAATTTTACCAACCTGACTATACTTTGTGTAGTTGTGCCAAACGCAATTTTATGCCAACAACGTATACCAAAACTTTAGCCCGAAAAATTCTTTTTGCGTTCCTTGCCTTCGCCATCATTTTTTCAGTTACAGCGCTTATTGTCCGCACGTCAATTACTAAAAAGTTAGAGAACATTTCTAAACTGGCCAACAACATGGGCCAGGGGAATCACCATCCCGAGCATATATTGTTATTACTGCACCAGGCCGAAGACGATTTCCAGGCGTCGTTACTCAACACCAACAGTAAAAATAGCGACGATTATAAAACAAAGCTAACTTCGGCATTTAACGAACTGGACACTTTGCTTAAAGCACATGCCGATACAAGCAGCCTTAACATCATCCAAAGCAATAAAATAAAGTCGTGGTATCAAAAAAAGTTAACCCTATCTAACCAGCTCTTCGGGCTTAAGCATAATTTCGATTCGCTGCTTACTGTTTATGCCGCATTTAATATAGAAGCCGGCAAGTATGCACAGGAGCTTTCCGGCAACGTCAATAAATCATTTAAAATCCAAACAGATACCGTTAAAAAAATAACGCCGTCGGCAAAAAGGAGCCTTTTTAAACGAATTAAAGATGCTATTAACAATAAAGACGATAAGGCGATATCGGCAATTGAAATTAACCACCGCAACAATTTAAAGGAGGTTAATGCATCTACACAAAAGCTATTAACCAAGGACCAGAAAGCTTATGCCAACAGCCTGAAGCAATTGCAACAACAAAACCTGAAGCTGATAACGATGCAGCGCGAGCTGATTGGCCTGAATTCGCATATCAGTAATGAGCTGGAACGCATTATTAATGATATAAAGGAATTAAATTACAACGCGACGAGCGAGTTCAGGGATATATTGTTTAAAAACTACCAGGAAACCACGGGGTTGTTAAATACCTTCTCGCTTATTGCTTTATTCCTGGTGCTTGTGTTTGCTACGCTGCTCATTTTATTCATCATTCAGCTTAACCGGGCCGAGCTGCAGTTACACAAAGAAATTGAACAATCGGTTACCATTGCCCAGCAAAAAATGGACCTGCTTTTGCATATGAGCCACGAGGTACGTAACCCGCTTACCGCCATCAGGGGCTTCCTGTACATTTTTGGTAAAACCAACCTTACCCAAAAACAAGCCGACATGCTCGATTCTATCAAGCACTCATCGGATATGCTGCTGCGCACCCTGAACGACACGCTGGATGCCGCAAAAATGGAAAACAGCGAGTTTAAAATCAGTACGGAATCTTTTAATCCCGATGATGCGTTAAAAACAGTTGTGGAAAGCATGGAGTTTGGTGCAACTAAAAAGGGGTTAACGTTAGATTATCATTTTAAAGGCGACAAAGACGCTATTTTACTGGGCGATAGCCTTCGGCTTAAACAAATTATGGTTAACCTGCTAAGCAACGCTATTAAATTTACCAAAGAAGGCGGCATCAGGGTAATAGCCGAATTGGTGAGTCCGGAAAATAAGCTGATGGTTGATGTCAGGGACACCGGGGACGGGATTAGTCCGGATCAGCAGGCAAACTTGTTTTCAAAATACTATCAAACCAGTTCATCAAATGGAAAAGCAGGCACCGGCCTGGGCTTATTTATTTGCAAACAGCTGGTAAAGCTGCAGGACGGGCATATTACCGTAAGCAGCAAGCCCGGGGCAGGCACTACCTTTAGTTTTACTATTCCGTATGAAAAAAGCAATACCGCGGCAGTTGTTAAACCCGACACGCTTGACCCTGCGTTACTGTTGAATGGTATTACCATTTTGGCGGTTGACGACAATGAGCTTGATTTAATGTCGTTAAAAATGATACTGGCCCGGTGGAATATCAATTTTTTACAGGCAGGCAACGCAAAACAAGCATTAGAGATAATTGCCAAAAACGATGTAAACGTTGTGCTTGCAGCTTTGCCAGCACCTGAAACAGATGTTGCCGAATTATTGACCGCCATACAAAAATCAAACACCTCCGGTAAGTTACCTGTAATTGCTATAAGCGGCGTAACGGCAGCTGCAGAAAAATACTTAGATATGGGGTTTGCCGATGTTATCGAAAAATCTGTTGTAGATACACAATTGGTGGATACAGTGGTTAAGGTATTAAAACCGAACCCGGTAAATTTAAATTGAACATACAGTAGTGTGGTTAACCAGGCTGTCCGAAGTTTCCGACGAACAGAGGGTAATGCCAAAATCAAATTTTTAAAATAACAATATGAACCAAACCTCATCCTTTCTTGTTAGCTTATTAATAAGCCTGCTATGGATTTTACCGGTAATTCATTTTTATTTAATTATTAGGTTCATAATAGTCAGCCGCAGATATCGGGAGGTAATGTCTTTTGTAACACATTTAAAATGGCTCATTATAGTGTGCCTAATTCCAATATTAGGATATGTGTTTTTCAACTACTCGATATCCAGGATGATTAAATCATAAGCATAGCATCTCGTTTTTATATTTATAAAAAAACTGCCCTGCTGTTCGAAGTCTCCGACTTCGGACGATTATGTTTGTAATTTGCAACTACAGCAACCACTTGATAATATAAGTATACCATAAGATTTCATATTCGAAAGAAAACACTGTAGTCTGGAGACTACAGACATAGTGATTCGAAGTCGGAGACCTCGAACAGCAACAGGTTTTCGAACAGCAACAAATCATTCATATTAAAAACGACCTCGCTTTTATTACATACATTTTTTTAAACTACTTCAGCGTATATTTGTCTATTAAATATGCTCATTAAAATATATCCCGAAAATCCGAATCCTAAAGCGATAGAGCAGGTTGTTGAAGTGCTGCGCAAAGGCGGATTGATTATTTATCCTACAGATACCATCTACGGGCTTGGTTGCGATATCACCAACCATAAAGCTATTGAAGCCATCTGCAAAATCAGGAACATTAAACCCGAAAAGGCTAATTTTTCCTTCATCTGCTACGATTTAAGCCACATCTCTGATTATATCAAACCGATAGATAACGCAACGTTCCGTGTGCTTAAAAAAGCGCTGCCTGGCCCGTTCACCTTTATATTTAACGCAAGCCATAAAGTGCCCAAGCTATTAAGCAGCAACAAAAAAACGGTTGGTATCCGTGTTCCTGACAATGATATTGCCCGCGAAATTGTACGCGTATTGGGCAACCCCATCCTATCCACCTCTATCCGCGACGATGATGATATCATCGAATACTCTACCGACCCGGAACTGATCTACGAAAAGTATGAGAGCCTTGTTGATATCGTAATTGATGGCGGCTACGGAGATAACGTAGCATCAACCGTGGTTGACTGTACCAACGGCGAGTTTGAAGTAATTCGTGAGGGTAAGGGAGATTTGGAGATGTATTTGTAAAAACGTTTTATATCCTTATTTTTATAGCTTAACCTATAAACCTTGGATTACGCAACCATCCTTTTTTGCCTTTACCTGTTATTTATTGTTACAAGCGCGACCACTACTTTTTTACACGAGGTTGGCCATGCTATCCCCTCGCTTATTTTCACAAAAGAAAAAGTGAGCATTTATTTGGGTACTTATGGCGATGATGAAAAATCGCGAAAAATTAATTTATCAAACAGGTTAGCCATTCATTTTTTACTGAACCCCTTAACATGGCGAAGAGGCATGGTGCGCAGCAACACATCCAGCCTAAAGCTTAGCAAACAGTTTACTGTCATTTTACTCGGTCCGCTAATGTCCCTAATAATTGCCGGTATTGCACTTTGGATAACCTTTTCATTCAACCTCCACGGTTCGTTGAAAGTATTTGCCATGGTTCTTTCGATTTCGGCGCTTATAGATCTGAGGAACATATACCCTTCTAAAAAAGCAATTATCCTTGCCGATGGCTCCCAAACTTACTGCGATGGTTACCAATTGTTACGGTTGCTCAAATCGAGGAAAGAAAAGGCCGATTATTTTGCAGCTTGTGACTTATACGAGGCTCAAAATTATCGCGAGGCTATTAAATTATTCGAAAAAGTAAGAGACGAATGGATAAGTCCTGATATGTTAAGCGTAGTAATTAGGGCGTACAGCGAATTAGGGGAATATAAAATGGCAAAAGCATTTTATAGCCGGTTTATCTATCAGCTCGATTTTATTTTAGATAGCGACCTTTCGTGTAATATTGGTTATACACTTTCGCAATTAAATGAACATGAGCAGGCTATGGACTTTTATAACAGGTCTATCGCGCTGAATGAAAACAATATCTTTTCCATTTGCAACCGGGGATTTACATATAACGTGTTTGAACAATACCCCGAGGCCCTGGCCGATTTTGACAGAGTATTAACTATTAATGCTGAATTTAGTTATGGTTATTCAAACCGGGCTTTTACTCATCTTATGATGAAAATGACTGATAAAGCTTTAGCCGACATTGATACGGCCATCAGATTAGATGATAAAAATGCCTATGCCTATAGAAACCTGGGTATCTACTATTTAGAATTGGGAGATTATATCAAAGCAATGGAGCAACTGCAAGTAGCTTTTAAAATAGACCCGCTTACACATATGATTGACCAATATATAAAGATTGCGGGTGATAAGTTAGCCGGTAGTCCAAATCATTAATTTTTTTCCCGATGGCTGTGCCCTCAGTGCTATCTTCCCGGTATATTGTCGATTTAAGCACCAACATATGTGCGGTAAAGGGGAGTTGGAAATGTATTCATGATATATACTGTTCCGTTGTCATCCTTAGTGATAGAATTCCGCAACATTCTTAACGAGGAATGACGTCGCACAGAGGCTGTCATAGTGAGCTTGTCGAACCAAGGTGGGCAAAGGCCTCTACGCGCGACCCTTAGACAGGCTCAGGGTGATAGGCCTACACACCTCGCCCCCCAACATGTCATGGGTAGTAAGTACGAAGTATCTATTCGCGAACCTTTCTATCGGTCACGCACAGCTGATAGATCCTTCGTTCCTCAGGATGACAGGAAAATCGAACATGTCATGGGTAGTGGTAAAATTTGGCGAAACCCTGAAGGAAGAATGACAATCTTTTTTTAATGTTAGGTTGCATTCACTTTACCGTTACGGCCTTATCCCCTTAATAAATCCCGATATCTTCTCCATATACCCCTCTTCAGCCAGCAGCTTCACAAACTTACTACCTACAATAGCACCGTTTGCGTAAGCACATGCCTGCTTAAAGGTATTATTATCCGAGATACCGAAACCTATGATAGTTGGATTTTTAAGTTCCATTGCTTTAATGCGTTTGTAATAATCTTCGATACTATTGGTTAGCTGCAAGCTGCCGCCAGTGATGGAAGATGACGAAAGCAGGTATATAAAACTGTTGCTCAGTTCGTCAATTTTACGAATGCGATCTTCGGATGTTTGCGGGGTAACCAGGAATATATTGCTCAGGTTGTTATCTGTAAAATAATTGGCGTATTTGGCCTCGTACTCGTACATAGGCAAATCGGGCACTATTACGCCATCTACACCTAATTCAACTGCCTTTTTGCAAAAACGTTCGATACCGTATTGTACTATGGGGTTAAAATAACCCATTAATAAAATAGGGATAGTAACGCGCTTACGTAGTTCGGTCAGTTCTTCAAACAGCACGTTAAGGGTCATGCCATTTTCCAAAGCCTGTTCAGAACTGTGCTGAATTGTTGGTCCATCGGCCACGGGATCCGAGTACGGGAAACCAATTTCAAGGAAATCGGCCCCGGCTTTTTCCAAAGCCTCGGCAATATCAACGGTAGTATTTAGCGCGGGATAACCCGCGGTAAAGTATATAGATAATAAATTATTCTTTTTGGTAGCGAAAAGCTCGTTTAGGCGGTTCATATTTTAACCCTGTTTAGTAATTATTTTTCAACTCTTAATTTATCCGTAAAGCTCCCTGGCCATAAATTCAATCTGTACCAGGTTAGGCACGTCTTTAAAAAATGAATCAGAGATCAATTTTGTAAATCCTATTTTAAATGTGTCATTCAGCGGCAGCAGATCTACAGTAAAGCCACCGCTTGCTGTCGGAACGCTACTATCGTGTCCCTCAAGTAAGCTTCCAACAAATTGAAAACGACCAAGAAACATATGACCGGTTTCTTCTGTCCCAAAATCAGAAACATCACAATTTTTGTTAATATCCACCCCCAGCGCTTCAAATAACTCCCTTGTCTCGGCAGGAAAAACCCGATGGCTTATACTATCAAAATATTTGCAGTTTTCGCATCCACAACTTTGCGTTCCCGTTGTTTCAACTTGCTTATATAGCTGTTCGTTTTGTTCTCTATCGGTCTCTATAAGCCAATCGTGATATTTAATTACAGCCACAGCTTAATAGTTGAAGTGCTTAATATAAGTATCCAAATCCTTATCGCCCCGGCCCGAGATACAGATAACAACGTTATCATCGGCTTTGAATGTCATCTTTTCCAGTTGTGCCAGTGCGTGGGCTGTTTCAATGGCCGGGATAATGCCTTCCATTTGCGAGCATAATAAGCCTGCCTGTAAGGCCTCATCATCGGTAATGCTGGTATATTGGGCGCGATTTATTTTGTACAGGTGCGCATGCTGCGGACCAATACCCGGGTAATCCAGCCCGGCCGATATTGAGTATGGTTCAACCACCTGCCCATCCTGTGTTTGCATGAGTATAGTACGGCTGCCATGCAGCACACCTTCCTGTCCCAAAAATGTGGTTGCTGCCGAGTGGCCGCTGTCGACACCTTTGCCTGCTGCTTCAACTGCAACCAGCTTCACGTCTCCATCATCCAAAAAATGGTAAAACATGCCCATGGCGTTACTGCCGCCACCTACACAAGCCATTACGTATTGAGGCAGGTCGTTACCGGTTTGCTCCAATAACTGTTTTTTGGTCTCCTCGGAAATCACCGACTGGAACCTGGCCACCATATCCGGAAAAGGGTACGGCCCAACCACCGATCCGATGATGTAATGGGTATCAACGGGGTTGCCTATCCAATCGCGCAGGGCCTCATTGGTGGCATCCTTCAATGTTTTACTGCCCGATGTAGCCGGCCTTACCGTAGCACCCAGCATCTTCATACGCGATACATTGGGGGCCTGGCGTTCCATGTCAACCGCGCCCATGTAAACCACGCATTCAATACCCATCAAGGCACAAACAGTAGCTGTGGCCACACCATGCTGCCCGGCGCCGGTTTCGGCAATAATACGTTTTTTACCTAAGCGCTTAGCCAGCAGAATTTGCCCGATAGCATTGTTAATCTTGTGCGATCCGGTATGGTTCAGGTCCTCGCGTTTAAAAAATATGTTGGCCCCATACTTTTCCGAATATCTTTTAGCATGATATAGCGGCGAAGGCCTGCCCACATAGTTTTTCAGCAAGTCGTCAAATTCGGCTTTAAAACCGGGATCATTAATAATGTCGATATATTGAAGTCGTAACTCCTCAACATTTGGATAAAGCATTTCGGGGATATAGGCGCCGCCAAAATCGCCATAATAACCTTGCTCGTTAACTCCGTATTTCATTTGTAATAGTTTGCTTGTTGATGATATCAAATGCTTGTTTTAGTTTGCCGGTATCTTTAACACCCGGCGCCGTTTCAAAACGGCTATTTAAATCTACCCCGTAAAATTGCGGGTGGTTAATCTTTTTAATTTCTTCCAGGTTATCAAGGCTGATGCCGCCCGACAAAAAGAAGGGGACATCCAGTTTATAATTTTCCAGCATCCCCCAGTCAAAAGTTTTACCCGAGCCACCGTAGGCGGCAGTTTTTGTATCGAACAGGAAATAGTCTACTTTGTTTACGTAATTATCCAGCTGGCTAAAGTCGAAATTCTCATCCAATCCAAATGCTTTAAACACGGTAACCCTATCCCGAAAACTGTGACTAAATTCCGGCGATTCGTTGCCATGTAGTTGTATTACATCAAAATTGTAGGCGTGTATTAAAGAGTTGACTATTTGTGCGCTTTCATTCACAAAAACTGCTGTTTTTTTAATGTTTCCTGGTAGTTTTTTGAATGTTTCTGCAGATAATTGACCAATATATCGCGGCGAAAGCCCGTAGCAAATAAAGCCCAGGTAATCGGGGTTTAAAGCGGCAACCGCTTTAATATTTTCTGGATCTTTTAAACCGCAAACTTTTATTTTCATGTTTAGTTTTGCAATAGCAGGTTAAAACTATTCAGCGCTTTTTTGCTTAGCAGGGCTTCCTCGGCCTCGTAAAAGCAATCGGCAAAAGTTTTTTCGGGGTTAATAGTCCTGATAGCCAGGGCCGCGTTGGATAGCACTACATTGTTTTGCGCGTTGGTACCATCACCATTAAGCACGCTGCTAAATATTGCGGCAGAGGCACTTACGGTATCGCCACCGGTAATTTCTGATGGATGAAGCTTTTCAAAACCCAGTGCTTCAACGCTATTTATCTTTTCTCCCTCGGCCGAGAAGGTTTTGAAATCGCAGGTAAGGGAAACCTCATCATAACCCTCCAAAGCATTCACTATGGTATATTTAGTGGTCGATTTTTGGTAAAGGTAAGCATATACCCTTGCCAACTCCAGGTTAAAAACACCAACCAGCTGGTTTTCAGGCTTCGCCGGATTAACCAGCGGACCAAGCATATTAAAAAATGTTTTCACCCCCAGTTCCCTGCGGATAGGCGCTACCGTTTTCATGGCCGGATGAAACAGCGGTGCATGCAAAAAGCAGATGTTGGCCTTGTCAATTCCGCGTTTCAGTTTGTCAGCATCGTTGGTAAACTGGTACCCCAAATACTCCATCACGTTTGACGAGCCGCAACCCGATGATACACCGTAGTTACCGTGTTTGGCTACCTTATAACCCGCTCCCGCTACTACAAAAGATGCAAGAGTAGATATATTAAAGGTATCCTTACCATCGCCACCGGTTCCGCACAAATCTATCAGTTCGCTGGTTTGCAAATCAATGGGCAGGCAAAGTTCCAGCATCGCATCGCGAAAGCCTTCCAGCTCATCAACGGTAATACTGCGCATACAATAAGCCGTCATAAACGCAGCCATTTGCGAGTTGTTATACTTACCCTGAGCTATGTTTATCAAAATCCCTTTTGATTGCTCCCGGCTAAAGGTTTTGTGTTCGAATAGATGATTAAGTATCTGTTTCATGCCCCCTGGCCCCCTAAAGGGGGGTACTTTTTAATTGTTAACTCAACTCCCCCCGACTTTTTCCCTCCCCCTTCAGGGGGCCGGGGGGGCTAATAAAAAAAGGGTTACCGTATGGCAACCCTTCCTTTGAATATATTTTTTTAAACAAACACGGAATTGCCTTACGATATCTCGTTAAGCCACCACCAATTGTTGTTTAATGCGTTCATTTTCATTTATGCCACAAATATGGAAATAGTTTTTATAAAAACAAACAGATAAATTTGAATTATTGAATTATTGAATTATTGAATTATTGAATTATTGAATTATTGAATAAAAAATTAAATGAATATTTGTAATGAACTATCAGCAACCAATATATTGTTTTACGGAATTATGAAAATAGCACCTTTGCAGCTCAAATCAATAATTCAATAACTCAGTAATTCAATAATTAAACATGGCTATACATCAAGAAAAAATAAACCCCGAAGATGACCTTGGCTTTGGCACGCAGCCTGTGGTAAAAAGCCAGCCGGTTATTAATAAAGATGGATCTATCAACGTAAGGCGTACCGGCTTGCCGCGTTTCTCTACCGCAAACAATTATCACTCGCTTATTACCATGAGCTGGCGCAAGTTTTGGGTTATTGTTTTTAGCGGGTACTTTACAGCCAACATCATATTTGCATGCATCTACATTTCATTGGGTCCTGACGTGCTTGATGGCCGCAGTGGCAATACTGTATTCGACCGTTTTATGGATGCGTTCTTTTTTTCGGCCCAAACTATTTCGACCGTGGGTTATGGACACATCAGTCCGAAGGGAATGGCCGCAAACAGTGTGGCCGCTTTAGAATCGATGATGGGCTTATTGGCCTTTGCCTTAGCTACTGGCTTATTATACGGGCGGTTTTCCAGGCCGTCGGCTAAAATATTGTATAGCGATAATGTGTTGGTTGCTCCTTACCGTGATAAGGGCTGGGGGCTCATGTTCAGGCTGGCCAATTTAAGGCGTAACATATTGATAGACCTCGAGATTGAGGTGGTATTTGGCTATAACGAAGAAGTGAACGGCAAGGTGATCCGCAAGTTTTTTCAACTGGAACTGGAACGAAAGTTTGTGAGCATTTTGACAGTAAACTGGACGGTGGTGCATCCACTTGATGAAAACAGCCCATTAAAAGACATGACCCAGGAGGAACTGGAAGCTAAACAGGCCAGTTTATCCGTCATCCTTAAAACCTTTGATGATACCTTTTCACAAACTGTACATTCCCGAACATCCTATATCTATTCGGACGTGGTTTGGGGCGCCAAATTTGTACCTGTATTTCATCGTGATGAAGACGGACAGGCTATTTTGGATATGAGTAAGATAAGTGAATATCAATTGGTTCATTAGTTCACCATTTGTTCATTAGTTCATTGGTCTTATCGCTTTGTTGTCTGAACCGGAATTTTCAGAATTCGCTGGATTAACAGAATTTGAAAAGCAAAATTCAATAAATTCTTTAATTCGATGAATTCCGGTTCAGAAAAATGAACCAATGAACTACTTAAGCAGCGGATTCTTCTCCCTGGCAAATACATTATAAACCATCTTATCTAAAAAGGCTGGCAGTAGCTTACTAAGCAATACTGTAAGTTTGCCCTGCAGGGTTAAAACCAGGGTGCGCGAGCGATTTTCAATGCCATTTACAATTACCCTGGCTACCTGGTCGGCTGTCATCATTTTATCTTCTTCCAGGGTGCTTTCGCGCTGTTCTACTCCTTCTTTATTAAGCGCGGTATTGCGGATGTTTGATGCGGTAAAGCCGGGACAAGCGGTTAATACATGTACACCGGTTTTCAGGTTTTCGACCCGCAAGGCATCCAAAAAACCATTCATGGCAAACTTTGAAGCAGAATATCCCGCGCGGCCGGGCAAGCCTTTATAGCCCGCTATGGATGATACGCCTACTATGCTGCCTTTGGTTTTGGTAATTTCGGGCAGTGCGTATTTGGTACAATACACCGCGCCCCAAAAGTTAACATCCATTAATGATTTAAGTACCTTTAAATCAACATCTTTAAACAACGCCCGCATAGATATGCCTGCATTATTTATCAACACATCGATTTTACCAAAGGTGATGAGGGTTTGTTTAATTAATTGAGCACAATCATCCTCGATAGTTACATCGCATTGTACAGCCAGGGCTTTGGTTTGGTAGCGCCTTTCAATATCCTGGGTTATTACGCAAAGGGTTACATACTGTCGGGCTGCCAAAACCACGGTTGCGCCGCGTTTGGCACATTCGATAGCTAACGATTTTCCGATGCCGGATGACGCCCCGGTAATTACTATAACTTTATCATTTAACTTCATAAGTTGAAGGGAATAGCTGCGGCAAACCCTCCACTTTAATTTCGGGCACCTTAAATWAATATTTGGCGGCGAAGATAATCATCGCACCATAAAATTCCTTAAGATAATCCCAGCTAAATTTCACATTATTACGGCTATTGAAGTTGATGATATACGTTTTGGGAAAGTAATAATTTTTAAACCCGGCAAGCCTGATACGGTAACTGAGGTCGATATCATATCCATAGGTATGAAAACGCTCATCAAACAGCCCGGCTTTATCAATAGCTTCTTTACGCATCAGCATAAAAGCGCCGTTAAGCACATCGGTTTCTGAAGTTTGAAACTCCTCCACCCAATCTTTACGCTGTACATCGGTAAGGCGCGATTTTGAAAAATATTTGGCCAGACCTGTCAGTTTAAAAAACACGGCCCAGGGTTCGGTAAACCCATGTTTTGATTCGGCAAGGAAACGGCCGTCAGGCGTTATCATCCGTACACCCATCCCTCCGGCATCCAAATGCATATCCATAAATTCCAGCGCCTTCTCAAAAGTCTTTTTGCCTGTAATTGTATCCGCACTGACTACTAAAACATACTCTCCGGTAGTCTCTTTAATTCCTTGGTTATAAGCTATTGCCAGCCCCTGGTTGCTGGTGTTGGCAATTACTTTAACATCAGGAAACTCACCGCTTAGCATCTCTACAGATTTGTCTGCCGAGGCATTATCCACCACAAAAACCTCGTAATTAATGCCCACAGCGGCCCTTATTACCGAATTAAGCGCTATCCTGAGCATATCACAGGTATTGTAATTTACAATGATGACAGAGAGTTTCATACCTTACTTTGACAATGAATTTTCATACGGAACACGTGTAGCGATAGACCGCCCGAGGGTGATCTCATCTACGTACTCCAATTCACCTCCAAAGGCTATGCCACGGGCTATGGTTGATATGGTAATGTGGAAAGATTTTATGCGCTTGTTTAAATAAAACAAAGTGGTATCGCCCTCCATGGTGGCGCTAAGGGCAAAAATGATCTCTTTGGCTTCGTTTTCCTTCAGGCGTTCAACCAGGGTATCAACCTGCAAATCCGATGGCCCTACCCCATCCATTGGCGATATTAAGCCACCTAATACGTGATATACGCCATTGTATTGGTTGGTATTTTCAATAGCCATTACGTCGCGGGTATCCTCAACCACGCAAATAAGGCTGCGGTCGCGTTTGTGCGACGAGCAAATCTCGCACACGGCATGATCGGATATGTTGTGACAAACCGAGCAAAACATAATCTCGTTACGCAGCTTGCTCACGGTGGTGCTAAATCGTTCAACATCCTGTTTATCCTGGTTTAGCAAATGCAGCACCAACCTGAGCGCGGTTTTTTGACCCACCCCAGGTAATTTGGCAAATTCTGCTACAGCATTTTCCAGTAATTTGGACGAAAAATTCATAGTGCGAAGTTAAGGAATAAGTCGGGAAGTTGGGAAAGTCGGAAAGTCCGAAAGTCGGGAAATCGGGAAGATTAAAGTTTGTATTTTGATAATTTCTTCTGCTTTATGCAATTTACTTTCCGACTTCAGGGCCTTTTTCCCACTTTCGGACTTCCCGTCTTCCGGACTTTCGGACTAAAGTTTGTGAATAGTTAATTTGTTCTGTACTTTGCAACTCACTTTCGGACTTTACGGATCTTTCCGGCTTTCGGATCTACTTCCGGACTTTCGGACTTACCGACTTTCCGGACTAAAAATACATCTATGTCGCCAGGAATACTATTATCATTTATTATCGGTTATTTTTTAGTGTTGCTGGTTATTTCCTGGCTTACATCCCGCAAAGCATCAGATAATGATACTTTTTTTGTAGCCAACCGCAACTCTAAATGGTACCTGGTAGCCTTCGGGATGATTGGCACCGCCCTGAGTGGTGTAACCTTTATTTCGGTACCGGGCAAAGTTGGCGCGCCCTCCGGCGATCAGTTTTCTTACTTCCAGTTTGTGCTGGGCAACGCTGCCGGCTTTCTCATCATTGCAACAGTATTGCTTCCGCTTTATTACCGGTTAAAACTCACCTCAATATACAGTTATATCGAGGGCGCCTTAGGCACCTGGAGCTATAAAACCGCCGCCGGGATATTCCTCATCAGCAGGGTTATCGGCTCATCCTTCCGGTTGTACCTGGTTGTTATTGTTTTACAGAAATTTATTTTTGATAGTTACCATATTCCTTTTGCCGTTACAGTCCTCATTTGTTTGGTGCTTATCTGGTCGTACACGTTTAAAGGGGGATTAAAAACCATTATTATCACCGATAGTTTACAGACTTTCTTCCTCGTTTTATCTGTATTTCTGTCGATATACTTCATTTGTAGCAGCCTGCACCTGAATATTTTTGAGGCTGCCGATGCTATTAAAAACAGCAGTTATGCCAAAATATTTTTCTTTAACGATTTCCTGACCAGCAAATTCCATTTTACAAAAGCCTTTTTAGGTGGCATATTCATAACCATCGGTATGGTTGGGCTTGACCAGGACCTGATGCAAAAAAACCTGAGCCTTAAAAACATCAAGGAAGCCCAAAAAAACATGTTCAGCTTTACCGGGGTATTTGTTGTCATTAATATATTCTTTTTAAGCGTAGGCGCTTTGCTTTGGATGTACGCCAGCAAATACGGCATCCATGTGAATAAAACCGACTACCTGTACCCTACCATCGCCCTGCAACATTTGGGTATTATACCGGCTATGGTTTTCATGCTGGGGCTTACAGCGGCAACCTTTGCTACCACCGATTCGGCACTTACCGCGCTTACTACCTCTTTTTGCGTAGATTTTTTAGGATTTAACAAAAGCACCGATCTTAACAGCAAAAAAAAGGTAGGCACACGCCATATGGTGCATATTGCCTTTTCGGGGCTGATGTTTTTAACCATTGTGATATTTAATGCTATTAACAACGATGCGGTGGTGAGCGCCATATTTACTGTTGCATCGTACACGTACGGGCCGTTACTGGGGCTTTACTCCTTTGGTTTATTTGTAAGTAACAGGCAGGTGAGGGATAAGCTGGTACCCTTTATTTGTGTGGCATCGCCTGCTATATGCTACTTTTTAAATGCCGAATCAAAATCGCTTTTGGGCGGATATGTTTTTAGCAATGAGCTCATCATTGTTAACGGATTAATTACCTTTGTCGGCTTGTTGCTGAGTTCGAGTCCGAAAGACAGGAAGACTGGAAGTCCGAAAGTTGTGGCAGGGTAAAAGAGAATCAACAACAAAACATAATTAACAACTTTAATGTACTAATAACACATCCAGAATTTCGGACTTTCCCGACTTCCGGACTAAACAATAACTACTTCCGGACTTCCCGACTTTCGGACTTCCGGACTAATAAAAAACAAAGGATATGACCGGAGACGATAAAATAAGACAAGCATTTGAAAACAAAAACTGGCAGGAAATAAAGGTTACAGACTCCTGGCAGATATTTAAAATAATGGCCGAATTTGTTGACGGCTTTGAAAAACTGGCCAAAATTGGCCCATGTGTATCCATCTTCGGATCGGCACGTACCCATAACGATAACAAGTATTACCAATTGGCCGAAGAAGCTGCCCGCCTGCTTACCGAGCATGGTTATGGCGTAATATCGGGCGGCGGACCAGGTATCATGGAGGCAGCCAACAAAGGCGCTTACGAAGCAGGTGGCAAATCGGTAGGTTTAAATATCGAACTGCCGTTTGAGCAGTTCCACAATAAATATATCGACAGGGATAAGATCATGGAGTTTGATTACTTTTTTATCCGCAAGGTAATGTTTATGAAATACTCGCAAGGCTTCATCATTTTGCCGGGTGGCTTTGGTACCATGGATGAGTCCTTTGAGGCCATGACGTTAATCCAAACCGGTAAAATTGCGCGCTTCCCTATTATTTTTGTGGGTGTTGATTACTGGAAAGGCTTGTTTAGCTGGATAGAAGAAAAAATGTTAGCCGATCAGCACAACATCAACCCCGATGACCTGATGCTTTACCGCGTAGTTGATACCGCCGAAGAAGCAGTTGACCATATTACCCGTTTCTACAACAAATATGTGTTGAAGCCGAATTTTTAAAGATGTTTTATTCGCAAAAAAAAATGCCGCCTTGGTTCAGGGCGGCATTTTTTTTCAGTTATCCTCGCCGTCATTGCGACGTAGTTCAGAACATTTGTTTAACCATATCCGTTGAACGTCATAACGTTTTCTTTCAGATTTTACCCGATGATTATTCTATGGAAAGGAATTATTTCATGCTCTCCTTAGGGGCTACACCTACAGCAGCGGCAGGCTCCTTAGCCATATCAATCATGGCGGTAACTTCATCAACCAATCCGTCGGCCGAGCCATCAAAGCCTACAACTTTAAAGCGGATATTTCCGTTTTTGTCGATGATAAACTTGGTAGGGATACCATCAACACCAAATTGCGTTACCACCTTTGATTGGCGACCATCGGCACCTTTTTCGTCCATCAGCACATAAAAACTGTACTTTTTATCGGCGATAAACTTCTTTACACCGTCGGCATAGTTATCGCCGTTTTCCCAGGTATCAACAAATAAAAATTTCACATCTGCATCGTCCTTAAAATTGTTTACAGCAGTTTGCATACCAGGGAACGATGCTTTACAAGGGCCGCACCAGGTTGCCCAAAAATCAACAATAACCACTTTGCCTTTCAGGCTGGCCAATGATACGGTGTTGCCTTCAAAATCTTTTAAAGCAAAGGGCAATGCGGGTTGGTTAATCATTTGCTTGGCCAGTTCAGCGCGTTTTTTATTCCTGGCAAAATTGATGAGGGAAGCAAGATATTCATCGTACCCTGCCTGGCTGCCTTTCAACTTCATATAATCGGTTTTCAACTCATTTTTTAAAACATCTGATCCTTTGCCGGCTTTTAAAGCGCCTTCAATTACTTGTTGCGATTCGGCATATTTACCAAGGGCATTCAGTATCAACACGTAATGTTCGTTTATTTCAGGATCGTTGTAGGTATTGGTTGCGTACACAGCTTTTTGATATTTTAAAGCCTCATCATACTTCTTTTCTTTATATAAAATAAAAGCATAGGTATCGGCATACATATCATAAGATTCCTGGCTACGTTTAGCCACTGTTTTTGCCGAGGTATAAGCCCCAGAAACCGGGTTTTTAGCACTTTCGGCCATGATATCCAATGATTGCCTGGATAAGTTATCCGCTTCTTCCAGTTTGTTACCGGCCTTGGCCCACTCGTAGGCCGTATTATTAAACTCTGCTGCTAAAACAGTTTTGTTTTTTACCAGGGCGGCATATTTCTTAAAGGCCACCATATCACCTTTTTTGAGATAACCAGAAGCCAACTGGGTCCTGACGTAATCAAGCGCCTGAATTTTATCTTCTGGCTTGGGTGGATATTTGGCGATATAGGCATTGTAAGCCGAATCCTTTTTGCTTAGGTCCGCTATTTTGTAAACCTCTACAGCGGCATCATTTTTTGCCGTTGTACCTTCGGGGAATCGTTTTTTGATCACCGCCACCATCGAATCGGCTGATGCCGACTGCTTTGTCCAGTTGAGTATGTTTGTTGCCAGCACCAGGTCTTTCTCGTCATTGCTTTTCTCCAGCGTTTTTATTTTAGCGTTTACCAAAGCGACAGTTTGCGGATCTTTTTTCTTAGCCAGTATAGAATAGTATTGGATATTAAAAAGACGCTCGCCTTTAGGATACACCTCATCTTCTTTTTTAAACAATTCAAGGGCCTTGTCGTTATCGGCTTTTATACCGCCAAATCGTACGCCAACGCCGCTGCTTAAAACAAACGCCTCCGCTTCATAAGCACCTTGTATAGGCTTCCCGTTTTGATAAACAAAAAACAGGTACCCTTTATCGGCATTATTATCAATGGCCTCGCCGCTGTACAGCTTTACAAAAAAGGCTTTTGCAGGTGCGGGCACAGTAAAATCGCCGGTTAACAAAGCGCCGCTGGCTTTTAGGGTTACATCGGCAACGGGGTTATCTTTGCCATCAATAAAATAAACTTCGGCTACGATATCCTTCTTCCCGTCAACGGCGGTTCCGGCAGGGTTATAGGTTAATTTTATTTTTTCGGCGGCAGCCGGAAACTGAGCCGACAAAGTAAGATGATTGTTTTGCGCATAAATGTTTTGCAGCGCCAGCATAGCAGGCAAAACCAGCAGCAGTTTGCGATATTTCATAGGTAAATTATTTTACCCCTAAAATAATACTATTATTTACCAAAAAAGAAAGCGGTTAACATTTATTAACTATAAATAACATTCATTATAGTACCAAATTACGCTTATGGTATTTGCTACAAATAACTCAGCCACCATTTTTCTTTATGCGCCTGTTTATAGGCATCGTACCGCTTACACAACGGGTACAAGCCTATAACAATAACTATCCAAACCAGGTAAGCAACCGGCAGCGAAAACCCGTAGCCTTTAAGCGATGTAGTAAACCAGATAGGCTGATCAAGTACCCAGATTTTCCAGTTCTGACCAGGCGTAACGGCGGATGCAACAAGGGCTATGAGGTGAATAATGTAGATATGGATAATATAGTAAAACATGGGTACCCTGCCGTACACAGATACTACCCTGACAACAGCATTCTGCAGCTTTTCTGTAAAGGCCAGGAACAGCAAAGCCGAGCCCACTGTCAATAAAATATACAGCAACGAAGGCGGGTATTTATTTACTTTGATAAACGACAGGAAGGTAAAAAATGCATCCTTCTGCACGGTCCATTTAACAGGATCGCCGTATACGTTAAGATACCTGATTACTACAAATAATACCAGGGAAGCAGCGCCAATGATAAATAAAGTTTTCCTGCGTTTTTCCACGCCGTACTCCGGGGTAAACAATTGCCCCAGGCAATAACCCAATGGCATAATTGCCACCAGCGGAACTATAGGATAACCTACTAAAAGTATTTCATGCCCCCAGAAAAACGGACGCTGGTCATGAAGGAAGGCCCAGCCAAAACCGGCTATATTATTACCGGCCACGTGCACGCCATCCAATAAATTATGCCCGAATATAACTACGAGGCTAAGAACAAGAATAGCGGTTTTAGGCAGATGGATTAATGCGGCAAGTACAATCATACTTATCCCCAGGGCCCATATGGTAATAAACAGCAACATCGGGAAAGCGATATTAAAGTTCCAGCCGAAGTTAACTACCACCAACTCCAGGAATACCAGCCAAAGGCCACGTTTTACCAGGAAAACAGACAGCTCATTTTTGGTTTTCTTGCGACTCATTAAAAATGCCGAGGTGCCTGCCAGCAGCATGAAAATGGGCGCGCAAAAATGGGTTATCCAACGGGTAAAAAACAATATGCCAAATGTTTTATCCAAGTCAAGCGGATCAAATAAAAACGAGCCTTTATACAGGTAATCGCGCACATGGTCAAGCGCCATAATAATCATGATGGTACCACGAAGAAAATCAATCGATGTTATCCTGTTTTTAATTGTAGTTGTCATTTCAATTGTTAAGTGTTCAGGCCGATCTGTTGGGTTATCGGGCTTTAGGTTTCCAGTGATGGATATTTAAGCTGCAAATTGCCTATTTTTTTTAAATTTTCGGAATAAAAAACAATGAGGCGACGATTTTAGACATTCAAATGATTTTTAAAGTTAATATCCGCCGATAACATTTTATGATTATTTTGCGGTTTATGGATAAACCTGTCAAACTTAAGCCACAGGCCGCATTGGGCTTTATTTTTGTTACCATGCTGATAGATGTTATCGGCTTTGGTATCATTATACCCGTAATGCCTAAACTGATAGAGAAATTAATACACGGCACCGTTAGCCAGGCGTCTTTATATTCCGGGCTTATGCTGCTGGCCTATTCGGTAATGCAATTCCTGTTTTCGCCGGTGATTGGCAACCTGAGCGATAAATATGGCCGCCGGCCGGTATTGTTATCATCCCTGTTGGGATTCGGCATCGATTATCTTTTTCTTGCGTTTGCACCATCAATAGGCTGGCTGTTTGTGGGCCGTACCATAGCTGGTATAACGGGCGCAAGTTTTACAACCGCCTCGGCCTATATCGCAGATATTAGCACTCCCGAAAAACGCGCGCAAAACTTTGGGATGATAGGGGTTGCTTTTGGCATCGGCTTTATTATTGGCCCGGTACTGGGCGGTATTTTAGGAAAATGGAATGTTCATTATCCATTTTTTGCGGCAGCCGGTTTAGCGTTACTAAATGCGGCTTATGGCTTCTTTATCTTACCAGAATCGCTGTCGTTAGACCACCGCCGTCCCTTTGATTGGAAACGCGCCAATCCGTTGGGATCGCTATTACAGCTAAAAAAATACCCATCGGTAATAGGTCTCGCCGCCTCGCTGTTCCTGGTGTATTTTGCGGCACAATCTGTACAAAGCGTGTGGACATTTTATACCATCCTGAAATTTAACTGGAGCGAAGATATAGTAGGCTATTCATTAGGTTTTATTGGCTTGATGATAGCTATGGTTCAGGGCGGTTTAATACGGGTAACATTACCCAAGCTGGGTTTGGAGCGCAGTATATGGATGGGCCTTTTGCTGTACAGCACAGGGCTGATATTATTTGCAATTGCCACCCATACCTGGATGATGTTTGTATTTATGATACCATACGCACTGGGCGGTATTGCCGGGCCTGCCTTACAAGGCTTAATGAGCAACCAGGTGCCAGCCAATGAGCAGGGCGAACTGCAAGGCGGTCTAACCAGCCTCATGAGCTTAAGCTCGATATTTGGCCCATGGATAATGACCACCTTGTTTTACTATTTTACCAACTTTAAAAATCACCTGTATTTACCGGGGGCTCCGTTTATTTTGGGCGCTATACTAATGCTATTGGCCGCCCTGCTGGCTATCAGGAGTTTTAAAAAGAAGTAAAAATAAACTGACGATATCATTTTGCGGCCTCAAATTTCAACTCGCTATTGTAAGTGTCCCTTATTATTGCTAAATTAAAGCTTGACACGCCTTAAAAGGCAAACAATAACATTATTAGTAAACAACAATGGCTTATATTATGGTAGATATAGAAAGTGACGGCCCAATTCCGGGCGACTTTTCTATGATCTCTTTCGGCGCTGTACTTGTACAAGACGGCCTCGATAAAACTTTTTACGGACAATTAAAACCGATATCTGAAAATTATATTCCCGAAGCGCTGGCTGTTTCGGGCCATACGCGCGAAGAAGTTTTATCATTTGATGACCCGGCCACGGTTATGGCCAATTTTGCAACCTGGATAAAAACTGTTTGTAAAGATCAACCTATTTTCATCAGCGACAATAACGGGTTCGATTGGATGTTCATCTGCTGGTATTTTCATCACTTTACGGGTAAAAATCCATTTGGATTCAGTTCGCAAAACCTGGGCAGCCTGTATAAAGGTATGGTTAAAGATATGTTCAAAAACTTTAAACACCTGCGCAAAACAGCGCATACCCATCACCCGGTTGACGATGCAAAAGGAAACGCCGAGGCCTTGCTCACCCTAAAACGCGAACACGAATTAAAGATTAAATTATAGATAACATAATAGGATAGGTTATATATTCGCCAAAATTAATATCTTGAAAACTTTTACAGCGAATAAACCTTTATCAAATTAATGACTAAAAAACCTCAGAAGAAGCAGTCGGCAGCGCTCGGCTTTATATTTGTTACGCTGTTTATTGATGTGCTTGGTTTAGCGGTTACTATCCCGGTAATGCCCAAACTGCTCGAAAACCTGGGCCATGTTGATGTAAGTACCGCCGCGCAGTATAGTGGTTACTTAACTTTTACCTATGCCTCTATGCAATTCCTTTTCTCGTCGGTTGTAGGTAACCTGAGCGACAGGTATGGCCGGCGTCCCATCCTGCTTAGTTCATTACTTGGTTTTGGGATAGATTATATTTTCATGGCCTTTGCCCCTACCATAGCCTGGCTTTTTGTTGGCCGCGTAATAGCTGGCATCACCGGCGCCAGCACCAGTACAGCCACGGCCTACATTGCCGATGTGAGTACCGGCAAAAACCGGGCGGCAAATTTTGGATTGGTAGGCGCAGCATCGGGTGTGGGGTTTATTGTAGGGCTGGCTATGGGTAGTTTCCTGGGCGAGATCAGCGTGAGGTTGCCATTTATGGCCGCCGCCGCCTTTGCACTGGTTAATGCAGCTTACGGCTATTTTGTACTCCCCGAATCATTAGCGCCTGAAAACCGCCGTAAATTTGAATGGAGAAAATCAAACCCCATAAGTTCATTACGCAGCCTTAACCGCTACCCTGCCCTGGCCGGCCTGGTTGGTGCCTTTGCCCTGGTTTATGTAGCCCAAAAGGCCGTGGAATATGTTTTAGCTTTCTTCTTGATTGAGAAATTTCAATGGACTCAGATTAGCATCGGGTACCTTGGGGTATTTATTGGCGTTGTGCTGGTTGCCATACAGGGCGGCCTTATCAGGTATACCATCCCTAAGTTTGGGCAGGAAAAAAATATTGTAGCAGGCCTGTTGTTTTACGCGCTTGGCCTGGTGCTAATTGCCTTTGCCAGCCACGGTTGGATGGTATATGTTTACATGGTACCTTACTGCCTGGGCGGAATTTCGGGTCCGGCCTTACAAGGGTTAATTACCGGGACAGTATCTGCAAAAGAACAGGGCGAGCTGCAAGGGTCGTTAACCAGTTTAACCAGCGTAGCTGTTATCATAGGCCCGCTGCTGATGAGTTCGGTTTTTCACTTGTTCACCCATAAAGATACCACGGCTTATTTCCCGGGCGCACCTTATATATTGGGTGCTGTATTAATGCTCACCAGTGCTTTCCTGGCTGTAAAGAGTTTTAAAAAGGTACCCGTTCCTAAAAAGGTAAAAGCAGTTTAGTGTTAAGCCAAGAGTACTTGGTCGTACGTTCTAACAGGGCAAAAGCATCTAAATTGGGTTAACATAACTTAACACATTTCGGGCAATATTTTTGTAAATACCTGACAATCAATTATTTATTATTTACACATGGTTAACACTAAACTGAGGTGTTATGCGATTTAAGCGCATAACAATATTTGTTCCAGGTGTTGGTCATAAGAAATATTTAGATGGGTTTACCCTGTAAGTTCAAAGTCGGAATTTGTCATCCTTTGCCTTAGAACATCGCGGTTTCGGCTAAATCCTATTTGTCATTTCAGGATTGATGTAACATTAATGATCTAAACCGCTTACACCGCCCGATATTACAAACTTCATCATATCGGCAGCGCTTTTATCAATGGGTTTTACTTTACCGGCATCTATAATAATAACCTGGCCGGCAAACGAGTATGAGTAAGGGAAATATACGGCAACTTCGCCGGGCAGTCCTAAAACAGCAAGATCTTTTTGAACGAGAAACCCAATTTTTTTCAGCCCAAACTCATTTACCTCTACCAAAACCGGTTCGTTAAACTTTTTTTCCTCACCCACAAAGGCCTCGGTAAGGTCTTTTATAGATGAATACAAGAACGCGAAGATGGGTAAACGGTTAAACCAGCGCTTAAACCAGCGTTTTATCGGGTCGGTTATTACATTGGTAACTAAAATGCCGGCAATCATGATCACCACAATCACATTCAGTATCCCAAGGCCCGGGATGTAAAGGTGCTTGCCCGTTTTATCAACCAACAGGTCACTCAAATTCAACGCCTTATCAATTGTTGATACGCCCCAGTACATCAAAAAAATTGCTGCGCCAATAGGTACTACTACCAACAGCCCTTTTGCAAAATACCTGATTAAAACCCGTACAAAATTGTTCATAAGCCCCTGAAATTTCCTGCTTGTAAAAATACACCCTTTTAAATTGGCAAAAAAATAAAATAACGGGTACGTTCCAGCGCTTCTGCCCCCGGGATATGTTATTGTAGTCAAAGTGTGTAAGTTTACGTGGCACAGGTCGGCAAATGAATTCTTGTCCATTTAAAAAAGCATCACTGGTACTTTACACGTACCTCTCCCCGTTGAATTGACAAAACCTTGCTAAAAAACTTTAGAGATTTTAACTCCAAATATAAAATTTCCGCATACATTGGTAACATCTAAACCTTTGAACCGGTAACCAGAAAAACAGTAATTTAAAAATTTCTCCTCTTGGCGTTCTGTGATGTGAAATTGTGTTACACGTTGGGCAATGAATATCTTTTTTATCGTGATTGTTGATGTTTGACATAATAAAGTCGATTAACATGGGTATTTAGGAAAGTTACCCATTAATAATTGCTAAACCGGTTTATTACAGCCAACTTCTATTAAAATGCCTTTCAGATGTCTAATGTTGAATCCTCACGGCTCCTAAAGTTCCAAGCTGCCCGGCGGGTCGAATAGCAAAATTGTTATAGTTTAACATCTAAAAAACTACTCGTAAAAATACACCCTTTTTACCCGCTGCGAAACATTAGTTAACATTTCATACGGGATGGTGCCTATCTGGGCTGCAAGCTCCTCAATCCGCTGGTGCTGTTCGTCAAATATAACTACCTCATCGCCCTCGTGTACATCAAGGCCACTTACATCCAGCATACACATATCCATGGTAATGTTACCCACCGTTGGCACCAGGGTTCCTTTTACCAGCATTTTACCTACGCCATTGCCAAATGCCCGCAAATAGCCATCGGCATAACCAATACGCACGGTGGCAATTTTACCGTCTTTAGCCAGCTTACCGCTGCGGCTGTAGCTGATGGTATCTCCTGCTTTTATTTTTTTTACCTGTGCCACGCTTGTTTTTAAGCTGGCAATGGGCTGTAACGCCCTGTTTGATGCAGGCACTGCCGAATCGATGCCATATAAGCCGATGCCCAGCCGAACCATATCGTACTGTGCCGATGGCCACCGGATAATGCCAGCGGTATTGCACAGGTGTTTAATAACGGTATAACCCAATGAGCGTTCAATCTCCTTAAATGCTTTTTCAAAACGTTTTATTTGTGTTTTGGTAAACTCATCATGTTTACTGGCCTCGCTTGCTGCCAGGTGCGAAAAAACAGATTGTACACGCACATACCTGTTGGCTTCCAACATATCGCAAAGCGTATCAATTTCGTGATTTTCGAAACCCAGCCTATGCATCCCTGTGTCTATTTTGATGTTTACAGGATAGCTTGATATGTTGCGCCCCTTTGCATAGCTCACAAAATCATCCAGCAAACCAAAGCTATAAATCACTGGCTCCAGTTTGTACTCCGTCAGCTTATCAAATGCCGAAGCTTCTGGGTTCAATACCATGATAGGCAGATTGATGCCGGCCTGCCTTAATGCAGCGCCTTCGTCAATATAGGCAACTGCCAGGTAATCTACCTTATTGTATTGCAGCATATTGGCTACCTCAAAGGTGCCGCTGCCATAGCTAAAGGCTTTTACCATCGCCATCACTTTTACACCTGGTTTCAGTTTAGATTTATAAAAATCAAGATTACTCAACAAGGTATTCAGATTAATCTCTAAAATGGTTTCATGCGCTTTCTGAGCCAATGCACGGCTTATCCGTTCAAATTCAAAACTACGCGAGCCTTTGATCAGGATGGTTTCATCTTTAAAATCAAGCTGCTTCAGATGTTGTAGCATTGCTGCAGTATCATTAAAAAAATGATGTTCCTCTACATTAAAGTAATCCCGATGGCTTACCAAAGCTTCGCCAACACCAATAAATTTATCCACCTTTTTACCAGCTACCAAATCGGCAACCTGCTGATAAAGCACATCCTGCGGCAGCCCCGACTGGTAGATATCTGACAGGATGAGTGTTTTTTTCTGATGTTGATTTTGCTGTCCTAAAAAATTAAGCGCAATTTCCAATGATTGCAGATCGGAGTTATACGAGTCATCAATCACCGAACAATTGTTTATGCCGTTTTTTAATTCAAGGCGCATGCTCACCGGCACCAGGCGTTCAATACGTTTATCAGCCTCAACAGCACTATACCCAAGGGCCAGCATAGTAGCCCAGCAAACAATAGCATTTTCTACAGATGCCTCGTCGGTAAAGGGCACCAGGCATTCAATCTCCTGCTTTTTGTAGTAAGCGCGCAGGTAATAATTTTTGGAGATCACCGTCCCGCTAAAGACGTACAAGTCGGCCTGGTTAAATTTACGGCTCCAGGTAAATGCTTCTTTGGCCTGCATATCTGCCCGAAAATCTATCAGCAGGTCGTAATTACAAATTAGTTTTTGGCTGTTTTTAAATAGTTCAAGCTTCTCCAAAACCTTCTCCCGCCTGTTGGCAAAACCTTCGTCATGCGCGGTACCAATGTGGGTAAGCACACCTACCTGGGGTTTAATAATAGCCTCCAGCTTTTCCATTTCGTTTATGGTTGATATCCCGGCCTCAAAAATACCCAGATCATTGCGGCTATTTATTTGCCACACCGAAAGCGGCACCCCTATTTGCGAGTTATAGCTTTTAGGATTACGTACAATATTTTTATCGGCGGCAAGCAGCTGGTATAACCACTCCTTTACAATAGTTTTACCGTTACTGCCGGTTATGCCTATTACCTGCAGGTTAAACCGGCCACGATGGTAGGCGGCCAAAGCCTGCAAGGCAGCCAAGGGATCGGCTACTATTAAAAAATTGGCCTCGGGTAAGTTAAATTCGGGGCCATGCTCCACCACAAAATTACGTACACCAGCTGCGTAAGCGCCGGCAACAAACTCGTGCCCGTTACGCCTGCCGCTCAGCGCAAAAAACAAGCCTTCGGCAGCGTTATTTAAACGGCGGCTATCGGTAAAAAGCGCACTGATGATGTATTCTTTTACAATGTTGCCACCCGCGTTAATGATCTGTTTAACTTCGGTTATCTGGTACTGGTTGTTAAGCATGGTACGAATTTGGGCATATTAATTTAACTATAGCATATTTTTTGACGAATTTTGACTGCCAATGGATGGCCCTAAAAAAATTAAGATAACCGATCCCAAAATAGCCCTGGCGAAGGCCGAAAGTTATTGCGCCTACCAGGAACGATCGCAACAAGAGGTGCGCGACAAACTTTACGAATGGGGCTTATGGCCCGATGCCATTGAGCAGGTGATAAGCGAACTGATACAAGGTAATTTTTTAAACGAAGAGCGCTTTGCCAAAGCATACGCCAAAGGCAAGTTTAGCCAGAAAGCATGGGGCCGCGTAAAAATAAAACAAGGCCTTAAACTAAAACGCGTGCCCGATGTACTGATAAAAAAAGCGCTGTTAACCATTGATGCCGACGATTATTTTACAGCCTTAACCAGGCTATTGGAAAAAAAAGCAGGCACCATAAGCGAGAAAAATGAACTAAAGCGCCGTTACAAGCTGCAACAGTACGCTATGGGGCGCGGGTACGAGGCAGACCTGGTTGCAGATGTTTTGAAAGTCAACCACTTATAAACTATTTTAAAAAAAGTGAAATTTTCCCTTGCAGAACATCCAATTCTGTCTATATTTGCACTCCCGCAAACGAGATAGGCACACAGCTTCCTCAAAGCAGGAGAATACCAATGCGAAAGTAGCTCAGTTGGTAGAGCACGACCTTGCCAAGGTCGGGGTCGCGAGTTCGAATCTCGTCTTTCGCTCAAAGCCCTTCCATCAAAAAGAAGGGTTTTATTTTTGAAGGTTAATCACCTGCTCAGATGGTGGAACTGGTAGACACGCCCCGATTTCAATCGGGGTTCCCGCAAACTAAAATGCGGGTTCTAGTCCGACATTGAGTACAGGCACAGCCCAAGTGGTAAACAAAAAGGCAAACACACCTGCTCAGATGGTGGAACTGGTAGACACGCAGGACTTAAAATCCTGTTCCCGTAAACGGAGTGCGGGTTCGATTCCCGCTCTGAGTACAAAACCTGATACTGGCGTATCGGGTTTTGTTATAAATGAGAGCCTATATCAACGCGAAAGTAGCTCAGTTGGTAGAGCACGACCTTGCCAAGGTCGGGGTCGCGAGTTCGAATCTCGTCTTTCGCTCATTAAAGCCCTTCTGTAAAAAGAGGGGTTTTTTTATGACCAATTTGGGAGGCCATTGGTGAAAAAATGGATCAGTTGTTATGTTTACCTCATGTTTTATACCTACATTTTAAAATCAATTAAAAGCGGACGATATTATGTTGGTCATACCTCAAATCTTGAAGAGAGGTTGGAACGACATAATTCGGGGAAAGTAACAGCCACCAAAAACAAAGGACCATGGGTTGTAATGAGTTATGAACCTTTCGACACAAAATCAGAAGCAAACTCAAGAGAGTTGTATATAAAATCGATGAAGAGCCGGGTATTTATCGAAAATTTAATCTTGAAATTTAATAAACCCGCCTCAGATTTAATCGGGTAGCCCGTAAACGGAGTGCCCCGATTTGATCGGGGCTCTGAGTACAAAACCTGATACTGGCGTATCGGGTTTTGTTATAAATGAGAGCCTATACCAATGCGAAAGTAGCTCAGTTGGTAGAGCACGACCTTGCCAAGGTCGGGGTCGCGAGTTCGAATCTCGTCTTTCGCTCATTAAAGCCCTTCTGCAAAAAGAGGGGTTTTTTTATGGCCAGTTTCTGATCGCCGGAGACGAAAAATAAGGGATCAAGGGGTCAGTCTAAAAGTTAGGTGATGTCAAAATAAGTACCTATTTTGCACGTAACATGAACTACAAGTACATTTTAGTTTTAGCAATCGCCGTTGTTACGCTCTCTGCATTTCGGTTACCTCTAAAAAATACATTAAGCTTTAAAACATTGGCAGGCCATACAATCAAAGTGGTCGGGCGGCAAATTCTTTACGATAATAAAATGATACTTAAAATACGGTACGCCGACGACGTACTTTATGAAAGCAAGGCCAATCGCTTAATAGAAGATCATGGTTCTGTTTTGTTGTTTATCGCGATGGCTGGCAACCCCAATGTTGACCGCTTAAACGTATTTTTAATCACGCCCACAAAAGCCACTTTGCTGGTTGACGCCATTATTTCACCTATTAAAGATTATGACAATGATGGATACCTGGAATTTGGGGGCAGGGATTTAACGGAAGCGTATGTTAATCCCGATTCGATGTATTATATACCATCGGCTTACTACGAAATACGTGAAGGAAAAATCCATCCGGATAATACGCTAACAAGAAACGAGGACATAAAAACAAACGGATTATACTTACCTCCGAACAAGCAACTTGACAAAGATGGCAATTGCTGCAAAGTTGTGCCGGTTCCACGACGAAAACATAAGCAACAAGCAGCAAGCAGGAATACATAGTCTTTTGCAGTGCTTTGAACTCGGCCAACGCTGCGAAATTAGACTTTTATGCGTTGAGATTCACCTGTAATAATTCAATAGCGCGAAACAAATAGACTAAACTCAGCGATCCAGGTTAAAGTGACCGGATCAATGTAACCATCGCGCCCGGGGCTTTAGCCATAGTCGTACGCCGAAACCAAGTACTACCGATCTCCGGTTACCTTACTTTAAAACAGGCAGCATCCGGGTAAAAAAAAATATTTTTCAAATCCCAAGAAAAATGTCACATATGTCCCTGTTTTTTCGTATATTAAATTTATGGGTAGATCAGTAGAAACATTTAGTAAAAAAGAAAGAGAAAAGAAAAAGTTTAAAAAGCAACTGGATAAGAAAGATAAAGCTGAAGAAAGGAAAGCAAATTCAGGTAAAGGAAAAGGACTGGAAGATATGATGGCCTATATCGATGAGAATGGCAATATCACCTCTACCCCACCCGATCCGGCTAAAAAGAAAAAGATTATAGCAGAGGATATCCAGATTGGCGTACCCAAACAGGAAAACCTTGCACCTGCCGATCCGGTGCGTAAAGGCGTGGTTGCCTTCTATAATGATTCTAAAGGCTATGGATTTATCAAAGACCTGCTAAGCCAGGAAAGTATTTTTGTACATGCTAACGGCCTTACAGAAGCAATCCAGGAAAACGATAAGGTAACATTTGAAACCGAGCAGGGAGCCAAGGGTTTGAATGCAATTAAAGTAAAAAAGCAATAGTCGTCATTCGCGGTCATTAATTTCCGAAAACATTGGACATTCCAATAGCCATTTGTTAAAATGGCTAAAAACCGGGAATTAAGGTATCGCCTTTCGGTTACGGAAGCGGTTTTAAAAAGCTTTCTTCCTGATATCGGTGTCTAAATAAATGGCCGGCTATCGATATGCCGGCCATCTAAAATAGTTTAAAAACTCAATTGCGTTAAGATATCTATTGATTTACGCGGAACGATTCGTAAGTCTGGGCAGCGGTGCGATTACAGGTCATAGCCTGGGTACCATTTTCGCTCGAAACATATTTCGCGTTGTTTCCTCTCAGCGAAAATGTGCCGTTCCCGTTGTTTACCCAGTCAAATTGTTCCCAGGCCCCAATCGACGTGCGGTTGCAATTTATAGCCTGGGTACCGTTTTCAGAAGACACATATTTACCCTGGCTCATCAAGGCAACCTTGCCTCCGCCAGCATCAACAATGGTAAATTGCTCCCAGCCCTGTGCCGTAGTACGGTTACAATTCATTGCCTGCGTACCGTTTTCACTGCTTACATAAAGATTATTGTTTCCCTTAATGGTAATTGTTTGCCCTATGGGTGCAGGAACACTGCCCGATACCACCGGTAGCGTAGGGCGTGTAGCCGTAAGCCCAATCTGGCCTTTCAGCATCTTGCCGCCATCGCCTGTAAGGCGTAAATAATAATCTGCAGAGCAAGCCGTGCCGTCTTCATCCAACGAAAAAAAGCCCAAACCAGCGGGCGTATAGGCCGATGTTTCGGTTGTTTTGGCAATCTGATTGCCTTCGTTGTATTCATCAAACATGGAGATGTAAATGCCCTGGGCGCCCAGCCTTACCATGTTATAAAATTGCCTCCACATAAAATCGCCATGAACTCTTTGGTGTTTTTGCAAATCGCCGGGTAAAACGCATGGCTGGTAATCAATACCATTGGCGTTACAATAAGACTGATCGCCAACATTATGGTCGGTGTAAAAACCATCGGCTTCCGAGGTATTTGAAATCTTCCCAATCATCCAGGGCGAAATCATGTTCAAGGCGTTATATGTCGCCAAAAAGCCTGGCCTAACTTCGGTACTATTTGTATCGCGCCAATAAGCAGGCACGCCGCCAATGATATAGCAGCCCTGGGCTTTAAACCAGTTAATAACATCAAGACATACCGCCGCCGACCAGGGATGGTTGGTATCATTGAAACCGAAGCCCCATATACACACAACAGGCTTACCATTTTGCTTAGCGTAAGCCGATGATGAGGTATAGGCCGCCATTTTGTTGGTCCAGTCTGTTTTAATTTCCGATTGCATGTTAGTCCAGCCGCCCACATCATACATAATGTAAAATTTACGCCCGTAGGTTTCTGCTGCTGTTTTAACTTTAGCGGTAATAGCATCGCGGATTGGCCCTTCCTGCCCGTTAGGGTTAAAGCGTTGTAAGGCAGCTCCGTCGATGTTGTTTTGTTGCATCCATAAAAAATGGGTGTTTACTGTTTGATCGTTGAACGAAGAAAACAATTTGGCCGGCTGACCATTGCCCAGGTTGCCAAAATTGGATGCCGTGTAGGTGCTGGTATACTCGCGAACATCTGGCCAGGATATAATGCTGGCATTGGTTGGTGTTGGCACACCAAAGGGGTCGCCGGAAGCGTAGTGCCACCAGGTATTAAGGGGCGAACCATCGCCAGGTGCAGCAAACCAGCCCTGGTAGCCTACTATCACTTTACCAACAACGTCGCCGGCGGCAGAAGCCGAGGTTTTAAGCTTGGTTGTTTTTCCATCCGGAGTTGTAGCTGGGGCGCTAAGTTTATTTTTGGAACAGCTGATGATGACAGCCGTGCAAGCTATCATCAAGATAAGATTGGTTTTCTTAAAAGTCATAAAGGATTGATATTAAAAAATTAATAATTGGTTAAACGACGGAGCTGCGTACCCACTACGGAGGTACAAAGAGTTTCCTTTTCATAGCTGCAGATTAATTTGTTTAGTAGATTTTGTGAAATTTTCGCTGATATTATTGGTTGCTTATAAAGTAAGCCTGGGGCGATTAATAAAAGATTAATTATCGCTTAACGTATAGAATTCAGACCAGAATAGCAATTCAACTATTTGATATTTAGATAAATATATTGCACGGACAATCAGAACGAGATATTAAGACGTTTCAGTCTGTAATTAATTTCCATATTAATATGCCTGTAAAATATAATTCTGAATTTATGAAGACGTGTTTTAATATATAGAAATATCTGTGCAGCTTTTTGACCTCTGCGAAGTTGGTTGACTTTGATTTAGGTTATTTATGTATCACATAAATATTATTGCCGTTAACTTTAGTCAACGGCAATGAATACTTTTGATGCTATGATGGTTTATGTGGGTAACACAGATGCGGTTGCCGATTAGTTTCTAAAGATATATTTTGCCGATACATCCGGGCTTGTTCAATCGGATTAGAGGCGTAGCCTCGGCCAATCTTGTAGCCGCGGGTTTTAACTCGTGGAAAAAAACGAAGAAAACGATTGAGAGCCGTAGGTTCGATCCATATGAGCAACGCGTATATATCGTTTAAACAAATTTATACCCCAATATGTGCCGTGCCGATGGCACTCTTGTTGTGCTTGGCCAATCGTCCGCGGGTTGAAACCCGCGGCTACAATATGTGCCGGGCCGATGGCCCTTAGGAAGAGTCATGTAGAAGCTAATTGAGATCGAACACCCGGTAATTTTACTTACCCAGCGCAGCATCAAAATCAATAAAAAGGCCGTCTTTGCCTTCGGTATTATAACCGCCGCCTGCTATAATGCTTTGCCCGGTTATGCCCGGATTGTTCCCATGGCCAAGGGGCCACGAGCCTTTTGTATCAGCCACGCCGATGCCTGCGTATGAAGCGGCTTTAATTGCAAAATCGGTACAGTTATTCTTAGATAAATGATATTCAAGTCCATCGTAGCTTTTGGTGAGCAGCAGTATTTTATCAAACCTTTTTTTGGAGATAAACTTACCCATTACCTCGTCCCAGTTATGCCCGTTATCGTTTTTAAATGTGCCCGAGCAGGAAGGGTCAAGCGGCGTTGCCGAAAACAGGTTGTCTTTTTGAGGATAAAATCCAAACGATATGGAAACCGAGGTTGAATCGGTATTGTATTTTATAAGCGTAATAAAAGTATGCCCCGTATTAACTATCTTAAATATCCGTGGTTTACCGGGCACCGGCTGTTTTACATGAAATAACAGCGCATAAGCAACCGCCTTTTTGCCATCGTTAAAAGTGTTTACAATACGCTGGTAAGTAACCGCCTTGCTTTTCTCTTCGGCCTTATCATTTAATGCCAAAGGTTTTGGATCGTTTACAAATAACGAATCGTCTTTTGCGCTAATTGCCAGGTAACGTGTGCTAAGGCCCGAATCAGCACTCAGCGTATCTACCGATACAGAATCAACCACCGGCCTTATTTGCAAGGCTGGTTCTTTTGAATCTTTTTTATACTGCATGGTTTTAAAAAAGCATTTCATGGCCAGCGGGTACATGCGCAACCGGGCAAATACATTAGCCAGTTTGTAGTATATCTTAACCCTCGACCTATTATAATTTACTTCGTTCCCCGCAGTCGAAAACTCTTTTAAATAGCCCATCAGTGCCTTACGCTCCTGGCGGCTGTTTAAATGGGTTTCCATATTTTCCAGGAAATTGATGTTGCCTTCGGCCGGTACGCGTGTTTTATTAATTATTACAGATGCTTTATTTTCACCTGGTGACGACGCTTTTTTAACATCGTAATCAGTTATTACATCTGCCGATGTATCTGCCCGCATTGGCTTATAATGCACCGCGGCCGATAACTGGGCATGCAGGGGTATACTATATAAAAGATAACCTATAATGGTAAACGCTTTCAAACATTGCGCTATTCGATGGCTATTCATGAAAAGGAGCTTAGATGGATATTGTATTAACGTAATTTATTGGTAAACGGTATATGCGGCTTGCTTACCTGCAACAACAATAGTTGCTGCTACAACTTAAAAAATTAAAACATGTGGGCGTGTTTTTCATATCCGTTACAAACGTAATAACATTTTAAATAGTCTACAAATTTAGTAGAGTATTTATTTAACTTGCGGAGTTTTTTGGGTTTTGGTTTAAAATGACAATTACAGGATGAAAAAATATGCTTTAGTAACCGGCGCAAGTAAAGGTATTGGCAAGTCGATAGCCTGGCTATTGGCACAAAAAGGTTATAATTTATTGCTTGTTGCCCGCTCAGAGGCCGAATTGAATGCTTTATCCGTAGCTATCACATCAGCACATCATGTTGATGTGCACTATTACGCGGCCGATTTATCAAACGCGGACGCGGCTGCAGATATAGCCGCCTGGTTTGCCGGTTTATCTATACCACTATCTATACTGGTTAATAATGCGGGCTACGGCCAGTGGGGTAACTTTGATGAACTGCCACTACCAGGCCAAATGGCCATGATGAGGGTTAATATAGACGCAGTTGTTGAGTTATCGCATTATTTTATTCCGCTTTTAAAATTACAGCAACAAGCCTATATACTTAACGTAAGCAGCACTACAGCCTACCAGGCTGTGCCTACGATGGCTATTTACGCGGCTGCCAAAGTATTTGTTTTATCATTTAGCAGGGCTTTGCGCTACGAACTAAAAAACACTCCTGTATCTGTAAGTTGCCTGTGCCCTGGCCCTACCGATACCAACTTTGTGCACCGTGCAGGCATGGATGCCATAGCAGAACTGGCAGCCAAATTTAACATGAGTCCTGATGATGTAGCGGCCATAGGCATCGCCGGTATGTTTGCCACCAAAGCCGAGATTGTACCCGGCTTTTTAAATAAGCTATCGTCAACAGCGGCCAGGCACAGCCCAAAACGCCTTATTGAGCGTATAACGGCCGGTTTATATAAACGATAAAAATATTTTCAGGAAAATTTGTTTGATTAAACAATTTATCTACATTTGCATAGTCTATAAAATACATAGACATTATATACATTGAACAAAACACAACATAAAACCTTTGCATTCTCCATGCGAATGCCCTTTGCAAAAAGGGTGATGTGTAGCTGTTGTTGTTAATTATCACCGGCCCCAAGGCTCCCCATTTAAAAGTTGCTTAGCGCTTTTATCCAATTCAACATTTAATTATCTATTATTTTAACTACCCATTTTATGGCAGCGGTATATCAAAAATTCACCTTAGGCACAACAATTACGGCCGAACAACAAGCTTTTTTTAACCAGCATGGTTTCATCCATTTCACCAATTTTATTAAACCCGAAACCGTGGCCGATATCATCAAGGCATCTGAACAGGTACAGCAGCAATGGATAGATAATAAAGTAGAAAAGATAAACGGCGTCCCTGTTAAATATGGCAAGGATTTGGATGGATCGCCAATTGTACAGCGCTTCGCATTCATAAACCAACACCATACGGTGCTCAATGAATTTACGCATGACCCAAGGTTCCAGGTATTGTTAAACCTTATCGGCGAAGGTGCGCGGCTGGGCACCGAGGAAAAAGACGGAATGGTTTTTAACCATTATGTTAACGGCCCCGAAAGCAGCTTTACCAAAATGGGCTGGCACACCGATGGCCTCCGCGATATATTTCACGGGCAGCGTTTAAACCCGATGCTGAATGTAGGTATCCACCTGAGCACATTAAAACCCGAAAACGGAGGATTGCGCATTTTACCCGGCACCCACCGGCAGAATCTTTACCAGATGCTTTTCCGTAAAAAGTATTTCCTGGATCATGATACTGATGAAAATGAGGTAGCAATTACACCAAATGCCGGCGACCTGACCATACACGATGGCCGCTTATGGCACCGTGTGGCACAATCAACCATAACCGGCGAAGCAAGCAGGCGCATGGTAATATACATACCCATCATAGCGGGCAAATTCGAACCAAAAAATGCTGATAGCCCTACCGCATTTTATCAACGTTTTGCAGGAATTGTTAAATAAATTAAATTATGCTGATAGCCTTACTCACCGGTTACCTTATCCGTACAGGAAAAATAACCGTATTTAAAAACTTCATTAACAACAAGGTGCTTGCTAAAGTTTATGTACGTAGTACCATCAACTAAAAGCAAACACCCTGAGTTATTTTATCCTGCTGCTTTTTAAAGCTCCCTTACCCAGATATTGCGATAACTGATAGGTTCGCTTTTATCGCCATGGGCTTGTAGCTTAATAGGCTCGGCGCCATGCTTGCGGTACTCAGGCTGACCGATGTAAGGGGTATCTCCTTTCAGGATAGTATTGTTTTGTACCAGTACACCGTTATGCAAAACCGTGGCGCGGGCTGCCGATTTTAAGGTTCCATCCTCATTAAAGCGTGGGGCTGTCCAAATTACATCGTAGTACTGCCATTCGCCGGGTTTGCGGCAGGCATTTACCAAAGGTGGCGATTGTTTATACATGCTGCCGGCCTGGCCGTTTACATAGGTTGGGTTTTTATAATTATCTAATACCTGCAACTCGTAACCACCTGCACCCCAAGGCAAAGCGGCCAGGAAAATACCGCTGTTACCACGTGCCTGGCTGGTACCGGTAATGTTAGATGGAATGCGGTACTCAATATGCAATTGAAAATCTGTGAATTTCCTTTTAGTGCGGATATCGCCTACGCTTTTGTCAACCGTGATTGCATTATCAGCCACTATCCACTTATGGGCCGAGGTAGAATCGTTAAGGGCAACCCATTCGTCCAGGTTTTTGCCGCCGAACAAAACGATGGCATCAGATGGTGCTTCGCCCATTTTTTGGCCGGGTGTTACTACCGTGGGTACCGGTGTCCAGTATTCGGTATCCTCTGGTTTTCCCTTTTGCTGCGCATTTGCAACTATTGCCGAAACAGCTAATAAAGCTGATAATATGAAAACATTTTTCATTTTAAACTATTGATGATCTGTTTTAATAAATTATTTAGCCAGTGATTTAATCCAGAGCGCTATTTTCCGGGCCTCATCTTTAGGCACCTGCGGCATTGGTGGCATCGGTGTCGAATAATCGGGCCAGTGTTCTGGTTTGGGGTTGTGGATCAGTTGCACCAATTCGTTCACGCTGTACTTCTTTTTGGCCACGTCAACATACGCCGGGCCAACCTGGCGCTTATTCGCGTTATGGCACGATAAACAGGTGTTTTTTAGTAACAGCGGTTTTACCTCGTCATACGTAGGTACCGCGTTGGCCATAGCCAATGCTTTTGCACCGGCGCCTTTAGCTAAAGCACCCTTTTTAGCATCTGCTGTTGCCGTAGTTTTTACCGTTTTGGCCGAATTCAGGGTACTTACTCCCACCATCGAAAGCTTTTGCCCTTCGGGGATGTTGTTGAGTGTGTAATAAGCCGTTGGATGAACAAGATTAAAATAATTTTCCTTATCGCGCATGCCATCCAACGTAATAGTGTGGATGTAATACCTACGCAGGTTGTTTACAATTAACCTGGCCTTCATGCCGTCTTCCGATACTTTAACCCCTACAATAGGGCATTTTTCGGTATTCACCGGCGGGCTACCGTACACCGCCTGGTATTTATAGATGTAACTTTCTACCGAGTAAGAAGCGATATCTTCTGCTACCTTTTTATCAACCGGTTTGGTAAATTCAATCTCGAAACCATCAGGCATGGCACGGATGGCGCGCATCTCAAACGGTACCTTATTGTTCCATACCAAACGTTGCAGGCCCATAGTGGCCTCGCCTGCAGATCCCCAGCCACGGTTGGTTTCGCCGGCGGCTAATGAACCATCAGGTAACCATGCTAACCGCACAATGCCCGATTGAAAACCGCTGCGGAAAGCCCAGGCCGCGCCCTGGTACTGGCCGTTAACTTTTTCTAAAAAGATCCTGTCGACCATACTCTGGCCCTGGTCGCAAACCAACAACTGGCCGGCAAAGGGGCCAAAGGCATCTTCGGGAATTTTTACAATCTCGGAATTGGAGATACCTAATATCCCGTGAGGTAACCAAACCGTTGGCAAGGTTAGTTCCGGAATTTCCTTCTTCACTTCAAATTCTGTCCTGAATTTTTCATTGACGATATCCTGTGGTTTAAAAGGCTGGCCGTCTTTATCGAATTCGATGCGTGGTTTGTTTTTGGCGAAGAACTGCTCGGGCGTTAACTTCAGGGGCGAGTTTGGCAAATTCGTCCACACCAGGCTTGAGGGGTGGCCCATAAAAGCCCCTTTTTCTATCTTCATGATACTGCCCGATCCTACCCAGTCGCCCTGGTTATCGCTGTACCACAGTTCGCCATCAATCATACTGATACCGCAGGGCGAGCGGAAGCCCGCAGCCCATGGGGTAACGGTACCATCTTCCTTAATATTTAAAGCCCAGCCACGGTAAGGTACAAAGCTTTTGGGGTGCCACCAATCCGGCGGGAAGCCAAGGTTAAGGGTAACAAAGAATGAACCATCGGGTGCCAGTTTTGGCCCAAAGCTGTATTCGTGGTAATTGCCCGATAATGGCCAGGCATAAATGGTTTCAAATACATCGGCCTTGCCATCCATATTGGTATCCTGCAGTTTGGTTAACTCGCCGCGTTGTACCACGTATAAAGCACCGTCTTTCCAGGCCGCGCCCAAAACCTCGTGCAGGCCCGATGCAAATTTCCTGAAATACGGATGCTGGCCGGTGGGGTTCTCTACCATAAAAATATCGCCCCGGCGGGTGGTTACCGCCAAAGTGCCATTAGGCAGGGTGCACAAACCGCCAACTTCCAGTATAGTACCTTCGGGTGCGGGTACTTTCATGATCTTGAAAAAATCGTCTTCTTTAGGCGATTCGGCCTGGGCTAATGTGTATTGCGTATTGCTTAACAGCGCACCAACTATCAGTGTAGTAAATAAGCCGGCCCTGTTTATCATTTGTTTTAATGTGTATTTCATGATGACGGCTGCTTAAAAGATAATTGAATAGGTTAATTTTCCTTTGATAGGGATAATGAGCTCCTGCTTACCGCCCGCATCCCTAAGGACGGGTTTAGCCCCAGCAGCATCTTCTACTTTGATATAGTAAGATTTATCATCAACTATATATAATCCGTTACCCGCATCCTCAATATTGTTGCCGGTAGCCAGGTGCGCAAACAAGCCGTCAATCGGGTTTTGCAAAGAAATTTCGCGGTGGATGCCGTGGCCGCCTTCTATCACCGAACTGGCATCATTTACCATCGAACCATAAATGATATACCTGAAAGCGGGCTGATCATTAGCGTTCAGGATATAGCCTTTAGGCCGGTAACCTGTGCCGGCGGTATCTGCCGCCCAGGCAGCCTGCGGACCAGCCAGTTTTTCAATCCCCGGTACGGGTTTGCCCAGGTATTGTACCGAACCTGCTACGCGCGATGAGCCATCGCCCCTATCGTGCCACATTGGGGTGGCATCTAAAAAGCCGCCGCGCCATAGTTGTACTATCATCCCTTTATCCAGGTCGTAAGTGTAATGTACCTGTTCGGCACTGCCCACATTCACACCATGGGTAACGCGGACGCCGCCTGGCAGATCAGAAAAACTGCGCAAAATGGTATTTGATGAGGCATTAATAAGGATAGGATCAACCGGATCGTTATTACTTACGTTGGCATCAGTCAGCAGATATTCGCGGATACCGGGGCCCGAAACGGTTAAGCCTAAAGCAGGCTTGGCCCAATCAGCAGTTTTGGAATAGTACAAATCGAAAGCCTGATCGCCGGGCTGCAATTGGATTTTTCCATCGCCGCGGTTATTGGCTGATGCTATGGCATCATTGCCGCCGATACGTAAGGAGCCTTTGCCTCCCGGTACACTTAGTTTAAAAGTATACTGCCCGGCCTCGGTTATCTTCATGGTTCCTGTATAGTGGATTACAAAGTCGTTGTTTAGTTTACCTACATTTGATGATAATATGGTCGAATTTCCTTCGGCAACCGCCTTAACCTTAGCATCATTTGCTGCGGTGGCTGCACCTTTATAAATCGCATATTTTAGGTTAGATAAAACAGGTGGCGTTTTATCAAAACTGGTAATACTGATATTCCTGAAAGCTACCGCACCGTGATCGCCCTGTATACGCAGCGGACCAGCGGTTGTTTCCTTGCTGTCCATCGCACCGCGGGTTGGGCCTGCCAGCTCTGCATTATCCTGTATCAAAACACCGTTTAACCAAACGTAAATTACTTTGGCGTTACTTATCTTTTTGCCCTGTGCATCAAAGCGCGGAGCTTGAAACGAGATACGCATGTGCTGCCATAAGCCGGGAGCCCTGCTGGCATTTTGCCTTGGCGCGTGGCCATCATAGCCTTGCTGGCCGTCGGGCTTGCTATCGTCCCAACGCTCGTAAATGCCCCCATTATCGCCCGATTGGGGATTAACTTTACCCCAGCTATCCAGCAGCTGAATTTCGTACCGGCCCTGTAAATAGATGCCTGAGTTTGATCCTTTGGCCATCATATAATCCAGCTCCAGGTCCATATCGCCGTAATTAGCTTTAGTATAAAGGTCCTGGGCGCCTTTTTTGCCGGGCAGGTTAACCAATATGCCGGTACCATCTTTAGTGGTTAAAACTTCGTCTTTATCCAGGTCGGCTTGTGCGCCGGCAGCCAGTTTCCAGTTAGATGATGGCTCCCGGAAGGCCGAAAGATCGGTTAAAGGCACTGTGTTTTGTGCCATCAATTGATGGCAACCCAACAGGCAGCCCAACAACATAACCAGCTTTTTACCGCCAAGGGTTATAGGAGGATACTTGATACAATACATTTTATTTTAATTATAATTTGGTTTATGTGGCATAAGATGATTAAACCTTATACCCGTGCAATTTAATAAATTATACAATCGATTGCGGATTTATTTGAATAACTTGTTTGATACAAAATAAGTAGTGCATACATATCCTTTCCCGATTTCTAAAAGCATTAACCCGTTGTTATTTCGAACGAGGTACGGGGAGAAATCCTATACGATTTGCATCACGATAAGCCGTCGGAATGCAAGGCGTACAAGATTTCTCACCCTTTCCCCGCACTTCCCCACCCTTCAAGGGATTCGAAATGACATTGGGTGTAATTTGAAAACGCTGTTAGCTGATGCCCCCCTATTTCACCACCCTCTTATTCCCCCTATCATCAAAAACAACCACACTCTTCATTCCATCATCAACCTGTATAAACCTTGCAGATTGCGAAAGGAACGAGCTGCCGTAGTAAAACTCCTGCTTAGTTACCCTGCCATCAGCGTATTTGATGATAGCATAAGCATCCCGATCCTGTACCGCTATGGTTTTAACCTTTGTATTTTGTTTAAAAACTTTCAGGCTATCCTGGTTTTGGCTGGCAGCCAGCAGGATGTTGTTGCTTTTATCGCGTAACTGCACCAAGGCTTTGCCGTTACCGGGAATGTAAATACCGCTTTGCAAAATACTCATCGGTTTAAAACCGCCTTTTCCATCGCCCTTCAACATTAAGCCATTTAAGGCGTCGTAGCGCCCTACAGATGCATCGGAGCCATAATCGTTTCCATTCATCACCACATCCAGGTTGCCATCGCCATCAAAATCGCCGGTTTGCATGCCGTTGAGGACGGATACCTGGGCCTCTATTGGTAGGGGTATCAGCGTAAATTTGCCGTTGCCATCGTTGCGCAGGTAACATGATTTAAGCAGGTTGGCTTTGAGCCTTAAAGCACCGTTTAACTGCTCGGGCGTGAGCATATCCTGCAGGGTAGCGGTGGCAAATGATTTGTAGTTGGTATACTTCTTTTTCAGGCTGATCATTTGTTTCAGCTGGTCTTCCCTCCCGTGTAACGGAAACTCTTTCTTTTCGCCATTTACATCCGGGAAAAACACGGATGGGATGGTGCTGTATCCGCTGCCGTCAAAGTTTTTTGCGGTGATGTAAATCGGGTACTGGTCGCTGGCTTGCAGCAAGCTGTTTTGGCCAAGGTTGCCCACTATGTAATCAGTACGCCCGGTATGCCTGAAATCGCCACCGGTTATGGTGTTCCACATCCCCAATTTGTCGGCTACGCCCGATTTAAGGGTGATGTTCACAAATTTGCCATGATCGTTTTTCAGAAAAGTAATAGGCATCCATTCTCCGGCCATGACCAGGTCGGGCCAGCCGTCGTTGTCAAAGTCGGTGAATAAGGCGTCGCAAATAAGGCCCGCATTTTTTAATGCCGGGGCAACCTGGGCGGTAACATCGGTAAATTTGATGTGCCCGTTTTGGCTATCGTTCCTTAAAATAATGCTTGATACCGGCTGCGGGTATTTCCAAGGCTCAACCCTGCCCGATACAAACAGGTCAAGTTTGCCATCTTTATTATAATCGCAGGCGCGTACACACAGTTTGCTTGTAAAGTTTGTGGGCAAAGCATCGGTAGCTAAGGTAAAATTGCCCTTCCCATCGTTTAAATAAAGCCTGTCCTGGTATTCGGGGCTGTTCGCTGCCGTTTCGTACCCGGCGCCCGCCGCGTATAAATCCAGCTTGCCATCGCCATTGACGTCAAACAGCAGCAAGCCGCCATCTTTGTATTTACCCTGGCTTTGTGCCGGATTATTTTTAACCAGGTCGCGCTGGATGAATTTGCCATTGGCCTTTTGCAAAAATACTTGTGCCGGAAAATTGGAGTTGCCGCCTATCACCACATCGTCCAGCCCATTATTATCTACGTCGCCAACGGCCAAAGCCGGGCAGTATTCTGATAGTTTATGGGGTAAAAGTTTTTGAATATTGAAATCGATGAAGGTGGCATCCTTGCTTACGTAACCTATTCCCAAGGAGTCTGTAACCTCTTTAAACAGCGATTTGGTATAAAACTTAGGCAATATCGATGAATAATTACCTTTAGCATCTGCAATGTTTACGCTCAGTTTTTGATCAGCCTTTACATCGCGTAATACTTGTTTTTTGCCACCCGGCCATTTTATAACTACCGAATCTACCTTCCTAATAGTCCCTAAACCAAAATGGGCTATGGCCTGCACCGATGACAAATATCCCCGGTAAGGGTCGTGTTCATAAACCTGGTGTTTGCCTTTATCATAAAAAATTTCGGCCAGTGCACCCAGTCCGTTGATGTTATTTTTCTCGCCTTTAAAGGCTATCTGCAGGTAATGGCTGCTGTCTGATTTCGTTTTATCATCCCGTGATGTGTTGCGATATACCGATGCTTCATCGTTGATATTGTTCACCACCATATCCATAGTGCCATCATTATCCAGGTCGACGTAAACTGCACCATTTGAAAACGACGGTGTATTCAGTCCCCAGCTTTTACTTACATCATGAAAAGTAAGATCGCCGTTGTTTTGGAAGGCATAGTTAGGAATCTTGATCTGGGGGATTTGCTCCAGCACTTTTTTCTTCGGCACGGCTGCGTAGGCCTGGCTGCGATAAGTCATAAAATCACGGTCGGATACATCCTTGGGGAAACCGTTGGTTACAATTACATCGCGGAAGCCGTCATTGTTAAAATCTGTTACCAATGGCGTCCAGCTCCAGTCGGTTTGGGATAGGCCGCTCATGAAACCTACTTCGCTGAAGGCCGGGCTGCCAATGGCTCCGTTTTGCCCCAAACGCGGCCCCTGGTTAACCTGCAGTGTATTGCGCACGTATTGATACTGCGTTTTAAACATATCAAAAAGCTGGAAGGTTTGGTAGCTGTTGGCTCCCAGGATCATTTTTTTACGATAGTTGTCCTCCGGGTTCATGTCCAGCTCTATCACATCGGCCAGGCCATCGTTGTTTATGTCCACAATATCCTGCCCCATAGCGTTATAGGATGTATGTTTAAAATACTCCTTGGAGCGATCTGTAAACGTACCGTCGTGGTTATTGATGTACAGAATATTGCTGGATACAAAATCATCAGATACATAAATATCTTTCCAGCCATCACCGTTAATATCAACCGTGGTAGCCGCGTGACCAAAGCCATCTAAATTGATGCCGGCCTGTGCCGATACGTTATGAAAAACGGCATGGTGCAGCTTTTCGTCCCAGTCGTTACGGTACAACTGCCCGGTACTGCTATTGCTGGTACGGGTGGCTTTGCCAAAAACGTTGGGGTAATAGGCCGATGACGCGGTATTAACCGTGAGGTACATATCCAGGTCGCCATCATTGTCGTAATCAAAAAAGCTGGCCATGGTTGATTGTTTGGTCAGCTCCAGGCCATAGGCTTTTGCCTCATCTTTAAAATGAGGGATGCCATCCTTATCAAGCCCCTGGTTGATGTATAAAATATTTTTACGGCGCAACGAATCGGGATAAATGGTATTACAAACGTAAATATCCATCAGGCCATCGTTATTGATATCAACAACGGCAACGCCCCTGCCCCAGCGGCCCATGCCGTTTACACCGGCCACATCGGTAATGTCCTCGAATTTAAAATCGCCTTTATTCAGATAAAGCCGGTTTGATACCAGGTTGCCCGTAAAGTACAGGTCCTGTAAACCATCGTTATTAAAATCGCCTACGCCAACGCCGCCACCGTTATAAATATTGGTGAGGTCGATGGGGTTGATGGTATCGGTTTCTATAATCTGGTTATTAAAATGAATACCCGAATGCGACGAAGAAATTTGCTGAAACAACGTATGCTTTTTGCAGGAAAACAGGCATATCAACAATAAAAGCAGCACCGGGAAATGGATCTTATTCATATGGGGGATATTCAATTATTTGTTAACAAATGCCATTATCTTTTTAACCTCCTGCGGATATATGGCTATATGATGAGTATGCACAAAAAACCGTACAGGCGGGGCCTTATCGGCTGTTTGCACAGATATTACATTGGTAGTTAATTCGGGCATATGGCAGCTGATGCATTTACCTTTAAGCACACTGGCGCTCAGCTTATCTGTCATTTTGCAATAAACATGATTGGGCTTGTTATGGCAGCTGAGGCATTTTTGGGTAAATAAAATATCGTTGCCGCGCGTATTCTGGTGCGTATCGTGGCAGGTTGCGCAATCCATGGTACTGTTCATGTAGCATTTGCTGCTTTGTAATAACTGCAACTGCTTGCCATGCACATCTAAATGGCTGGTATCCAACGTGCGCTGAAATTCGGGAAGTTTATATTTGGCAAAGGTATCGCCGGGCATAAAACCAAATGTTGTTTTTAACAATGCCGTATGGATACCCGAGTGGCATACCGCGCACATATCCATCCTTTGCTCCCTGCTTAAATTTGCGTAGCGGGCTATAAATTTTGCCGTTTTAACACCAGGATTGTTTGCCTGAAAATCCACGTGCTGTGCACCGGGACCATGGCAGCGTTCGCAATCAATACCATATACCATGGTGCTTTTATCAAATTGCTCATCGCGGCTTAACTGCTGGTTTTGCTGGGGCAGCTCATCAACATACGAAACATGGCATTCCAGGCAACGCTTCCCTATCGACCGGTAGTTGACAAAATTAAATTGATAGCCAGGGCTGGTTGACCATTGCTCCTGTTTGTTGTAATAAGATAACGGCAACTGGTAAAGCTGGTTGTTTTTCCAGTATAAATAGCTTTCGCCTTTTACCCCGCCAAAAACAATATCAAAGCGGTTGCTTTGCTTAACCTTCCCATCCTGGTAAAGGGTTTGGTATAAGCCGCTATCGCGTTTCTCCATCACTATTTTTTGATTTTGGCTGATGTTAAACACGTTAAAGCCTGCTGCAAAACTGCCGTGTACTGTATTTGCCGATGCAGGGATTGACGCCATATAATGCGCAGTATGCAAGTACGAATCATAAAGCTTACCATGGCATTTAGCACAGGCTTTTGAACCGGCGTATAAAGGGCCGCGGGGATCGGCCAGTGCATTATTACTCCTAAGCTGGAAGTAAATGACTGCCAGCAGGGTAATTAATATGCTTGTTACTATTAGTATTTTCTTCATAACTGCGAGCCCCCGGCCCCCTCTAAATCTCCCCCGGTAGGGGAACTTTTAACCAGTTTCCCCGGTTAGTTACCGTGTATGCACTTCAAAGCCACATCGTTAATTAAAGAATGTCATTTCGAACGAACCAGGTCGGGTTTGAGCGCAGGTGTGAGGAGAAACTATCTCTTGAGCGATAGCGAAAAATCTTATACGCCCTGCATCACGACAATCATCTCGGAATACAGGGCGTATAAGATTTCTCTTTCGCCCTCCCACTCACGCCCCCCCTGCTCTATCGAAATGACATTTTTTAATTAATAAATAGGATAACGTTTGAATTTAAAAAGGCTTTCTCCTTCGGGAGAAAGCCAAAACAAGGAAACCAATTATATAAAAAACTTATTTTGTTTAATATATAACCCATTTATTAATAACCTGGGTTTTGTTTCAGGTTAGGGTTAAGCCCTATAGCGGTTTGCGGTATAGGCAATATATCGTGGTTTGCAGGTAACGATGTGCGCCAAACTCCATGCAGTTTTCCGTCGGCAGTTGGGCCGTAAGGATAAGGCTGCGGAGTTACAGTAGCATCGGTACCATAATTTTTTTGAATAAATGTAGCAGCCACACCCGGACCTGCCCTACGCAGCAGGTAAAACAACGAGTATTCACCCGTTAATTCGTGCCTGTACTCACTTAACACCATCTGCAATGGATCAGTGATAGGGGTAGTTGCTTTACCATCATAAGTAAGCCCATCCTGCATAACCGCAGGGGCCGAGCCACCAAAAGCCCTGTCTCTAACCAATTTCAAATCGGCCATGGCACCCGGAATATCGCCTGTACGCACTTTACACTCTGCTCTTGACAATAACACTTCGGCATAACGCATCAAGATCTGGTTTTGCGAACCAAATATGGTTGATGAACCGTTGGCACCTGTTAGGTTTGGATCGCGCCATTTTTTTGCACAATAGAAACCAGAACGGGTAAGGTCATCGCCGTACCATGGCTGCCTTAACGCACCGCAGGTATTAATGATGTTGCCATCATCGCCTACAAATGAGCCGTATTTTTGAGCCGAGTTATCTTTTGTTCCGTTTTTGAAACCGTCAATAACTACCTGGTAGCCTTTTATACCACCCCATTTGGCAATAATTCCTGGGCTGATGTTTTGATCGCCGGGACCAATGATGGTTGCATTTTTACGTAAATCGCCTGTTTGGTATGAGTATTCTAAACCTGGGTTACCATAATCATAACCAAAACCGCTTAACTCATGTGGCCAGCTAAAGTCATCAATCCATGCTACTTCGCCACCATTTTGCCAGCCGCCATCCCAGCTTTGTGAGCCCTGAATGTCAAACTGAATTTCAAATAACGATTCGTCGTTATTTTGATTGCTAAATTCATGTACATCAATGAATTTTGGCAATAAATGGTAATTGGCTGTCAATTCGGTATTGTTAAACGCGGTAAGTGCCTCGGCATATTTACCTAACCACATTTGCGCCGAACCTTCATAAGCGTAAGCCGCGCCCTTGGTAGCCCTACCCTTTTCGGTAGCCGGCAATACTGTTTTTGATTGCAGCAAGGTTTCAGCCTGTTTCATATCGGCTACAACCTGTGCAAATACTTCGGCCTGGGTGTTTCTTGGCGCCAAACCATTCGGGTTTGATTTTAACTCCAAAGGTACTCCGCCAAAGCTGCCGGCCAGGTAATAATAGCTCATCCCCCGTAAAAAGTAGGCTTCGCCTAATAAGCGGTTGCCTAATTCTGCGGTAACTACGCCTTTTGTTTTCGCAGTAGCAATAATTTCTAACGCCGAGTTTGCCCTGATGATATCAAAATAAGCGTTTTGCCAAAAGGTATATAAGGCACCAAAAGTCGGGCTGATGGTATAGTTGTTCCAGGCAATATCGCCACCATCATTAAACCAATCATGGCTGGTAAAATTGGCATAGTACCAGATTGATTTTTTCAGCAAATCGCTGTTTTGGTAACCATCGTAAATACTGTTTACCAACGCTACTACATCCTGCGATTTTTGAAACGTAGCATCAGCGTTTGATGCTGTTGTATTGGTTTGTGTTAAGAAATTCTTTTTACAGCTGAGCGGGATCAGCATAGCCCCACACAAGGCCGCTATAGTGAAATATTTTTTATTGATTTTCATATCATTAATTTTTTTGTCCTTGGTTAGAATACTACGTTTAAGCCGATAGTGTAAAACCTTGATGATGGATAAGTACCATTATCAACACCGTTTTGGGTTGGGTTAGCGTTTTGAGTGCCAATTTCGGGATCAAGACCAGTGTATTTGGTAATGGTGAACAGGTTTTGAGACGAAACATATACCCTGATTTTGGATAATGTAAGTTTCTTAACCAAATCCTGTGGTAACGAGTATCCAACCGTAACAGTTTTCAATTTCAGGAAACTACCATTTTCAATCCAGGCGCTTGATGGCAAAAGGTTACCGTAATCGGTATCATCATAATGTACCGCGGCATAACGGTTTGACGAGCGTGTAGGAGTCCAATAGTTATTGTAATACTGCTTGCTTACGTTTTCGATACTTACCGATCCTCTTTGTGCAAAGCTCTCGAGGTTACTTTCCTGGTAGTTCAAAATCTTGTTACCGTAAACACCGTAGAAATAGGCATTAAAATCCCACGATTTGTAAGACCCGCCAAGGTTAAACCCGCCAAAAAACTTAGGCTGCGGACTGCCAAGGGCTACCCTATCGTCGGCTGTTATTTTACCGCTGCCATCCACATCGGCATATAAACGGTCTCCAACGCCTGTAGTAGCTTTATAGTAAAAATCATTACCTTTTGCCTGTGCAGCTGAGTTTAAGGCCGTTAATTGAGCCTGGCTCTGGATAATTCCGATTGCTTTGTATCCATAAAACTCGCCAATTGGCTGGCCTATATAAGTCCTGGTAAATTCACTCCAGCCATCGCCTGTTAATCCAAGGCCACCAAAATTGGAGATTGCATTAGTACCAGAATATAAGCCTGTAAGTCTGTTTTTAATGAATGAAAGCGTTAAACCTAAATCAATGTGTACATCACTATTTACAGCGTGATTATAATTGAGGGCAAACTCCCAGCCTTTATTTACCATCGAGCCCACATTTGAAGGTAATGTATTATAACCTGTTTGTGGTGATGCCGCTATGTTTAACAGGAAATCTTTTGATTTTCTATTAAAATAATCAACAGTAAGGCTTAACTCGCCATTTAAAAACGACGCGTCCATACCAATGTCCGTTACATAATCAGTTTCCCATCTGATGTTATCATTTTCTGGCTGGATTGAAGCCACACCTGCCTGGTAAGTTCCGTTTGAGCCACCTACTTTACCAAAGGCATAACCAAGGTTGCCACTGGCTGTTGCAGAAGCGCCTGCAGAATATAATGATTGGTAGGTAAAGTCGCCTATGCCGTGCTGGTTACCCAACTCGCCATAGCTTCCTCTGAATTTTAAACCCGAAAGCCAGTTTACATTGGTAAGAAAAGATTCCTTTTTAACATTCCAGTTTACAGCACCTGAGTAAAAAGTACCATACTGATGGCCTGGCGCAAACTGCGATGAACCGTCTCTTCTAACCGTACCTGTTAAATAATACTTACTGGCGTAGTTGTATGCCAACCTCGCAAATTGCGAGGCGTAAGAACGTTTTACTTCGCCGTTGTTAACAGCACCATTGGTATTAGCATCCAATATAAGGTTGGTACCCTGGCTTAAGCTTTTAATAGTGTTGTTTGGCGGCGTAACACTACCACCTAAACTATTGTAATCGCTTTCCTGTTGAGATACACCCGCTACAAAATTGATGGTATGTGAGCCGAATGTTTTATCGTACGACAGGTAATTTTCCCACAACCAGTCAAAAGTGCTGTTGATATGCTGCGAATATAAAGCTGTACCCGATGCACCGGCAGCAGCGCCATACTGGTCAATTTTACGGCTATCTGAAGGCTGGAAGTAAGAACCGTTGTAGCCGGTATAAGTAATACCGCCGTTGGTTTTAAATTTAAGGCCGTCAAAAATAGTAGCTTCTAATGACGAGTTAACCAAAAAGTAGTTGTTTATATTTTTATACTGATTGGTCTCGATTGAATAGATTGGGTTGTTATTTTTGGCCACATAAGTGTAAATAGGGTTAAAAAAACCGTAGTTGCCATTAGCATCTTTTATCTGGCTGGTTAATTTATTACCGCCATCAAGTGTTGGTGGCAACTGGTTTATATTACCTAAATTACCGGTACCAAATGGGTTATTTAAATTTTGGTAAGAGTATTTGGCACTGGTTGCAGATTTAAGCCATTTTGTTGGCTGATAATCTAAATTTTCACCTACGGTGATCCTTTTAAAGTAAGAGCCCAGTACAATCCCTTTTTGATCATAATAACCTATAGATGTTGATGATTGTACTTTTTCGTTACCACCACGGATAGCCAAATCATAGTTTTGGGTTAATCCGCTACGGTAAATGGCATTTTGCCAATCGGCATTGGTTAATGACGATGGACTGGCCCAGTTGGCCAATGTTGTGAAGTGTTTGTTTGGGTCATTTGCGGCTACATCGTTGGCCAGGGTGGCAAACTGTTGGGCATTTAACAGATCGTACTGCTTAGGCTTGCTCTGAAACGCGTTGTAAGCGTTAAACTCCACCTGCGCGCCACCATCTTTTTTACCTTTTTTGGTGGTTACCATAACCACGCCATTGGCTGCCCTAACACCGTAAATAGCTGTTGCCGAAGCATCTTTCAGCACATCTATAGATGCAATATCGCTTGGGTTGATGTTATTGATACCGCCTGCATTTATTGGATAACCGTCTACCACATATAACGGTGTGTTACCGCCACTGGCCAGGCTACCTGTACCACGTATTAATACGGTAATGTTACTACCCGGCGAAGCATCGTTATTGGTAACCTGTACACCGGCAGCACGACCTTGCAAAGCCTGATCTAACGATGTAACGGGTACTTTTGCAATGGTTGCAGCGTTAACAGAACTAATTGCGCCGGTAACATCGCTGCGTTTGGCACTACCGTAACCCACAACAACTACCTCGTTAAGCGCTTTATTTTCGGGTGCTAATTTTATGTTTACGCTTGAATTGCTGCCAACTGCTACTTCCTGGCTGGTGTAGCCAATAAAGCTGAATATTAGTGTAGCATTGCTGCCTGCTGTAATTGAATAAGTACCTTCGGTATTGGTACTTGTTACGGCTGCGCCGCCTTTTACTTTAACGGTAACGCCCGGTATTGGCAGCCCGTCATCGGCTCCGGTTACCTTACCGGTAATTTTGCTTTGTGCATATCCAGACATACTTACCAGCATAAGTGCTAAGTTGATCCAGATTAAAGCCACAAACTTTTTGATGTGTAGTTTTCCTCTCATACATTAATTATTAGATTTTGAAAATTGGTTTGCGATCGAAGCGGTTCAGCTTTTTTCATGTCGGCAAAATTTCACCGAACCTTGATACCAAAACTATACAACCCGCACAATCGATTGTACTACTTATGTTTAAATTGATACAACAAATGTTACACACATTTAAACATATGATTATCAATTAGATAAACAGAATACTGAGTATTAATGGTCAAAAAAATATCATAAGCGCTAAGCCGATACAACTTTTGATACAGACATTAGAGCTGTAATTTGAGGCAAAACAGCGTTAAAATAGATTGGGAGATAAGTGTAGATTTCCGGGGGAAGGCCAGAGTGCGCATAACGGAGGGATCATTTATTAGCAACGGGTTGAAACCCGTTGCTAATAAATGTGTCAGGGCGAAACCCTAGGGGAAACTACAAGCGTAAAGCTTCACGAATTAAGGAAAAGGACCTGGTAATACTATTTATTCCGAGCTGGTGAAGCTGTCTAATTAAAAAGAGACCGTCATTGCGAGGTAGTTTAGTGCATTCGTTAAACTATATCCGTTGCGCGTCATAACATTTTTTTTCAGGTCTTACCTGATAGATACTCGCAATGACGATAGTTTAATCAAAATTAAAAAGTTTCTTAAGACCTTGGGCTAAAGACTTTCGACTTAAAAAATAGAGCTCTTTAAAAACGACTCAAGGCCGATGGCTTGATTTTTAGAATATTGCCTTGCTTATCAAAGTTCAGGCTATCTAAACAAAGCTCGCGCAATACATATTCTTTATTTTGTGGATGGATGCGGTGGTATAAAATATAGTATTGACCGTTTTGCTGAAAAACAGTATGATGACCCGGCCCGACTGTTGTACTATCGGGTGTGGTTGCCAGGATAGGATCATACTGGCCCTCTGTCCATGGCCCAAAAGGTGTTTTACTTACCGAATAGCGAACCTGGTAAGTAGCATCAATAGCCTTACCGTATGAATACATCAGGTAATACAAGCCGCCGCGCTTAACCATATGCGGGGCTTCAAAATAATGGGGTGGCGTAATATCCTTTGGTTCGCCATCAAAAGTGACCATATCTTTTTTAAGCTTTACTGCCATACAATGGCCATTTACCCATTTAAAGCCCGATCCCCAGTATAAATAGGCCTGCCCATCCTGGTCAATAAAGCAATCGGGATCGATATTATGAACCCCCGGGTATTTATTGCCTGCAACCAGGGGTGTATTGTCGGCCTTCGCATTTTTCCACGGGCCAAGCGGGTGGCTGCTTACCCCTACCCACAACTCGCTGCCGACTGCTACGTACAGGTAATACTTGCCATTGGCTGCCTTGCGGATAGAAGGCGCCCATACCATGGAATTATTGGACGTTGGGCTTGTACAGGCTTGTTTAGTTGGCCAGTTAATATGTTCTGTTTTAAAGGTCACAAAATCTTTGGTCACCAATACACCCAACTCGTTGCCTCCCCAGGGATCAATGGTTGCATAGATATAAAAAAGCCCTTTATCTTTAATTATAGTAGGATCGGCATAATAGCCCTTAACAACCGGGTTATTTATAGCCTTTGTTTGCGCGCCAGCTGTCAGCAAAAAACTAAAAAATAATGTTATCAGCAACGGCGTTTTAAATATCCTCATGAGGCGCAAATTAACAATTTTATCAATTACCGGTATAAATTGTGCTATTGCTACGCCAAAATATCTTCATGCTCTTTATTCTTCAGCTCGGCAATATATTCAGATGGCAGCATGCTAAACTCTTCTTTAAACACCTTTGCAAAATAGGCTGCATTATTAAAACCAACTTCGTAGGCAACATTGGCAATGCTAAGCTTGCTGCGCTCCAGTAGCTGTACGGCACGCTGCAAACGGATGGTGCGGATACAATCAACCGGCGTTTTACCGGTAAGGTTTAATAATTTACGGTAAAGGGATACCCTGCTCAATGCCAGGTGCCTGGCCAGCTCTTCTACCGAGAAATTGGGCTTGGTGATATTTTGCTCAATAAAATCGAGCGCGTTTTTCAGGAATTTTTCGTCTTCAGATATGACCACCACACCTTGCGATTGAATATCAACCTGCTTTTGATAGGTTTCTTTAAACGTTTGCTGCATCAGCAATAAATTGTTGATTTTGGACAGCAGGATGCCCGAATTGAATGGCTTAACAATATAATCGTTAGCCCCACACTCCAGCCCCACCAGCTGATCGTCTTCGCCGGCCATAGCGGTTAGCAATATAACGGGGATATGCGATGTACGGCTGTCTCCCTTTAGCTTTCGCGACAATTCAAAACCATTCATTTCGGGCATGGTTACATCGCTCACTATTAATTTGGGGTGCAGGGCAAGCGCTTTTTGCCAGCCTTCTTTACCATTTATGGCCTCAATAATGTGGAAATGATCTTTCAGGTTCTCTTTCAGGTAAAAACGCATATCATCATCGTCTTCAATTAATAAAACCGTTGGTTTTTTGTTTGAGCCCTGTATGCCATCGGTGTTTTTTAAAGTTGGCAGTGTATTATTTTCCTGTATTGCAGGTGCAAGCGTCAGTTTCTCGGTTTTGCCTTCAAATGGTATACTTACAATAAAACAACTGCCATATTCGGGTTCGCTTTCCAGCCTGATAGTTCCGCCGTGTATTTTTATGAACTCTTTTGTGATTGATAAACCTATTCCGCTCCCCTGGTTTAACAGGCTTTCGGGGATATCATCCTGGAAAAAACGTTCAAAAATCATCTCCTGGTTTTCCTTCGTAATCCCGATACCTGTATCAATTACCCTGATTTCGAGCATCCTTTTATCAGCCGGCAAATTAGCAACCTGCGGGGTATTTAAAATTACACTGATGCTGCCGCCTGCCGGCGTAAACTTAAACGCGTTTGATAGCAGGTTAAACAGTATCCTTTCTATTTTATCCTGGTCAAATTTGGTAGTAAATGAGTGCAGCTCGCTTTCAAAAAGGTATTGAATTTTCTTTTGATGGGCTACATCTGTAAATGACGACGAAACCTCCTTTATAAATTGAATAATATCGCCCTTGTTTAAGCTAAGCTTCAATTCGTTATGCTCCATTTTCCTGAAATCTATCAACTGGTTAACCAGGTTAAGTAAGCGCTTGCTGTTGCGCTTAATCATGGTTAAATGATGTTGCTGATCGGGGTTATCAGATACCTTAATAAGATCATCAATTGGCGACAGGATTAATGACAATGGCGTACGAAACTCGTGGCTGATGTTAACGAAGAATTTAATCTTCATTAAATCAAGCTGGTGCATGCGCTGCGCTTCTTCGCGCTGGCTGGCAAGTTTTCTTTCAGCCTCTATCTCGGCCTGTTTAAATTCAAATTGCCGCTCCAGTTTAGTTATACCGCGGTGCCTGATGTAAAACAACAGCCCAAGGGCAAGCAGCATGTAAGCTATATAGGCTAAAGGCGTTTTCCAAAAGGGTGGCTGAACAGTAATTTTGAGCGAGATCTCTTTACCTGTATTTAATTCCCTCACTTTAAAAGTATAATCGCCACCGTCAAGGTTGGTGTAGGTAACACTATGGCTGTTGGCCGGGAAAGTGATCCAACCTTTGTCAAAGCCTTCAAGGGTATACTGGTAACTTATTTTATTGGGATAAAAATATTCGTTGGCGGCAAACTCTATATCAAATACATTTTCATTATGGTTCAGGGTTATCCATTTTGTTTCCGCTATGGCATTATCCAGCACAACCCTACCTTTTACCGAATCGCCGGCGGCTACGCTTTTATTAAATAGCCTAAAATCGGTAAATACCAGTTTGGGGTTGGGTTTAAGGGTGTTTATTACTGCAGGGTCAAATAAGTTAAACCCATGTGCGCCGCCAAATGCCAATTGCCCGTTCCTTAGCTTGGTTGCGGCATATAAATTAAAATCACGGGCCTGTAAACCATCGGCCTCATTATAATTATCAACCTGGAATTTATACTGCCCGCCTGCCGGTGTTAAGCTGATGTTTGAAAGGCCGTTGGTTGTACTTACCCACATCCGGCCCTGGTTATCTTCCAAAATGTTCGACACATTGTTTACCGGCCAGCCCATGCCCTTATCTACATTTAAAAATGTGTTGGTTTGGGTGTTAAGTATGCTGAGGCCACTTTTTGTGCCAATCCACATTAATCCGCGGCTATCCTGGGTTATAATATTTACATCGCTGCCGGCAAGGCTGTTTGGATTTTTAGGCAGATAGTAGTAATGCCGCACCCGGTTTGTTTTACTATCTATCACATCAACGCCCTTATCGCGGCCTATCCAAATATTTTGTTGCCTGTCCCGGTAAAAAAAAGCGGTATAATCAGATACCATTTTATACTCGGGATGGCTAAAGGTATTGCTTTTACGGTCAAGCACATTCAATCCGCCGGCAAAGGTTCCTACCCATAAATTCCGGGCGGCATCTTCAATTATGGTATAAACCCGGTCGTCGGTAATGGTAGTTTTATCTTTATCGCTGTGGCGGTAATGGGTAAACTTTTTACCGTCAAAACAGTCCAGGCCACCAAAATAGGTACCTATCCAAAGTTTATTTTCATGATCAACGTATAAGCTTATGATAATATCGATTGATAAACTATTAGGATCTGCCGCATCGTGCTTGAACTGAGTATATTTTTTGGTTTCCGGGTTAAAATTAATCAGGCCGCCCCCGTTTGTACCTATCCATAAATTACCGTTCCGTTCTTCGGCAAAAGCATTAATATCCTCATAGGGCAGGCTGTTTTTATCTGTTAATAAATGCCTGTAAACCGGGAATTGCATAATGACGCTATGGTAATAACTTATGCCCTGCTTAAAAGTGCCCGCCCAAACAATGCCTGCATCATCCCTGTATAAAAAAACACTGTTGCCGCTAATGGATTGCGGATCATCCTCTTTATTAACCAGGTAGCTTACCTTATGGGTTACCGGATCAAGCACGTTGATGCCGCCATGATCGGTACCTATCCATATTTTGTTATCATCGCCCTGTATTACGGTATTTACAATATTGGAGTTTAGCCGGCCATCGGGCGTATCTTTACTAAAGTGTAATAGCGAATAGTTTTGGGTATTGAAGCAGTAGGTACCAAAAGGTCCAGCGGCCGAATAAATCCACAGGTTATTTTTATTATCAACTGCCAGCGTGTACGATTCCAGCTTATATAAGTTAGCCTTGGCCAGGCCATCAAAACGTTTGACGATTTTATTTAACCGGGTATCTAACAAATCGATAATACCATCGCTATAAATTAACCAAACAGCATTGTTTTTTGTAACCGCCACATCCATTATGGCATCTGAATGCAAAATGGTTTTTGAAAAGGACGATGTGCAATAAAACGACGTGGAACTGTCGGCAGGGTTATACCTGTACACGCCTTTATTTTTGGTGATAAACCAAAAGCCGCCGTCTTTATCCTTTCGTATGAGGGTTACATCGCTGGTTATAATTTTATAACGCCTAAGCTCATCGGCAACATTAATGGCAAAGTTCTCGGTTGTGGGGTCATAAATACTGATGTTGCTGTGCGTAAATATCCACAGCTTTTTATCAGGCCCTTCGCTGATGCGCGAAACAAAGCTTTCACTTAGCGAATTAGGGTTATCGGCCTCGTGCTTAAAAACTTTAAATTTAAACCCATCATACCTGCTGAGGCCCGAGTTTGTGCCAAACCACATGAACCCTTTTTCGTCTTTAAAAATACAATTGACGTGATTATCAGATAAGCCATCGGTAATATCCAACCGCGAAAATTTATATAAATGATTTTGGGCAGACAGCCACTGATGGGTAAAAACAAGAAATATAAATGTTATATAAACTTTAAAACTCATTATTTAGCAATTACCAACAATCGATTGCGGGGTTTAATAATCCGGTTTACGGGATTTATAAAATTACATAATAAGTGTTATATTAACATCAATATATTTTAATTATTAAAAAGAGGTTAACCTACCCTGGTACCAAGTGTGTAGGCCTTCCTGAATTCTTTTGGGACACATAGCTTATGGCGTTTAAATATCCGGTTGAAGTTTGAAATATTATTGAAGCCGCACTGGTAAGCAATTTCGGCGATGGAATGCGTGGTGTTAATAAGCATACGGGAGGCATTGCCCAACCTGATATCATTAAGGCTTTCAATAAACGATTTGCCCGTGCTTTTTTTCAGGAACCGGCAAAACGAGGCCTCGGGCATGTTGGCTACCGTGGCCACTTCGGCAAGTGTTATACGCTTGTCGAAATTGGTTTTCATATAATCAAAAACCTTATCAACACGCCCGTTGGTATACCGGAATTTTTCGTCCGAAAAGCCAGGATCAGATAGCATCCTCCTGTTTTTGGATGTAGATAGGGTGTGCAGTATAGCAAGCAGCTCCAATACCGAGTTAAAGCCATCCTTATTGCTAAGGTTTAATATACGCCGGGCGATATCGCGGGTGGTTTCATACGAGAAAACCAGGCCACGCCCTGCGTTTTCAAACATGCTTTTGATAAAAAACAACTGGTTACGTTGCAAAAACTTTTCATCAAATAAATCGGTATGAAACTGAATAGTAACCTCATTAATGGCCTCGCTGGTACATTCGCCCGTAAACCAGCCATGGTAAACGTTTGGGCCGATAAACACCAGCTCGATATCGTCAATAGTTTCCATGCTATCGCCAATAATGCGTTTGGCGCCTTTGGCATTTATGATCAGGTTTAACTCATATTCGTTGTGGTAATGTAAAGGAAAATCAAACTTTTCCTTCACTTTCGAAAATATCGAAAAACAATCGCCCATATTCAGGGACGTTGTTTCGCGCATCACATTAGGAACCGACATTTGATACATTTAAATTATTGGCAACCAGGAATTACGGTTTAAAGCGTAAAACTATACGATTGCCTTTTTTTTTAATGCCACAAATGTTACAGTTTCTACAGCAAATGTTAACCGGATTTTTTTATACCATTCTTTGGCAGCCAAAACAAGTGTTGGTGTCAGGTGAGCAGTACAGAGCATTGAGTTAAAAAGACATTATTATTTTTGACTTAACAGAGATAGTTAACCCAATGTCCCAAACCACAGTCATTGCGAGTATCTATCAGATAAACCTGAAAAAAAATGTTATGACGCGCAACAGATATAGTTAAACTAATGCACTAAACTATCGTCATAGCGAGGTACTAAGCAATCCCAAACTATGTGGGACTTAGCATATAGGGGATTGCTTAGTACCTTGTAATGACGGATTTATAATATATTGATTATTAATGTTTTTTTGTAGAGACGCATCACATGCGTCTCCCACATGCAAATCGAAGCCGGTCTGAAGGGAGACGCATGTGATGCGTCTCTACAAAAATTCCGGTCGCAGCCATGTCATTACTGCTTTTTTCAGCATAGGCTGATGGTCACTAGCAACGGCGGTCTGTTTTTTAATTTCAGACAGCCTCTTAGAACTTAAAATTTTCGACTTAGGACTATCATCATTAACCTACCATCAGGTGGCCTTGCCGGCTATTTCTGTAATTGCTTTAACCAGCTTATCCAGGTCGGCAAGGGTGGTGTATACGTGCGGGGTTATGCGCACCAGGTTTACATTTTCAAATACAATGGATACCTGGTGAATTTTATATTGACTAAATAACGCGGCATCCAGTTGCGCGGGTGTCATGCCATCAATAGATATGCCGCAGATAGCGCAGGAGTATTCGGGTTTTAACGAGGTATGCAGCTTTACTTTGGGCAGGTGCTGTACTTTGGTAGCCCAGTAATTTTTAAGATAACGGATGCGATCCTCCTTACGTTTGCTGCCAATTGCCAGCTGGAAGTTGATGGCCTCGCCTATCCCCTGCTCTATCGGAAAACTGCGGGTACCCAGGTTTTCAAACTTGCGGATATCGGGCCCCAGTGGGTTATCATCGCATAAAAGGGGCATCACCTTACTTATTTTTTCTTTTTTAATCCACATCATGCCGCTGCCTATAGGTGCCGACAGGAATTTATGCAGACTGGTGCCAAAGTAATCGCAATTTAAATCGGGAATCTTGAAGTCGAGCAGCCCGAAAGAATGGGCCCCGTCTACAATAACTTCTATACCCCGGGCATGCGCCATATCGCAAATTTTGCGTACAGGCATAATTTGGCCTACATAGTTTACTATATGCGTAACGTGTATTAGTTTTGTTTTGGAGGTGATGGCATCCTGATAAGCTTTTACAATCTGCTCATCATTCTCAATAGGGAAGTCGAAGGTAAGCTGTTTGTATACTATGCCTTCGCGCAGGGCCCGCTGCCGATAGGCCTGTACCATATGCGGATAATCTAACTTTGCGCCAATCACTTCATCGCCGTTTTTTAGGGGCAAGCCGCAGATGATGGTATTCAATGATTCGGTAGCGTTACGGTTTACCGCAATTTCATCGGGCAGGGTACCGGCCAGCAAGGCAAGTTTTTCGCGCAACGGCTCGCGCCCCTGGTCAAGGATGCGCCACATAAAGTACGACGGGCCTTCGTTGGTAAGCTGGTTATAACGCTCTACAGCCTGCTGTACCACAATTGGCGACGGCGACACACCGCCATTGTTCAGGTTGATGATATTAGCGCTCACCGAGTACGACCGCTGGATAACGCCCCAAAAATCCTCGTCCTGCGCCACCTCTTGCGGCGTTAAACGGCTTACCCTGTTTAATGCTGAAGTCCAGTCGGCTGCATGTGCCTGGTTAAACAGGCTTGTAGCCGAAAAAGCGCCGGTTAGTACGGCGGCCTGTTTGATGAAACTGCGTCGATTATTGGTCATGAACGAATTTAGCGTATTTGATGCATACAAACAAGCAATCGACACCTGTTTTTTTGTTGTCTTAGCTGCGGAGATTACTGATTAGAAGCGATTTAATGAAATGTATTAACCAAGCTGTTACACCACCGCCTTTGCAACAAACATTGCTTTATAATACTTCCAATACCCAACGCCTAAAAGCAGGTTTGGGGCTACAAGGAAAACACCCATCAGCCAGCCCGATGGCACCAGGAAGGTGTGAAACAACAACACATTTAAACTGATAGGGAACAGTACTACTGCCGAAAAGGGCGCGTAACGGTTAGTGAGCAGCGATAAGCCCCCTGTTATCTGTATCACTTTTTGAATAGGATAAAAGTACCCCGTACCCTTTAACCCGGCGATGAATGCACCCGCAGCACCGGTATGTAATGGCTGGTACGGTATAAAATGCAGAAAATAATCAAGGCCAAACACCAGGTATAAAAAGCCAAGCAGCAAGCGGGATATAAGGACGGTGGTTTTCATTGAAATTGATTGATATTAATTATCTGATATGATCGTTATTGGTTCCACGGATCTAAAAATTCCAAATCTGCAATATTTTTAAAATCAGAAGTATTACGTGTGATCAACGTCAGATCACCGACGATGGCTGTAGCTGCAATGATAGCATCAGGGAGTTTAATGCGATGGCCTTTACATATGATTATCGTTTTATCTACAACCTGATCATTAATTTCGAAAACGATGCTTTCTGAAACAAAATCTTGCAACGTTTTATAAACATCATCAGACGTATTAAACCTAAGGACTTCAATTTTAGTAACAACAGAGATATTGGGAGTTTCATCAACTATAGCATGCATGAATTTCATGCCTGATTCAGGTAATTTGTTATCCAAATACCCGATTACCACATTAGAATCTATTAAATATCCCTTTCCCACTCGTTTCTACTTTGTTCGATTGAGTTTTGAAAGTTGTTATATTCCTCTTCAGAAAGATTAAGTGAGCCGGCAAATCGTTCGGAGAGTTTTTGCTTTGGCTTACTACTTTTCTCAAGAACCTTCACAATATGTAAAGCTTCAAGATCTTCGATCAGTTTGTACGCTTTACTGTTATTTATCTGAAGCAAAACCGTTTCCATCTTTAGTTTATCTTTTACCAAATATACAAAACTTATCTTATAGATATATTCTATTCATTCACCCGTCGCCGGCACCAGCTTTGCCTTCAAATCCGGGTCTTTCATATCCTTATCCAGCGGGAACATAGGGCGCTGAATGCGATGGTACGGCAGGCGTTCGATGTTCTGATCAACCCCGCCGGGGGTTATGGCCAGCAGCCAGTCGGCGCGCATGGCATATAGTTCGGGTTCAAGGTAGCCAATTTTTACTACCACAATACCGGCGGTGCGCGGGTTTAGGCCCAGGCGGGTAAAGTCAATTTCTTTGTGATAGGGTTTGCGCTTTTGGGTGATGATCACGTGTACGCTGCCCACTTTTATCACGGCCTCCACTTCGGCATCCTTATCGCCGTATTGGATAGATTCTACCGTGCCCGATAGCCTTACGGGTGGTGCAAAACGGGCATCAACGGCTGCGCCGGCCAAACCATCCACATGGCCGCCTACACCCGCGGCAATGGCGCTTTTTATCAATTGCGGCGCAGGGATGGATGCATACAGCAACGCTGGGCCTGCATCGGTTTTAAACTCCGGCCGGGCCAATATCTGTGTCAGTGTCCAGGTGGCATCGCCTGCCCCGCCCGCGGTTGGGTTATCGCCCGAATCGCTGATGTAAAATGGATGTTTTGGGCTGGCTACGGCCTTATCAAGGCATTCTGCTAAAGTGCCTGTAGGTGCTACAAATTCAAAGGCTTTGCGGGCATCCCAAAAGTTTTGGGCCAGCTTTTCGGCGGTGGCTGTCACTACGGTTTTATCGTCGCCGGTTACCATTACTACGGCATGGTTGCGCGGCTCATCGGCCCAGGCGTAACCAATCCAGATGGCGGCATCAATAACTCCCGGCTGTACCGAAGCCGGGGCTACGGCCTTATATATGCTTTTACCTGGCTCAATCCGGGTGCTTGTTTTTTCGCCGGGCAGTAAAATAGGGATAGAGACATAGGCTTTGAATGCCGGTTTTCCTTTGCCTGTTTCAATCCGGCTGATGAGGTTTGCAACAGCCCGTTGTTTGGTTTGCATGGCATCTTCATGCGGGGCCATGCGGTAGCAGGTAATCAGGTCGGTATTTTGGGCCAGCCGCCAGGATACATTGCCGTGCAGATCCATAGATGTGGAGATAAGTGTTTTTGTTCCCACTACTTTTCTGATCCTGGTTATCAGGTCGCCCTCCGGGTCATCCAACCCAACCACGCTCATGGCACCATGGATATCAAAATACAACCCATCATAAGGCAGGTGTTTTTTAAGCGAATCTAAAGTTTTACTAACCAGCGACTCATAAGCTGCCCTGGTGACCGCCCCGCCGGGCAGACTTTTGCCCACCAAAGCCGGGAACCAAAGCGCGCTTTTGCGCAAAGGCGAGTCGGCAGCCATAAATGGGTACGAACTAAAAACTTCGGCCCCATATTTGGCATGAAAAGCAGCTTCATCCGTTAGTGCCGGCGAAAACGTGCTCGACTCGATACCCAGGCCGCAAATGGCTATCCGGGGAAGTGGTTTATCGGTAGGTGTTTTTAAAGTACCACCTGTTAGCAGCCCAATTAAGCCGCATGAAAAAATCGCCAACAATAAACGCTTGAGCATAGCCTATCTAATTAGTTGTTTTAAATATAAGGTTTTGCACCAGATAGCCGGGTATTTGACAGGAAATGGGTTGTTTTTTTGCGCAAAGACGCTAAGCGGCAAAGCAATTCAGGCTCTATGACACCTTTATGGGTTGATCAATTTCAATTAGCTTCTACATAACTCTTTTCCTAAGGGCCATCGGCCCGAAACATATTGTAGCCCCGGGTTTCAACCCGGGGATGATTGGTCAAAACACGACAAGAGTGCCATAGGCACGGCCCATATTTTGATCTAAATCCAGGTATTTTTAATTTGTTCAACCGATATATACGCATTGCTCATATGGATCGAACCTACGGCTCTCCTTGGTTTTCTTCGTTTTTTTTCCACGGGTTAAAACCCGTGGCTACAAGATTGGCCGAGGCTACGCCTCTCTATTCGTGTCAAACAGGCCTCGATGAGTCAACAAAATATATCTTTAGAAGCAAATCAACAACCCATCTGCGTTACCCACACAAAACCTCATGGAACCGCAATTCATTTATTTTTTTCTTTGCGGCTTAGCGTCTTTGCGCGACCTGTTTTTTAATTTTTATTTGAAATTTTCCAAATCGATTTTACCATTAACAACGCACTTATCCTCGCACATAATCCTCATTGTTAATACCTCCAACTTTTCAAATCCGCTCCCTTTGGTGCTCTGTTTTTAACCTCGGCGGCCCATTTTTTGATGAACATTTGGTGGTAGCGCAGGCGGCTGATATAGTTGGGTTGGGTATGGTCGCCGTTCCAGCAGTGTTCGGCGCGGTCGCCGTAGTCAACTTCGCAGTTGCAGTTGGGATTATTGAGCTTTTTGAGCACGTCTTCGGCGGTGTAAACGGCGTTGTTGAGGTAGTAGGTGTCCATATCGCCTACGTAGATATGAATTTTGCCCTTTAGGCTGTTGCCAATTTTTGGCCAGTCGCGTTGGATGATGTGTGTAAGATCAAAGTGCTCGCGCCAGTAGGCGGCAACCGAAGTATCTATAGCGCCGGTATTTTTATCGTAGATGCGTTTGGGGTAACCATCCTTATCCATAGGCGAAAATACGGCCTCCCAGATATCAAACTGACCACCGCTGCGGCTGCGTGTACCTATTGCCAGTTCGCTTTGGTTAACCTCCTTCATGGTCGATCCTACGTGGCCCAGGTAGTCGCGTTCTTCAGGTCGCGGCGTCTGTTTAAAATCTGACGACAGGAAATAGGCGTTTTTATCGTTATAAAGGTTGATGGTCATGTAGTGATGAAAATCTACCGGGTCGGGGCAGGCGGCATAGCAGCCATTATACTCGTTGGGATAAAAAACCTGCGCGGCCAGCACTTCCCAGCCACCTGTGGAGCCGCCGTACATAAACCTGGCCCATCCTTTACCTATCCCCCTGAACTGCTTTTCAATCTCGGGGATCAATTCGTAAGTTATCGCATCGCCGTACGGACCAAGATTGGCCGAGTTTACGGCATATGAATCGTCATAATACGGGTTGGCATGCTGAATCTCGATGGCCAATACCCGCGGGAAGGCCGGCCCTGTCCATTGCTTATAAAAATCGTAGGCCTCCTGCTGCACTATCCTGTTATAGCCCGTGATATGGAAGCGTGCCGAAGTATCGGGCTTCAAATTCGGGTCGGGCGGCGTGGTGCTGAAGCCTTCCAGGTCGGCAGGGAAATGCCCGTGGAAAATAGCCAGCGGATATTTCACATTAGGGTGCTCGTCGAAACCTGCGGGTATCAATATGTTTGCGCCAAGGTACATCGGCCTGCCCCAGAATTCGGTAAGCAGCTTGCTTTGAATTTTGATGTGTTTGATGTATTTGGTATCCTTAGGCGCTTCAATAGGCGGGATTACTTTGCTGATATTAAGCGTTAACTCATTAGAGGCAGCCGGGTCGAAATGAATTTTGACCGGGGCCGAATAAATATTACCCGGCGCCATATTCCAGTGCTGGCCTTCGCCCCTATCCATCGGCAGCTTTACGGTTTGCCCGGTTTTAAGGTGAAATGTTTCGTATTTATGTAACAGCACCTGCACATAATAATCGCCGGCAGGCACATCCTTCAAACGTTCCAGCGGGTAACCGTAAGCCTGCACATCTATTAGTTGGCTGGTGCCCGGCTGCCACCCGTTTATATCCATCCCAAAAACCAGCTGCGATTCGGCGCCGTCACTCACCTGGAAACGGGGCTCGGCCTTGTTGTTTTTCGATAACAACAATAACAGCCTGCCATCAAGTTCTTTGCTTTCGCCAAGCGAAGGATCAATATTTACCCGGAAGGTTTGGGCGTTTACAAAAAATGGGGAGATAAGGAGTATGAATAAGATCAGCTTTTTCATGTAGGGCGGGTTTGGGATTAAATATAGGGAAAAAGATGAGTTTGTAAAAAAGTGAGCTAAAGGTAATCCGCACAGGGCAATCAAAATCCACTCTCGAAAACTACCGTGTATACACAAATGTTAGTCATTTCGAACGAACCGGGGCAGGAATTGAGCGCGGTGTGAGGAGAAATCTTATACACCCTGCATCACGACAAGTCTTTTGGAATGCAGGGCGTCTAAGATTTCTCCTCGTACCTCGTGCGAAATGACATTTTATTATTGATAATCGAGTATCTAACTATAGATGGATACACGGTGTAGCTTTCGACTGGAGGCGCTCCGAATTGATCACTGGCAGGGGTGTGTTTACCAGCGTTCATGTTCGCTTGTATAAACACACCCCTCCGCCCCTCTCAAGCACTAACATACAAATTTACACAGGGAGGAGTAGGTTATTCAAAATGTGTATTTTTAAAACATGAAAGTAGAAGATATAAATTGGGACAATTACGATAATAAGGCTATTGAGTTTATTCTCAAAGAATCTGACAGTCTTGTACAAGAAACATTTAAATCGCTTAGAGAATTGACGAATAGATGTTATTATGCAATTGGACTATATGGAACTTTTTTATCTTATTGTTTCGCTAAAATATCATCCGATAGTTTCTTAGTTTCTCCTTATTACTATTTGATGTTTGCTGGGTTATTTGTAAGTATATTCTTGATATTTAAAAACTTACTCCCAGGTAAAATGATATATCCAGGCACTCAGCCGGTCAAACTGTTAATACCTGAGATAGAAAATGCGGGCAAAGAAAGCCAATTGTTTGAATTACAAATTCAAACAATTGTTGCCAGTAATAACGCATTTGATAATAATAGAGATTTGATAGATAGAAGACAACGCTATTTAGTAAAAAGCGTTAAATGCTTTTTACTATCATTGATAATATCTATTTGTTGTCTTTTCCTTTTTCAGAGCCAAAGGTATCATATCCTGGCCTTGTATCAATGGTTGTTCTCTCTTTGGGCTTAGTTGTTTCAGTTGGTTGTTGAACTTGCGTTGGAGGTGGCGTATTAACTGGTTGTGTTGTTTCTTCGTTATTCATTCTGTCTTTCTTGATAATCCAAATCTACATATTTATAGGCTTAATTTACGCTGTATAGTGTAGATTTGGGAATGGAAAAATTAACACCAATTCAAAAACTGGATAAGGTTTTGTTTTTTTTGAAGTATGAATACAAATATGTTTATAAGCCCCCCATTGATTTATTTTATCTTAAATGCGGTAGTAATTGTGATTTAAAAGAACTGGATTTAATACTTGATAAACTGATAAACGATAATTTTATTAGAGTAGAAGAGGAAAAGAAAGACTATTTCAAGTACAGGATAACATTTGACGGTTGGGTGTTCATTGGTTATGAAAATAAAATTGATCTCGACGCCCGAATCGGCAAGCGATTGATTCGCGCCGACAATAAGATTTTTTACGCGACATTGTCTGCTGCATTCGTTGGTATCGCAGTTCTTCTTTGGTACGTTTTCGTTTGGTATTATCCAAACCATTATTATTACATTCACCCATCTCAATTAAAGCCTTAATCCGTTTTAAGACAATGTCCGGTGCAACTTTGTACGTTAGTATCCTTTATAGAATGCGAATCGCGTCTTCCCTTCGCTTTTTGTCACATTTTCCCCCACAAAAAAGCCGGCAACCATTACAGTTACCGGCTACATTTAACCAATTTATAAACCTATTATTTATCTGTTTTGTACATCGTCAGTTCGCACAGGTGGAAGTAGTTGCCGCCGCCCCATGTTTCCAGTACTTTAAACCGGATGTAGCGGTATGGCGCTAAATTAGCCGGGAAGGTAAATGGCTCGCCGGCGCGTTCAAACGCCAGGTCGGCATCAGTGTTTTGGCCAGCCGGCAGGCCCGATGGCTTAACCGAGGTAAAGCTACCAAGCATTACCCAGTTGCTAAAGTCGCCGTTTGAGCTTGGGTTGTTGCTGCCGTAAATTTCGAAGCGTTTTGGATTGCCGTAGTTATACAGGCCCGATTCGCGCTGCCAGATTTTCATTTTGGCCAGCGATGCCGATTGCCCCATATCAAAGGTGAACCAGATTGGGAAACTTTGGCCGGGGGTATGAAAACCAGGCTCGCCGGTGCTTTTGTCCCACAGGTAATAAGTTTCCCAGCCGTAGGCCGATGGCACATCTGTTGGGAGGTTATAGGCCTTGAACAATGATTTATCGCACTCCACAATATTGTAAATGGTTGGGAAGTTATCGGCAGTTTTTACCGGAAACGCATCAACCGCGTCGGGCGTTGGTTTATATGCCGACTGGTAACTTATTGGGCTGCCCAGTTTATAATCGGTTAAAGTTACCGAGTTATCATTTGGCCCGAATGATTTTTGGGCGGCAACACCAAGCTTATTGGTATACATCATGGTGGTTGATACGTTACCGGTATCGGCCTTGTTAAAGTTTAGCGTTACGGTGCCGTCGTCATTTAACGAATATGGGTTTGACGTGTTATAGCCCCGGTTAAACAGCGCCGATATGTACGATGGACCGTATACCCGCACGTTGTTTAAATCCTGCCCTACCGATTTATTGCCATCGTTATCATGTGCCACAATGGTGAAAGTATATACATACTCCTTTAAATTGGGGATTGATACGGTAATGGAATCGGCCGGACTGTGCGAGGTGGCATTAACAACTACCGAATCGCTGCCATTATTCCAGCTTACCACGTAGTTTTTGATGCTTGGATCGGGGCTGGGGTGCCAAACCAGTACGGCCCGCAAATTGCCGGTATGGTAGGTAACCCCGCTGGCTAAACCAGGATAAGTTACCTCGTGATGATCTAAAAAAGATTTATAGTCTGTATCGTATTTTTTGCAGCCGGCCAGCGACAGGTACAGCAAAAAGAAAACAGCAACCTTGAAATTAATTTTCATTTTCTTAATTTTTAATTTTAACAACACGTTGTATTACAAAGGATTGCCGTATAACGATACCTCAATAGCGTTTACATAGTTTAAGCCGCCAAACGTGCGCGATACATCCAGCCTGATATACTTGGTAGCCGGTGCAGCAAACGGAATGGCAAAGTTTACACCCGCGGCAACAAAGGCCAGATCTGACGCGTTGGCCTGGTTATTTGGCAGGCCCGAGGGCGGCGGCGGAAACGCGAAGTTRCCCAGGTTAACCCAATCGCCGGATATGGTGCCCGGTGCCGAGTTTTTTGGCAGAACGGAATCATGCGGATTATCAACCGTGGTGCCCCATAGGGTAAAATTCTGGATGTTTTGGTACGAGTAGATACTGTTAAGCCTTTCCCACAGCACAAAACGGCTCAGCTTGGCGGTTACACCCAAACCGAATGTACACTGGTTGGTTGGCGCGCCTAAAGTATGCCAGCCCGGCTCATTGGTGCTGCCATCAAACAAGTATTTTAACTCCCAGCCGTAGCCAATAGGGCTATCACTGGCCAGGTGGTACACATAAAACTTGCTTTTATCCAGCAGGGTTTCAAACAGCGGTGTTAATGTTTTAAACAGGGTATCGGAGTGGTTGCCAAACCTGTCGGTAGTGTAAATACCAAATTTGGTGGCTACAGCGCTAAACCCACGTACCGAAAAGTTAACGGTATCGGTACTGATGTAGTTAGGGTCCTGCTCATCGTACTTGTTGGTTTTGGTGTTAAAGCTAAGCACGTGCATGGCAATAGGCGCTTTATTGGGGTTGAGGCCAAAAAAGTTTGCGCCGCCAAAATCGGCAGTAATGTTTAGTGCGGCGTTAACCAATTCGTAGTTTGGTGTAAGCGGGTTTACCTTTACCGTAACCGGATCCGACATGATATTGGCACGGCTTACGGCATACAGCGTAACCGTGTACTCCTGGGCACGGGCAAAGCCATCAACCGTAATGGTATCGGTATAATAGCTGGCCTTGGTTTCGCGCACGGTTTTATCGTTTATGGCGTATTTGGCCAAAACGTACAGCAGGTTTTTTGAATTGGGCAAGGTGTAGGTTAACCTGGCGCTGCCGTTTAAATTGGTTACGTTAACGTTGGTTACAGGCCCGGGTTTGGTAGGATCGTTAGATACCACCTCGATGTTCGACTCTGCTTTTTTACAGGATGCAAAAAGCATCATGAGCAAAACGGGCGCTAACAGCAAACCTGAAAGGTATCTGCGGTTATTGATCTTTTTCATAATTTATATTTTAATATTAATCATTTGAAATTTTTACAGCACAGGTAAACTACCAGTATGGGTTTTGGTTAAGGTTGTTATCCACCACAATATCGCTTGTCTGGATAGGCCATAAATAATCCTTAATGCCAAACACGGGTATAATAACCGTTTGCGGGCGGTAGTAATTTGCGGCATCGCCCTCGTTAACGTTCCAGCCTTGTATGGGCCTGCTTAACACATCCTGCAATTCTTTCCAGCGGCGCAAATCCCAGCCGGCCTGGCCTTCAAAACACAGCTCAATCCTTCTTTCGCGGTGGATAATTTCGCGCAGGCCATCTTTGGTATTTGGCTTATCGGGTGTTTTTGAATAGCTGCCCCATGAAGCCTGTACGCCGCCCAAACCTGCCCTTGCCCTTACTTTATCTATGTAAGTATAAACTTCGGCAACGGGCCCCTGCGATTCGTTAAGCGCTTCGGCATAAAGCAGGTAAAGGCCCGCCAGGCGCATCCGCGGCATATGAAAATCAACGGCGGTGAAAACCTCATCATAAACCGACAGGTAGTTGGCCAGTTTTTTGGGCCACATACCGGTAATATTGGTGCCGCTCAAACTTTTTGGGCCTGCCAAGGCATAAGGGCCACGGGCTTGCACGTAATAAGCGCTGCTTTCATCAAGCTTGCCGTTGCCAAACCAGATGCCGCCGTCGAAACCGATGCTGGCATAAAAACGCAGCTCGCGGTTAAAGTGGCCTTTTGCTGTTTGATAGCCCGATTTGATGTACGATCCATTGGCATCATCACCGGTTTGCGGGGTGTAGCGGTTGGCATAGTCAAAAGTTTTATCCTCGTTAATGGGCACGCCATTGCTGGTATAATACAGCTCGGCAGTTGAAATAGGCACCGCGAATGTTGATGGATAGGTTGATGCCAGGCTTTCGGATTTATCCGTCATCCTTGGGATAGTAAAGCCCTGGTAACCAAAACCGTAATTTAGGGCCCAGATCAGTTCGGGGTTTTGCTCCCATTTATCGGTGATCATGGCCTGCAGGGTTAATACCTTTTTCAGCTTATCTGACACGTTGCCCACACTTACCGTTGGCGGCGTGTTGTACAGGTGCAGGCCCTGCGCCTCGCACTCGGTTATAGCGGCTTTACAGGCATCGGCAGCCAGTTTCCATTTGTTAGCATCGGCGCTTGCCGAAAAAAGCAGTTTGCCCGTATTATCCTTAAAATTGGCATAATCGGGATTGCCGTTAAACAGCGGACTTGCAGCCGTGGTTAAAACCTCGGCCTTTACACTCATGGCGATGAATTTGGTAATGCGGCCAAACTCGGTAGCCTGGCTTTCAATAACAGGCGGCAAATCGGGTATGGCATCATCCAATAACGATACCACATAGGCAAACGATTCATCAACCGACGAGCGGCTGCGTTTTACATCGGCCGTGCTGGCGTTAACCGGGTTATTGGTTTTTATTAAAATGATGGGGCCGTACAACCTTATCATGTAATAATGATAGTAGGCCTTTAAAAATTTAACCTCGGCAATCCATCGCTTTTTTTCTGATGCGCTTAAATCAATAGGCTTATCAATGTTTTCGAGCATGATATTACACCTCCTGATGGCCTGGAACAAATTGCTGCCCCCGTTGGTGCCATCCCAGTAGTTAATACTTGGGTTTGCGGTGGTTTGCAGGCCCCTGATGATGTTGAAGCCCACCTCGTTAAAGTAATGATCGTTAAGGGTGTTGGGGTACACAATTTCTGACGATGTTGCAAAACCCGGATCATTTACCACGTTGTTCATCTGCGTCATGGTAGCGTAGCACGAAAACAGGTAGTTTTCGGCCTCGTTACGGTTACGGAACGCATATTCAAGCGTGCCCACATTATCGGGGGTAACATCCAGGTATTTTTTACATGAAAGGCTCATTGAACACAGCACAATCACACAAATCAATTTATAATATGACGATTTCATATCTTCTGCTTTTTTCTGTTAATTATAAATTCACGTTTAAGCCTATGTTGTATACTTTTTGTATCGGGTACGCAAAGCCGTTACCACCCTGCTCAGGATCCCATAGTTTGAAGGGGCTCCAGGTAAGCAAATTCAGGCCGTTAAAGTAAATTCTTAAGTTAGATACCCTTAATGATTTGGCTATGTGTGCAGGCAGTGTATAACCAACCTCTAATGATTTAAGGCGCATAAAGCTGCCATCGCGTAGCCACCAGGTGCTTGGCTGCAGGTTGTTTGATATCACGTTTGAGTTAACACCCAGGCGCGGATAGGCTGCATACAAATCCTGGTGCTCTTCGCTCCAGTGGCTGTTGGCAAACTCGCTTAATACCTGTGTATTGCCGTACACATAAGGATCAGGACTCTGAATAAAAGGGCTTACCCTGGTTGGGTCGACAAAGAACGATACCCTTGCCTGGCCCTGGAAAAATGCCGAAAGGTCAAAGCCTTTATAACCGGTTGAAAAACCAAAGCCATACACAATTTCGGGCGTTTGCGGATAACCAAGATAGGCCTGGTCAAGTACATCAATTTTACCGTCGCCGTTTAAATCGCGGTATTTAATATCGCCACCCTGTGGTTTTATACCGCTGCCATTAAAGATCTGGGTGGGCGAGTTTGCCGCTTCCTGGTCGTCAACAAACAAGCGTTCGGCAACGTAGCCGTAGCCGCGGCTGATGGGCTGGCCAATAGCGTGGCGCCATGGCTCTTTATAGTCGGGCTCCTCGATGTAAGTGTACTTGTTATTGGAGTAGGTAAAGTTACCGCGGATTGACGCCCAGGCGCTTTTACCAAAGCTTTGTTTATAATCCATAGATAAATCGATACCCTTTGAATCAACCACGCCCAGGTTGGCGCTGATTGGCGCTTCCAGGCCTTCGCTTACAGGGATGCTGGTACGTTGTTGCAAAATATCATAGCGGTGGTTTTTATAAAACTCGGCCACGATGTTGAAATTTTTCAAAAGTGTCATTTCAACGGCAACGTTGGTTTGTCTCGAGGTTTCCCAGGTTACATCGGTATTCTCGTAGTTCTGGATGGTTACCCCTTTACGCTCGTACTGGTTATTGATACCAAATTGCGCATAATTATAACCCTGGTTAAACTGCACTACCGACTGGTAGAAGAAACGCTGCGAACCAATAGCATCGTTACCTACCAAACCATGGCTGGCGCGGATTTTTAAACGATCGACGATACCCGGTGTCCACCAGTCTTCGTTAGATACTACCCATGATGCACCAATGGTTGGGAAGAAACCGTAACGGTGATTGGCCGAAAAGCGCTCCGATCCGTTATAGCCAAAGTTAAACTCAGCAAAATACCTGCTTTTAAAAGAGTAGGTTACCCTGCCTGCCAAACCAAGGTTACGATATGGCAAGGCCGATAACAAATCGCCGGCATTGGCATACAACGTTTGCTGCTGTGTACCTATCAATGTGGTGTTTATGGTATGGCTGCCGAATGATTTGGCGTACTCCAAAGCGCCCTGTAAATAAATAAAGGTATTTACCTGTGTGCCGCCGGGCGAGTAGCTCAGGTATTCCTGCGCTACGTTGTAGCCTGTTGGCTGCGGGTTAAGCCAGGTAAGGGTGTACTTGTTGGTTTCCTTATCGTAGGTATTAACGTTATAATAAAATGGCGAATAGGCCGATTGTGAGGTGAAATAAGAATACCTGTTGGTATTAAATAGCCCCCTGAACTTTAAACCATCGGTAATAAACTTAAGGTTTTGGTTTAACTCCAGCTGGGCCGACATCCTTGACTCTGACGAGTTTTTATGCCCCCTTAACAAAGCCGCGTAGGGGTTATTATAGGAGATACTGTTGCTTGTAGAGCCACCTGTTAAACCGGTATTACCAAACAGGATGTGCTGGGCGTTCAGGTTTGCCGAATCGGCCGGGAAATAAGCCGGGAACAACACGGGGCTGGTATGGATGGCCACGTTATATAAATCGGACGCGAAAGAACCATCGGTAGTAATAGGGCCGTTATATTCGCTAAAAGTACCGGATAGCCTTACCACTACCTCGGTGGTTTTGGTCATGTTTACGTTGATGTTTGAACGTAACTGGTAGTTTTTAAACTTAACGTTATTGTTGTTATTGTTGCGGATATCGTCTTTCAATACACCGTTATCCACATTGTATGCGCCTGCTATATAGTAGCGGGCAATGTTACCGCCGCCGCTCACGCTTAAATTATTACGTTGGGTGGTGGCGCGTTTTTTAAACAACAGGTTAAGCCAGTCAACAGCCGGGTATACGTATTGGTTACTGCCAGGCGTGCCGTTTATGGTATTCTGCGTGTTCCTGATCTTGCTTTCGGGGAAAGGCAGGGGCAATTTAGGGTCGCGGGTTAGGGTTGCCTCGTTGTACAGGTTCATGTACTGTATCGGGTCCACAAGGTCCAACGTCTGGGTTGATTGCGAGGACGAATACTCCGACCGGAAATTGATTTTAGGTGCGCCCTCCTTACCCTCTTTGGTACTTACCAAAATAACACCGTTTGCGCCGCGTGCACCATACAGGGCTGTAGCGCTGGCATCTTTCAGGATAGAGAAGCTGGCAATATCATCCACATTTAAGCGTGCCAGGTCATTGGTTGATAGCTCCACGTTATCAATCAAAATAAGTGGATCGCGTTTGTAACCGAAGGTAGTTACCCCCCTGATGAAGAAGGAGGCATTATCCTGCCCCGGCTGGCCGCTGCGCTGGTAGGCAATGATACCGGCCGCCTGCCCTGCCAAAGCGTTGGTTAAGTTACTTGCCGGTATTTTAAGTTCGCCAGGCTTTATGCTGGTTACCGAACCTACCAATGCCTCCTTGCGTTCTTTTTTACCAAAGGCTGTGACTACAACCTCTTCGGCAATCAGCTTGTTTTCTTTCAGGATGATGTTGAAGATCTTTTTATCGGCGGTAACAACAACGTGCTGCTCGGTAAAACCCACAAAGCTGATACGTAATGATGTACCTACGGGCACATCCAATACAAAGCGGCCGTTCTCATCAGTCGACGTCGAGATATTTTTAACGTTTTCGGCCAATATGGTAGCACCCTGTATTTTTACGCCAAGGGTATCGGTTACCTTACCTGTAACGGTAACCCTGGTTTGCGAATAGGCACTGCCAAAAAACAGGGTAAGCACAAAAAGCATTGTGCAACGCCCCAGGATAAGGTGCCTGTTATTTTTTGAAAGTAGTTTACTAAAAATGTAAAGTGGCTTCATAAAATTTGGTTCATAATTTGTTATTCATTAATTGGTTTGCGATCAAATATTTGTTTTCAAATGCAGGATCAGTTATTGGCGGGGAAAGCAATTTTTTTTGGATTGTTAAGCCAGGCATCTGCGCGGAGTTAATTGTAAAACGGTCGGCCTCTTCTCCATAAGGCCGTGGTTTTCTTAATCGCATCCGCCGGTTTTCCGTTGCCTGTAATTGGTTGTTCTGCTTTTCTCCCCTAAGGTCAAGAGTCAAAATCTTCACATACTTTATGGGTTTAGTTAATAATTGGTTCTGTAAATGTAGGCGGGGAGCGTGCTCCAAAAAATGGATTTACTTTCAAAAAGGATGGACAATTTTATGATTTTTGACCATCAAAATGGGTTCGTCCATTAATTCCCGAACCCTGGGAAAAACAGCACTTTGGGGAGTGCAAAAAAGTTGAAACTTTTTGTGAATTTTTTGAAAAAAAGTATAGCATAAGTATCTCGTTTGTATAAAAAAGTATTGTTTTTTTATACGAAAAGAGCGGCTTATAAAAAAAGGAAGGAAAGCTTAAGCCACCACGCCAAATTTGTACAAAATAACCTGGTGAAAGGCTTCGCCTGGGCTTAATGTGGCCGATGGAAAGTGAGCATGATTGGGACTATCGGGATAATGCTGGCACTCCAGGCATAAACCATCAAAAGGCCTGTATGGCCTTGAATAATTGCCGGGGATTTTGCTTTGAAGATAATCGCCGGTATACACAACTATTGAAGGATAGGAAGTAGCTATCTCAACCTGCCGCCCCGAGGCGTTATCTATAAGCAGCGCGGCAGGTTTCAGGGTATGGCCGGCATCGTTTTGCAGCAAAAAGCAATTGTTATAGCCGTTGATGGCATCGCCGCCTGCAATCATTTTATCCCTTAACACTTCGCCATTTAAAATTCTTTTACCCACTGGTTTAACCAGGCCGGTTGGCACGTAGGCGGCATCTACATCCAGCACGTTATCCGCATAAACTTTAAGGGTATGGTCAAAAATGCCACTCTCACCGGCAGATAGATTGAAGTAAGCGTGGTTGGTAAAACTGGCTACTGTTTGCTTGTCAGTTGTAGCCTTGTATTTGATTTTCAGTTCATTATCCTCGCTCCACTCATAAGTTACTACCAGCTTAAGGTTTCCAGGGTAGCCGCCATCTCCATCTTTACTCAGCAGACTGAATGATACGCCACTTTCGGTTATTTGATAATCAAAAACCCGGGTGTTAAAACCGGCATTGCCGCCATGGTTGGAGTTGTTGGCATCATTGGCATCCAGGTGGTAAGCTGCTCCGTCCAAAGTAAATTCCGCCCCTCCAATCCTGTTGGCAAAGCGGCCTATGGTAGCGCCTAAATAGCATTCGTCGGCAATATAACCCGGCAATGAATGGTAGCCCAATATTACGTTTTCCAGGCTGCCCGCCCTATCTGGTACTACTGCCGATACCAGCGTTGCACCATAATTGGTAAGCTCCACGTACGCCCCTGAACTGTTTTCGAGCCTGAAAAAGTAAACCTTACAGCCAACATGTTCGCCCCATTCCTGTTGCGATATCCTGTTTTGGCTTTTGATCATGATTTGGTTGGTATTATGGCTCAAGGTAAATTAAATTATTGTAATTATAACACATATTTAATTAAGCTAAAACTATTTAGCTTGCTCAAATGATGCATAAGGGCAACACAAATATGCGTTGCATTGTTTATTTAGCCAGAAGTCTTAAGCCTTAAATCCCAAATGCTACCCGGCATTTTTCGACCTAAAACTTAAGACTCCGGGCTTAAGACTAAATTAATAGTTTGTCACGTTCAGTTGCTGCTTGGTCATCTCTAAATGAGCCTTTGCACCTGCATGGGCACTGTCGAGTTGCAGCACTTTGGTAAACAGGGCCAGCGCTACATCAAACTCGTGCAAACCCAGCATTCCTAATCCCTGTAAAAAGTAGGTATGAATGGTGTTGCGCAGGTTTAAATCGTCGTCGAAAATGAGCAGATTGGGGAGGGATACGGCAAAGTAATCTATCTTCACTACATCATTCTCATGGGCTTTGCCATAGGCTATCAGCTTATCAAAAATCTGTTTGGCATGTCCCTGGTCGCCCAGTTTTTTCCAGCTTAGTCCCTGGTAAAAAATCTTATCGGGCTGCTGGTCATTATAGAATACAGCGGCCGACGGCTCGTCCAAACCGATGGTTGACTGGGTAAAATAGTGTTTGGCGGCATCAGCCTGGTTTAAACCTTCATAAGCACGACCCAGCCAATAATCAATATCGTTTTCCTGTGTACCGTACAGCTTGCCCTCGCCCAAATTATGCGGATAGCTTTTGGCCATATTTAAATTGGTAATGGCTTTATTAAAGTCGGCTTCGTCAATATACTGTTTAGCCAACTGCACCAGGCTAAACACGTATTGCCCCGATGCCTTGCCTTCGCCCCCCTCCCATGGGTGAAACTGGCGTTTCATCAGCAAACCGAGTGCCTTATCGTACTCGCCCGACAGGTTATAAAGGGTTACCCGTTCCAAATAAACGTCGTCGCGTTGTTCGGCAACTTGAAGGTTATCTTCCAGCAACTTCAGCCGTTTATCAACAGGATAGTTGAGCCTTTTATAAAGCTGATCCAGCTCCATCAGCACGCGGGCATCTGTTTTATCCAGTTCAAATGCCTTTTCAAAGTAGTTTAAGGCTTTTTCGGAATTGTTTTGCTTGTTAAAATAGGCAATAGCCAAATTCCTGAATACTGTAGGGAAGCTTTCATCCAGCTTTGCCGCTTTTTCCCAGTTGCTTACGGCATCATCATACTGGCGCTTATCATAAAACAGGTTGCCCAAATAGTAAGGCGCTTTAGCATCGGCGGGGTTAAGTTCCATAGCCAGCTGAAGGATATTCACCTCATCCAAACGATTAGGAAAGCACAGGTAAGGATCAGCAGCGGCGGCTTTTTCAAACCATTTTTGGGCTTCATCCTGTGCCCCGTTTTTATGGCAAAAATAGCCCAGGCTGTAATAAACCATTGGGTTGTTACCGTTATCCTTCAACGCCAACTGCAATAGCTCGCCAGCCTCGGTATATAAACCGGCGGCGGCATAATCATGTGCGTATTCTATATAATTTTGATCGTCGTTTCTTGACAGGGCTATCAACTCATCCAGGCATTTGGCAACCATAGCGGCATTACTATCCAGCTTATAAAGCTCAATTTTTTCAAAAATAACCCCAAGGTTAAAGCCATCCCTTTCAAGCGCCACACCGGCCACATTTTGCGCCTTATCCAGCTCTTTCAGGTTGCGCAGGGCAGCCATTTTTATTACGTAGGCCTTGCTGTTATTGGCATTTCTATCCAGCGATTGGTTGATATGATCTAAAGCCAACGCAAAGTGACCACGTGCCATATCTGTTTTGGCCACCTCAAAAAAGCCGGTATCTTTCCAGGCATTGCTCCAGGTTGATTTGTAAAAAACCGTATAAGCTTCATCGGCCCTGCCTAAATATTTTAAGCATAAGCCCAGGTTATAATAAGCCTCGCTATCATATGGGTTAGGGTTGCGCTGAATGCTGGTTTCCACCGCCTGCCGTAAAAAAGGCTCGGCTTTGGCAAACTGCCCTTTGCGGATATACCATTTACCCAAAGCGTTGTTGTTGCGGATATCGGTTGGTTCGCGACGCAAGGCTTCCTCATAATATGGTACCGGGCTATACGTGGCGTGGCGGTATTGTTCCAAATGTTGTGCAGTTAAAAACAATTGCTCCACGCTTTCCACATTGGCTGGCTCCAAAGCGGGTTTGGCCGGGATGGGCATCTCGTTCTTTTTGTTTTTGACGGGTTCGTAACGTAACACTTCCTGGTTGCTGCTGTTGGTGATGATGAGCAGCAGTTCATTCTCGTTCAAACCTGCGGCTACCGTCAGTTCCTTTACAAAAACAATTTCAGGCACAATTGTGCAGGTGTGTGCAAACAGCTCTTCGCCGCTATAGCTGAGGCTGATATGCAGGTTTGTTTGGGCCGATGTTACCTGCACTTTGATGGTTACCTTATCCCCATTTTTGCTTAAAGCTAACAGTATATCCTTAGATGCATTTTTTACCATGCCTAACTCGCGGTAGGGCAAAAAATACTGGGTAAAAGTTTTTTCTTCGTAAGGCATCAGCCAGCTAAAATCGGGCTGATTATCTGTAAATACGCCCGTCATTAGTTCAATGTACGGACCATCCTCATCGGTGAGGTTCCTGTCCCAGGCCTGGCCAAAATCGCTGTGGCCCCAGGTCCATTGTTTTTTACCGGGCGATACATGGTGATTGGCTACGTGCAGTAAACCGGCCTCGCTATCGTGCTCATAGCCACCCACAAAATCATAATCGGAGTTGATGGCCATGTATGATGTGGGTACCGGGATGTTTTTGTACATCGAGATATCGGTACCGGGCGAATAATCGACCTTGTAGTAAGTACCTGTAGCTATCGGAAAATCGGATACATCGCGCTTACCGTGGTCAAAAACAGCGTTCACATCTGGCGGGAATACCGATTGGAAATAATCATTCACCTTAACTGCCGGGTTTGCCCACCATAAAAAGGTTTGCGGCAGGGCCGAGCGGTTAAACAGTTTCGCCTTTATTTCGATATAAGCCGTATCGGGATGCAGGGTAAAACCTGCCATGCCTTTGGTGTGGAACATGCGTTCCACCTCGTTAACCCAAACGGTTTTGCTGCCATCGGCATGCTCTTCCAACTTGTAATCAACCGGATCAAAGGTGCTTGGCCTGTGGTGCTGCGGCCAGTTAAATTCGATGCCGCCCGAAATCCAGGGGCCGGTTAAACCTACCAGGGYGGGCTTAATTACCTGGTTATGGTAAATAAAATGGCGCTGTTTCACCTTATCAAAGGCTGTTTGAATACGGCCGCCTAACTGCGGCAGTATCATCACTCTGAGGTATTTATTCTCCAGGAACAGGCCTGTGTATTCTTTATCTTCTTTTTCGTCGGCAATTTTCTCAATCACCGGGTTTGGATAAACCACCCCGCTGCTGCCCTGGTAAACCCGTTTCTCAAAAAACATGGGGTTTTTATCCGGCTTGCCAACGCCATAAGTGGGGATAATTACTTGCTCTTCCCAAACGGAAACAGTTGAACTTTGCATACTATGTATTATATTTTAATGTCTTATTAAATTGTCTTCTAACTCTTCTAAAGTTTGGCCCTTGGTTTCTTTCACTTTTGCTTTTACAAACAGGAAGCCTGCAAAACAGATGGCCGCGTACAGGTAAAATGGCCCGTATGCGCCTAATATTTTGGCCAGGATAGGAAATGTAAACACCAGGATAAAGTAGGCCCCCCAAAGCGATACAATGGCTACCGACGATGCCACACCACGAATTTTGTTGGGGAAGATCTCGGATATAAGCACCCAGGTAACGGGCGCCAGCGAAATAGCATAAGTACTGATAGCCAGCAACACAAATATGGATACCAGCCCCGCCGGGAAATGATTTTGCAGCAGAAAAGCCAGTATAATGTACAATACTGATAAGCCCAGCGATCCCCAAAGCATTAGCGGGCGGCGGCCAAGTCTATCAACCTGCCACATGGCTAATAAGGTAAATACCAGGTTCACTACGCCTATGGCCACGGTCTCGAACAATTGCCGGTTCAGGTTAGCGCCTACCGATTCAAATATGGTAGATGTATAGTTAAATACCACATTGATACCGCAAAACTGCTGAAACACCGCCAGCGTTATACCCACCACCACAGCCGGGCGTACGGCTTTTTCAAACACCATGGCGTATGATTGTTTTGTTGACCCAATCAATGATTTTTCGACCGCTTTAAAGGTTGATTCGGCAAAATCAGGCGAGCCAATTTTGTTGAGGATAACCCTGGCTTTATCAGGCTGACCCGATTTCATGAGCCATCTCGGGCTTTCGGGCAGCCAGGTAACACCTATCAAAAATATAGCCGATGGTACTGCCCCCAGGCCAAACATCCAGCGCCATGAATCGGCACCATGATCGGCCAGGAAGTAGTTGACCAGGTTGGTCACCAATATGCCTATTACTACTGTAAGCTGATTTATAGCCACGTTTCGGCCGCGTACTTCGGCAGGCGAAACCTCAGCAATATACATGGGGCAAAGCATCGACGCCATGCCCACGCCTATCCCGGCGGCAAAACGCAGGATTAAAAAGTAAGTTAAGGATGCAGAAAACGCTATCCCTATAGATGATACCGCGAAAATTAGGGCAGCGATAATAAGCCCCGGCTTACGGCCATATTTATCGGCAATGTTACCGGCCAGCAAACAGCCAACTATGCAGCCTAAAGCCAGTGAACCGGTTAAAAAGCCCTCCCATACCGGCGTTAAGGCAAACTGGGTGCGCAGAAAAGGTAACGCGCCCGAAATCACCGCAAAATCGAACCCGAACAGGTACCCGCCCAGGGCCGAAATAAAGGAAATGCCAATAATATAACTACTGTTGAAGTTTTTTGAACTACTCATTTTTTAGGTTGGATATGGTTAACTGGTGGTGGCATAATATTACAGTTTATTTTTATCATTAATTTACCGCTACTATTTTTACCAGCAGGGCATCGCCTGTGTTGGCAGCCATGCTAAATGTTTGGGCGTCAGCTTTAAGTTCACCAATTGCCATATCGGTCATAAAATCGCGGAACTCGTATTTTCTATGCGCATCAAGGCCCAAGGCCTGCCTGGTAAACGATTGTTTAAAATCATTTTTAAGGTCGAAATTGAATAAGGCCAGCATGGTGGTATCGCCCGGCAGGTAAAACGACAGTTGCTGATCAAAGCTTTCGCCATCGGCTGTTTTAAGGGGCATAAATGCTTTAGGATCGCTAAAAAATTTGGCTATGTTTTTATTATTCAAAAATTCCTGTGCCCGGTAGGCGGCTATCGGGTTCCTGAAATCAGATCCATCGCCCAAAATACTGCCCATCACCATCATAGCATACAGGCGCACTTTTATTTCCTGCTCGTTCAGATCCGGGTTTTTCTGGAAGTTTTTCATGATGCTTACATCCAGGTTGGTATAAGGGAACAAAGTACCCTGCACCCAGCCCATATGTGATCCTGTGGCTAACGACGACTCCGTACTACCCCAGTTAGGAAAACCTTTCTGATCATCGCGCAGGTGCGAGTATACATCGGTAGATACAAACCGCGTATGGGTATATTGGTGCGGAAACAACGGCGAGATGGCCTGGGTGATAAAAACATCCTTACCCATAATTGAATCAACCAGGTGCCGCAACGTTTTCATCCCATAATTGTAAGCCTGTATCCCGGTACGGATCTTTGGATCGTAACGTTTGGTGCTCTCCAAAGCACCGGCCGTTAAAAAGTCTATCTTGATAAATTTGGCGTTGATGGCTTTTGCCTTTCTCAGCTGCGATATGATAGCAAGCCTGACCGCCGGATGCGTGGGATCCATGGCATAAGCACCCCATTCGCCATCTTTGTACATGATAGCTTTACCGTTTTTATCCTGCAACAGCACATCCTCAAACATTACATCGGTACCCGGCAGCTTGCGCCCTTTGGTATCATTCTTCCAGCTCCACATGGCAAATGGCGTAAAATAAAATCCCATCTGCTGGCCGTTTTTCGCGCCATATTCTCCTATCGATTTTAAAACGTCTGTTGAATAGATGCCCTGGTCGTACGAGTCGATACTCAAAACCGGTTTGGAGTAAGCACCAAAGTTGGGCATAGAGTGGATAAAATCCGAGATCTGGTTTACAGCGGGTGGCATCATCACCTTTTCGTAACCCAGCACGCCTTCAACCCCAAAACTGTTCCAGTAAACGGGGGCCGGTCCCTCCCAGGTTTGCTTGCCATTGATGATGGAATTTACCCGCCCATAATCCTTAAAAGCCTCGTGCAAATCATCCGATCCGCAGATATAAACAGTGGCCGAGCTTACGGTTTGGCCAAGCATGGTACCGTGGTCGGCATGGTCATGCGTACCATCCAGGCCGCCATATCCCGATTTAAGGGATGGATTATCGGCCGTAGCCACACCGCCAAAAACATTTAATGAATCTACATAACCCAATTGGGTTCCGGTTTGATAGGATAAACCTGTTTTCCAGAAATCATGACTTACGCTACCTATTACCAGGCCCGAATTTTTAAGCTGATCATACACCGCTAAAAACTCGTAGCTGATGCCTTTGCTTTTGGGCTCGTCGCCTTTCGGCCAGCTCCGCTCTAAAGTTGGGGTCCAATTGTCGTTATCAAAAGGTACATCCAAAATGCGCGGCTCGGTACCGGGAATAAATAACCTGCCTTTATTGGCCGGCAGGATAGCTATCGGGCTGATATCCCGGGTTTCGATAGGTTTACCCGTGGATGTAGCACTTACATTAACAAGCGCATATTGCTTGCCCTGGTAAAGGGTAAAGGATTGTGTGATGCTGATGTTGTGCTTTGCATCACCGTGCTTGACAACAAGGCTTAAGCCTTTGCCTACATTATCGTTAACCTGCCGGGTTGTGCAGGCATGGTTAGAAAGATCAGTAGTTGATAAATATCCCGAAGTTAAATCGCGCACGTAAGCTACCGTGTTATCCATGTGCATACCATTGGCAAACACATAGCTAATTGCACCGGTAGTTTTATCAACCGTAATTTTTACCTGCGGGCTGCTAATAGCGGTATTATCTGCACTTTGTTGGAGTTCCTGTGCGCTCAACACAGTCACGGATAAAATCAAAAAAGCTATCAGGCCGGAAGTTTTGATGAAGCTGATTTTATAATTACCTGTTGTTTTTTTTAAGTGCTGCATTTAATGTTGTTATAGTTTTTGTTATCGCGATAACCTTGTTAAATCTTTTGAATCGTGTTCGTCGGTACATCTATTCCTGTTATTATCAGGAATAAACACTGAACGCTTAACACACTAATATTGCCGGCTTATCTCTTTTATAGAAACAATTAAAAGGCATTTCCTACTATTGGTATCGCTAATTGGTTACAATGTAAATGTCATGGATTGAGCAGAATAAAAAAATAGTCAATGTTACGGAAATGATGGACTTTATTACGCCCTGTCAATTTCAATTATTTCTATTTTTTACCAATGTTTTGATATTTTTTGTTAATGTTTGTATCCGAAGATCAACCAGTTAACACGGAGCACCAATTATCACGGTATCCATTCAAAAAAATGACTAAAAGTACAGCTATCAGGCGGCGGGACGGTTTTGAAGGGCAAAAGCTTATTGTGCTACCCAAAAAGATCATTACCAACTTTTTAAGTAAGGATTTGGTTACCAAACAAATTTACATTACCGATATCGGCTATTACCCCAAAGCCCGGCACCATTACGCCGAGCGCCCCAACGGCATTAACCAGCATATAATAATTTACTGTACCGAAGGCTATGGCTGGCTGGAGATCAACAAGAAAAAGGTAGAAGTTTCGCCATCGCAATTTATTGCCATACCAGCCAACACCCCGCATAAGTACGCCGCCAACATGGATAAACCATGGACGATATACTGGATTCATTTCAAAGGCGAGATAGCATCTTTTATAGTAGAACTGATCCTGAAAAACTCAGAAAATTACAAGCCATACCTGTCTTTTAATGAAGACCGGATAAAGCTGTTTGAAGATATTTGCTTTAACCTGGAGAAAGGCTATAGCAGCGATGCGCTGCGTTATGTAAATATGATATTCTCGCACTTCCTGTCATCGCTTATTTACGAGGATAAGTTTAACCATGTTGATGACAAGCCTGCCGATAACGATATTGTTGAAAAAACCATCCAGTACATGCAGGATCATGTAAATACCATGATAAGGCTTGACGATCTGAGCAGCTTTGCCAAGTTGTCCACCTCGCACTATTCGGCCATTTTCCGGTCAAAAACCGGCTACTCTCCTATTGAGTATTTTAACCAGCTAAAGGTTCAAAAAGCCTGTCAGTATATCTCATTTACTGCCATGTCTATCAAAAACATTGCCCTGACTTTGGGTATAGAAGATCAATATTATTTCTCAAGAATGTTTACCAAACTGATGGGTACTTCACCCAACGAGTATAGAAAAAAAGTAAAAGCGAGTAGCTGAAGGGAAAAACTCTAAATCGTAAATTCTAAATCTAAAAGGAAAGGCTTACCTGTAGATGTTAAGTTGCGACGGGATTAGAATTTAGAGTTTTTTTATTTAGAATTTTCCCTTCCTCCAATAGGGGTGTTTTGCTTTTGAGTTGTATCAGGTGTATAAAAACAAAATACACCGTCCATGATTATCACTTTAATTATCTGGTTGTTTAAAAAATATGCCATACCTGCCATGGTTAATTATAAAGGCAGGGCAGCTTTAAAATTTGGCAAGTTGCTAAAAGTACCTGTGGCCGTAGTTCTGCTGTCGATAACCAGTGTGCGGTTATATGCTACCGAAACAGTAACCAAATACAATGTTTTGCACAGCGGTAAAGTGGTTGGCCATCTTAACTTTTATCAAAAAAACACAGGCGATGAACTTTACCTCAAAATGGTATCAGAAGTTAAAATGAAGTTCATCTTCAGTATTAATGTTAATTGCAACGAAGAGTCGACCTTTAAGAACGGCAAGCTCATCAGCTCGCATGTTTTGCGGCATGTTAATGGTAAAGAGAAGGCTAACCGGGAAACAAAGGCAGCAGGGAACGCCTACCTCACCCTGGCCGAAGGCAAAAGCGGCCGGGTTGAGCAAGCCGGTATAAGCAATAACTTGATGCTGTTGTATTGCCATGAGCCGGAAGATGGCAACCTTGTTTACTCCGATAACTTTCAGCAATTTTTAACTGTAAAAAAGGCGGCGGCGCATGTATACCGGATTGACCTGCCCGATGGCAATTACAACTATTATACTTACGCCAATGGTATTTGCAGTAAGGTAGATATCCACCATTCTTTATACACCATCCAGGTACAGCTGGCCTAAGCCATAGTAAACAACATGAGGTATATGACCGGGAAAGCCCCTATATTTAACGCATATTTTCACCCTTTATCAGTGGAATACAGCGATAGCACGGTCATTTCCTTATTAAAGCAAGGCAACCAAAAGGTATTTGAAATGGTGTTCAAAAGCCATTTTAAAAACCTACATGCTTATGCCTATACTTTTTTAAAGGACGACGGACAAGCCGAAGAAGTAGTTCAAAACGTATTTTGCCGGATTTGGGAAAAGCGCGACTTGTTAAAAACCGATGGATCGATAAAATCATACCTATACCGGGCCGTTCATAACGAAAGCCTGAACTACCTGAAACATCAAAAAGTAAAAGCATCTTTCCAGGTTTATTATGCTGATGAAATGGACCAGGTGCAAGATCATTCGGCCAAAGCAATGCTGGCCGATGAATTGGAAAAACACATTAGCCGGGCTATGAGCGAGCTGCCGCAGCAATGCCGCACCATTTTTCAGCTCAGCCGCTTTGAGCAACTGAAATACCAGCAAATTGCCGACCAGATGGGGCTTTCTATAAAAACCATAGAAAACCAGATGGGCAAAGCATTAAAACTGATGCGAACCAAACTGGCCGAATTTTTAATGATCATTTTGTATTTAATTATCAGCCGTTAGCACATGAGCAACAGTACCCCCCATATGACCGATGATTTGCTGGTAAAACACCTGCTTGGCGAAGCCACCATTGAAGAGCAGGAACAAGTGCAGGCATGGTGTAATGCCGCGGAGGAAAACCGCCGGTATTATGACCAGTTTAAAAAACTGTGGGACCAAAGCTTAAAGATTGCCGGCACCCGCCTTGTTGACGAGGACGCCGCGTTTATACGACTGCAAAACAGGATAAATAATAACCAGGCCACATCCAAAACTCAAACACGCCGTTTAAATCGGGCAAACTGGCTGGCTATAGCAGCATCCGTGGTATTGGTTTGCATGCTCAGCTATTGGGGGCTAAATTATTTTAGCAGGGTTACTATCATTAACCTGCAAAGCAATAATAAAGTACTGGTAGATACGCTTTCCGACGGATCTGTAGTTACCATGAACGCGTTATCGCAATTATCCTATCCAAACAGGTTTAGCGGCGATACCCGCGCGGTTTATCTATCTGGCGAGGCTTTTTTCAAAATCACTCCTGATAAAACAAAACCTTTTATTATTAATGTAAATGGTGTAACGGTTAGGGTGGTTGGCACGTCATTTAATGTAAAAAGCAGGAATGGAAAAACCGAAGTGATTGTTGAAACCGGAATTGTGAATGTAAACAGGGATAAAAACAGCATCAGTCTAAAGCCCGGCGAAAAGACTGTGGTATTAAAAAGCGGTAACAGCCTTACCAAACAAAGCACGCGGGGTAAATTGTACAGCTACTATATCAACAAAGAGTTAGTATGCGACAGCACCCCTTTAAGCGAACTGGTAGCCGCCCTGAATGAGATTTACGGCGCACATATTGTAATAGCAAAACCATCATTAAATAAACTGCCCATTACAACCGTGTTTAAAAATCAATCGCTTGAGCAAATTTTATTGGTAGTCACAGGCACATTCCCCATTACAGCGGTACACAAAAGCAACCAAATCATCCTGAAATAATTACTATTTCTACCTCGTACTATGTATTATTTAAACCGGGTGCTTTTAGTCTTTTTTACGGTCGCGTTTTTCGCCAGCCTGCATAACCATGCAGCGGCGCAGGTTAATCTAGCCCGTAATATCACCATTCACGTAAAAAAACAGCGCCTGGGCATGGTTTTTAAAACGATGGAAGATAAGGGTAGCTTTTACTTTTCATATAACAGCAACCTGATAAAAGCCGATAGCCTGGTAAGCCTTGATGCCGATAACTGGACCGTTAAAGAGGTGCTTGACCAGATGTTGATGAAGCGTTTTGAATACAAGGATGCCAAAGGCTTTATCATCCTGCGTTACGCCCCCCTGCAACTTGGCTTAACTACCGAAAAATCAAATACCGAAAACAGGGAATACATTATAACCGGTTTTGTTGCCGACGAGCAAACCGGAAAAAAACTACCTAACGCAAGTGTATACGAAAAAAGCCTGCTGCAATCGGCCATGACCGACCAGAACGGTTACTTTGAGTTGCACCTGAAAAATGAAGGCCGGCCGGTTCGGTTAACCATCAGTAAAGAACTTTATAAAGATACAACCATCACATTTTTAAACGATGTACAAATTACAAGCCGGCCGGATAGTGGCCTGTTTAGCTATATAGCCAATGATAGCAACGACGATATAACCAAAACAGGGCTGGGCCGTTTGCTGCTGTCAACAAAACAACAAATACAGGCAGCCAATTTGCGCGGCCTGGTGGCTAATGCACCGTTCCAGGCGTCGGCTATACCCAATGTAAGCACACATGGCGCCTTAAACGGCCAAATTATCAATATTGTATCTATAAACGCTATAGGCGGCTACAGTGCCGGGGTACGTGGTGCCGAAATGGGCATTATATTTAACCTTGATAAAGGCGATGTACAAAGCGTACAGGTGGCAGGCGCTTTTAATGTGGTTGGCGGTAACGTTAGCGGCGTGCAGTTAAGCGGCTTGTACAACAATGTTTTGGGCAGTGTAGAAGGCTTTCAGTTTACATTTTTACACAACAGCATTAAGCGCGACTTATCGGGCGTGCAATTAAGCACTTACAACCATGTGCGGGGTAAGGTTTCTGGTTTACAGGTAGCGCTATTGGGCAATATTGCCGGCAAAAACGTAAGCGGCCTGCAGATAGGCGTGGGCAATATAGCGCAGCAAAAATTTGAGGGCGTGCAATTTGGTTTTTTCAATTTTGCCAAAAAACTAAGGGGCGTTCAGTTAGGATTGATTAATGTGGCCGATACCTCATCGGGGTTCAGTTTTGGGCTTATCAACTATATCCGCAATGGGTATAACAAATTAACTTTGTCATCAAGCGAAACGTTGAATGCCAACATAGCCATAAAAACCGGCAGCAATAATTTTTATACGGTTTACACCGGAGGCATAAGGATTAACCAAAACAGTAAGATATACGGCATGGGAATGGGACTGGGTACAGTACTTGACATGGGCAAACACCTTACTTTTAACCCCGAAATTAGCAGTCGTTACCTGTATGAAGGAAACTGGCGCTATACCAACCTGCTGCAACGGCTTGATGCTAATCTGAACCTTAAACTGGGCAAAAAAGCATCATTATTTGGTGGCCCCTCCCTGAATTTTTACTACTCGGACCAGGAAAATGCGGTTAAAGACTACGGCTTGGCGCAAAACCTGCAGCACAATTTCAGCGCAAACCAGCATCATTCCTGGTGGCTGGGCTGGAATGCCGGGTTTAACTTCTTTTAAGCCATATACGCCTGGTTATCCAGCTCGCCTGCCCTGAGTACATTATGTTTTGTCAAAAAACCAATCAAAACATCTGTCGAAAAATCTCCGGCCAAATCTAAACTGGTATGCATATGCCCAATCTTTACGTCACAGTAATCGCTGTGAAACTCAAATGTGATACCGCGAAAAATACCGGAGATAAATGCCACTGTTTCTTCATCAAGCAACCTGAAGCCGCTACTGCTGATCCGGCAATAACGACAAAGTTGTTTAATAGGGCGATATGCGTGCAGGGCTATGATCATTGATTTTTAAGGATGACTTTTAAACGGCTTTGAATAATAGCTTGTTTTAAAAATCCAGGTAAAATACTATCTAAAATAAACATCATTTTATTAATTACGCCGGGGATAATCTCTTTTTTTCCTTTTAACAGGCCATCAATAGCAATACGCGCCACATCCTCGGCTTCCAGGATGGTGGCCCTTGATACACCTTTTAATTTATTATTAAGCACCAGCAATTCTGGTTTGGTATTAATGCCACCGGGGCTAAGTAAGCTGATGCTTACATTTGAGCCGGATAACTCCAGCTGCAAACATTTTGTAAAATAACGGATAAATGATTTAGTGGCGCCATAAACCTGCTTTTTTGGTACTACAAACAAGCCGCCAAGGCTACCCACATTTAAAATGTAAGATGTTACTTTACCATCGGCCTGCTTTAAAAACAAACGGGTAAGCAATACCGGCGTTACTACATTAAGCTCTATCTGCATTTTATAAAAAGCTATCTCCTTCTCTTCAAACCACGACCAATTGCCCAGCCCCGCATTGTTGATGAGCAGGTTGGCGGTAATACCTCTTTCCTGCAGGTAGCTAAATATCTTGGGGTAATTTTCTACGTTGGTCAAATCCATTTCCAGGTGATGGGCATGCACATCAAAGTTTTTACGGATGTAGGCAGCCAAATTGCCAAGGCCCGAGCCGGGCAGCGCTACCAGCAATAAATTAATATTACGCCGGGCCAGCTCAATGGCAAATGATTTGCCCAGGCCTTCGCTGGCGCCGGTAATTATGGCGGTTAATTGCGTCATGGCTTAGTTTACCTTTAAATAGTTAACGGTGCGCTGCATCCCTTCATAAAAAGGGGTTATTTGATAGCCCAACTGATCAACAGCTTTTTGGCTGCTATACTTTTGGTCGAATTTTAACCTGTCGGCAAACTCGGGCAGAAACACCGGAGGCAAACCGGTAAGCCTGGCTTTCAGCCACTCTACCCTGCTATAAACTTTAATAGCGCGCTGCGGAATATTGAGCATGCGGCGGTGCTTGCCAGATACAGCCGTGAGCGTACTAAAAAATTGATTGAAGCTAATATCCTCGCCACCCAAAATATAACGGTTGCCGGCAATACCGTTTTCCATCGCAGCCATGTGACCGCCTACTACATCATCTAAAAAAGCATAATTAGCCACCTGCTGCCCGTTGCCGGGTATAATGCGCCAATTACCTTTTAAATAGCCGTAAACCATTTTGCCAACGGTATTACTATCGGTTACCGGCCCTTCGCCAAATACGCGCGATGGATTTACGGTAACCACATCCAAACCTTGCTTTACAAATTGCTGTACTTCCAGCTCGGCCAGGTATTTGGTACGCTCGTAGGCTATCGGAAAACCAACTATCCGGGGCTCGTTCTCGCTTAGCGGGTATTTTAGCGTTGGGCCCCATACACCGCAGGTTGAGGTATAAACTATTTTTTGAATGCCTGCGTTAGCGGCCGCTTCCAACACATTATGTGTGCCGGTAACATTGGTTACATGAAAATCATCGGGATTGCGGCTCCACATTTTGGCCAGGGCTGCAGTATGATAAACCTGGCTACAACCCTGCATGGCATTAAGCAAACCGGCAGCATCGAGTATATCCCCTTTAACGGGCTCAATGTTTTTATGTTTGAGCAGGAAGGGATGCGCCGTATTTCGGCATAAGGCTTTCACATCAAAACCTTTTTGAGCAAGCGCTAATGTAAGCTGGCGGCCAATAAAGCCGGTAGCGCCGGTAACTAATATTTTCATAACCGTTATACAACGGTATTAAGGTTTACCCCTATGTTGATTATGAAAAATTGGGTATGTTTCGAAAAACAAGCGGCATACAAACAGGAAAGCTTGACTCGTCCTGAAATAACTATACACTAAAAGAAAGTGTATGAAAGAAGAATCGGAACAAAAAGCGAGTCAGATTCGCCTTACTACTCGATGTCACTTTGAAAGCAGCCTACGGGATGAGATCATAAAATCGATAGAATCAGGGACCCCGCGGAGCGTGATAACCTATCAGTATGGCATGTCGCGGGCATCTCTGAGTAAATGGATGCGCGACCACGGCTCGAAAGAGTACCAGGAAAAACAGCGGGGATATCATTTAAGCGACATAGAAAAAAGATCCGTTGTCCGCCAGGTTGAGCAAGGCATTCTGAAACCTTATGCAGCGAGGAAGTCATACGGACTAAGTGGAGAAACGCTAAATAAATGGCTTAAGGCCTCGTTGAAAGAAAATGCGGAACTTGCGGTCCATGATCCGTTTGAGATGAAGGATAAAGTTGAAGTGCAGTCTGGTGTGCCGGACCCGGAAAAGGAAGCTTTAAAAAAGGCTTTGGAATATGCACAGCTAAAGATCAGTGCCTTAAATACCCTTATTGATGTAGCGGAGGATCAGTTTAAGATCAAGATAAGAAAAAAAGCTGGGGCCAGGCAGTCATGATAATGAAGCAGGACTACGCCCATTTAAGCTGGGAGTTTCTATGCGGACTGTTTGGCAAAACCCGCCATGCGCACTATGATCACTTATGGAGAAACCAAGATGACTCTATCAAGGAGGAAATTATCCTGCAGCTTGTTCATGAAATAAGGAAGCCTTTACCCCGGTTAGGGACAAGAAAGATGCTTTATCTGCTTAAGCCGCAACTGGCTTCTCATCATATAGAAATCGGCAGGGACTACCTGTTTGACTTGCTTGACGCTCCTAAGCTGCTGATCAGGCAGCGTAAACGAAAAGCAATCACCACCGATTCCCGGCACTGGATGCATAAGTACGCCAACCTGGTAAAGGAAATGCATATTATACGGCCGGAGGAACTTTGGGTAAGCGATATAACTTACATTCGGGTGCAAAACCAATGGGGCTACCTGTCACTGATAACAGATGCATTTTCACGTAAGATCATGGGTTATTGTTTCCGCCTGGATATGCTGGCGCTGGGGCCTATATCGGCCTTACAGATGGCCCTGGATGTCCGCAGTTACAGCGGGCAAACCCTTACCCATCATTCTGACAGAGGGTCTCAGTACTGCTCTAAGGATTATGTGGAATTGCTTGGGAGCGAAACTATTTCCATCAGTATGACTGAACGGGGTGACCCGTATGAGAATGCACTGGCCGAACGAATGAATGGCATCATCAAGGGGGAATTCAACCTGTACATCAGCCCGGTTAACTTTGAGCAGACTTATAAAAAGATCGATGGCAGTATTAAGGCATACAACGAATTGAGGCCCCATGGAAGCTGTGACTACCTGACGCCTTGCCAGGCGCATGAACAAGGTGATGTACTGAAAAAACGCTGGAAGGAATACCCGGGCAAATGGGAGAAGGAAAAGCCGCTGGCCATTCCCGCCTGACAGATGAGTTATCAACAAAAAGAGGAGGTTCAGCAAAAAGAAAAAAAGAAGCAAAAAAAGAAAAACGTGTTGAAATATGGAAAACTGAAGGAGTTTCCCACATTCCAACACGACAAACAAACAACAAGTTATTTAACTTTATCTTTAAAAAAAGAACCTGTATAGTGTTTACAGGATTAACTCACAAATCTGTATAGCTATTTCAGGACGGGTCAACGCATCTAATTGGGTTAACATAACTTAACACATTTTAGATAATATATTTATAAATATTTGATAATCAATATTTTATATTTTAACATGGTTAACATGAAACTAATCGAAAAATTTAGTTGTATCCTAATACTTGTGCCTGTTGTTGGCCAATAAAAGTCCCTTCGGTAACCGGATCATTTAACCAGGATCCACCAATAAAAACAAAGTGTCGTTTGATACTTATATCTTCCCGACGCCATAACCTCATTCCATTAACTATGTTGATGCGTTTGCCTTGCCTGGCTATTTTGTACTCAGGGTATTGAACTTGTAGGTTAACGTCAATAAAAAATAGCGCTTCAGCGTATTGTTCTGTACATCGTAAATGGTGTTATTACCGGTAAAGCGATATACGCTGGTGTTTTGGTTAAACAAATCATAACCGGTCACTTTTATCTCGCCCCTGTCTTTTTTCAGGAACTGAAGGGCTACCGAGCTACTTATCACGTTAACACTTTTTTGAAAGCCATTGCTCACCTGCGAGTTATAGTTAAATTCCTGTTTAGTTTCCCACACTATCTTTTTTGGCCAGCGCACCACCAGGTTGTTTTGCATGCTGTAGTTATCGGTAAACACTTTTTTATGGTCGCCATAATTATAGGAAGTATATACCGGGCGATAGCCGCCGCCAGCATTAAGCTCTATCTTATCGTTCCAGTTTATATTGAAATTTTGGTTAAAACCGAGCGAAAAATACTTTTGCCATCCATCTACCCCGTTAATAATGTTAATATTTCGCCGGTAAAATCCATAAACCGAGGTATTTGTGTTCAGCGTCCATTTACCCATCTTTTTAAACTGTTTGTACATCCCCATTGATCCATTTACGCTAAACTGCCCATCGCGATTTACAAAATTGGTGGCCTGCGCGCCATTGGCTACGCTTATTTGTGTTTGCACAATGGCATCCTGCTCTGTACTGAAACTGGCATAACTATAAATATTAACCTGCGATGCCTGGAAGTACTTATTAAAATTGATATTGACATTATCGTTAATAGTCGGCTTTAAATTGGGATTGCCTGTAAAGCTGTATAACGGGCTATAAACGATAGTTTGCGGTTGTAAGGCAGATAAATATGGCAAACTGGCCGAGCGGTTGTAACCAACAGAAAAAGACCCGAGCTCCATTCTTATAGTCGGCAGGAAAAAGAGGTAGTTGTGATAATTTGTCGCGACAGCAAATTTATTTTCGGCCTGCTGCCAGTTAAATGATAAGCCCGCGATAAGCGATATCTCCTTGGTAAACTGGTAGGTAATACCGGGCTTAACATCCTCGGTAAATAAATTACGTTTAAGGTTGGTACTTTGGCTAAGCAGGTAAATATCATAAACCTGGGTAGTTTTATTAAAATCAAAAACAGCATTCTCTTCGCGCGACCGGCTATAATTGCCCGATGTGGTAACATCAACAATCAATTTTTTGGTAAACGGGTACCTGATACTCCCATTTAAACCCGCCGAGAAATTGGAGTTTTTCCCGTTGCCCTGCCGGTTTAAGGTATCCGATTTAAGGCTTGATACAAATGAATTGAGGTTTGTTTTACTCAGGCTTTGCGATTGGCTGGGGCTGTACTGCAGGTTATGGCCTATATTTATAGATGCTCCCTTTTTTCCTTTCAGTCGCTTGTTATAATAAAAGTCCTGCTGAAAATCTGTGCCATGGCTTTTGTTGCTTGAACTGCCTCCATTGGTATTTAAATGACCTTCAAAATTGTTATAATTATCAGAAAAAGAGCTATTTGACGAATTATCGCGTTTAAAAACAAGCTTAGGCGAATAGTGGATGGTATTAAGCGTATCCGGATTCCAATCAACCAGGCCGGTTATGGAATGCGAGTAATTGTTTGACCGGTTATCATTAGTTGATGTGGTATTAAGCGTAGTATCGCCCAGGAACTTCTGCACGTGCGCCTGGTTTTGTGACGTATTGTTTTTTTGGCTGTAAAAATATAGCAGGTTCAATTTTAGCTTTTTGCCATAGTCGGTATTGATATTGAATCCACCCGATGTTATTTTTTCGATACCTCCGCCCCAGTTTTGGCCACCGGTATTCACAGTGCCGTTATAAAGGTTATTGCCGCCGCTCCTATCAAACCCGCCCTGCGAATACAATTCATCATTTGAAAAAGCGGTACGGTTAAGGTTATTGCTTAAGCCGATGAGGCTTACCTGTAAGGTATCCCTGAACATGTTAAACAAGCCGCCGCTTTCATACCTGTCGCGCGTGCCTGCGCCGGCAAAACCTTTACCAAACGTACTGCGCTTTATGGCTTTTTTCAGTTTCAGGTTAATCACCTTTTGTACTTTGGTATCACTAATCAGGTGGTCGGGGTCGTTCTCCCTGTCATCATAAACCTGTATCGAACCTACTATGGCTGCATCCAGGTTTTTAGTGGCAATTTTAATATCACTGCCAAAAAACTGTTTGCCATCTATCAGTACTTTACTTACACTTTTGCCATTCACGGTTATGGTGCCGTCGCCGTTAACCTGCACGCCGGGTAGTTTCTTGAGTAACTCCTCTACCACTGCGTTGGGCCGGGTTTTAAAAGCCTCGGCACTAAACTCAATGGTGTCTTTTTTAATGGTGATGGGCAAACGCTCGGCCTTGATTACTACCTCATCCAACATTTTATTGCTCAGCGCAATTTCGCCAAGATCAACCACCTCGTTTTTTTGAAAAGTTAAAGCCTTGATAAAACTTTTGTGGCCTGTGTATGATATCACCAGTTTGATTTTTTTTCCCGACGGGAGGTTGCTTAGTTCAAACTCGCCGTTTTTTTTGCTTAGCGTATAAGCTATAAGCGATGTATCTTTTAAATCAACCGCGGCCACGGTACTTAATTCAAGGGATTTTCTGTTTAACGAATCGACAACGTGGCCCTTAATAGTTACATGTTTTTGGGCAAAAGAAATGGATATACCGGTAAAAAGGAATAATAGGATAAGAAGGTAGCGCATGGATGTGTAAGGTGTAATAAGGTAGATTGAAGGCTTGTGGCAGTTTTTTTTATAACGGGCAGGAGTTTACTTCATAAAAGCAGGCGATGTATTGATAAAAGGATATTTGCTATCCTGATGGATATATAAAAAAATGAGGTCAGTTAACAGCTCATCCAAAAATATGAGCGATAATGCATCCTAAAAATGGACTATCTGCATATTATAATGGATAATACTGCTAATAAATAAGCGGTGCTGGATTTTGCGATTCATAATAAAGATGCTTAGGTAATATTTTATATTTTACAAAACAGGTAAACGGATATACTTTAAAAGTATTATCCATCAAATGTTAAGTTTTATCCATTTTAATTGAATACATGCTTTGATAGCTTTACCATTTGCCAATTACCAACCAATAATCCTGCATAAATCCAGGCCTTATTGCTTTCAAATACATGAAACTATATACCTTGCTGGTTTTTGTTTTTCTGTTTGCATTTATTACGCTAAGTGCGTATGCCCAGGTAGGCGATCCTATTTTTACTATTGATTTTGGATCGGGCAACAGTACAATTGGCCCTAAAATCAACAACAGCGATTATACTACCACCTATAGTTATTTTGCAGGCACCCCGGCCGACGGTACTTATACGATAGCAAACTCGACCCAGGGTATGTACACCGGCGCCTGGCTGGTAACCGGCGACCATACCGGTAATCCCGGAGGTTACATGATGGTAGCCGGTGCCAACGAGTTTCCCGGCGATTTCTTTAACCAACGGATCAGGGATCTTTGCCCCAACACTACATATCGCTTTAGCGCTTATTTATTAAACCTAATGCAATTTGATGGTATTAAACCCGACATTACCTTTTCGGTGGCCACCAATGATGGCGTTAAAACTTATAATACCGGCCCCATACCGAACGGACTGGGCTGGCAACAATACAGTATTACGTTTACAACACCTGCCACAGGCGGCGATATTATCCTGAAAATGACCAACAATGCCGGTGGCGGCTATGGCAATGATATCGCGCTGGATGATATCACCTTTAGCCCCTATGGCCCTACACTAACTCCGGCGTTTGATGCCCAAAACATCATGCTTACAGCTTGCGAAGGCGGCAATAAAACTTTTAGCTTAAATGCCACGCTCTCAAGCGGTTTCAATTACACCAACCCTGCCTACCAATGGCAAATTAATAACGGCAGCAGTTGGGAAGCCGTACCTGGGGCCAGCACCTTATCATACCAGGCTACCCAACCTGTAGCAGCCGGCACTTACCAGTACAGGCTTACCAGCGCCGAAGCTATCAACATCAATTCCAGCCAGTGCCGGGTAGTATCGCAGCCAATTACGCTTACAGTTAAACAGCCGCCACGGGCTATAGCCACCGCTTCGACACCCGTTTGCTACAACGATAACCTGATGCTTTTTGCCTCCGAAGGCAGTAGTTACAGTTGGACAGGGCCCGGCGGCTTTACATCCGGCCAGCAAAACCCGGTTGTAATGGCGGCAGACGTAAAGGCGGGTTATTATAAGGTTACTGTTACCACCGGCGATTGTTCATCAACTGATAGTGTTAATGTTGTACCAAACCCTAAAATAAACGCGTATGCAGGTGCCGGGGTAGCTGTTTGCCAGGGCAACGGTATTGCTTTGCAGGCAACGGGCGGCACAAAATACCAATGGACGCCGGCAACCGGACTATCTGACGCCACTATAGCCAATCCGTTTGCGCACCCGGATACGACCACCAAATACACCGTAACGGTAACCAGCAACGGCTGCACAGCAACTGATAGCGTTATTGTTACAGTGATAAAAGACCCGGTGGCCGATGCCGGCCCTGATAAACACATTACCCTGGGGCAAACAACACAACTAAATGGCAAAGCAACCGGCGATAATGTAACGTATTACTGGACGCCTGCCGATTACCTGGACAACCCCTATTTACTTAGCCCCATAGCATCCCCCATCGGCGATATCACGTATACATTGCATGTAACATCCGGTGCGCCCTGTGGTGTTGAGAAAACCGACCAGGTTTTTATAAGCGTTTACAAAAAGGTAATTATACCAAACTGTTTTAGCCCCAATAACGACGGCAATAATGATACCTGGAAAATTGAAGCGCTGGATACTTACCCGGCATCGACAACACAGGTTTTTGGGCGTTACGGCAACCTGGTTTTTGAGTGCAAAGGCTATTCAAAAGCCTGGGATGGCAGCAGCAAAGGCAACAAACTACCCACCGGTACTTACTATTACCGCATCGATTTAAAAAACGGGACGGTATTATCGGGTTGGTTGCTTATTGTATTGTAACCCAATACCTAAGCTTCTGTAAATGCCCCAAACAGATACCGTTAATCATGTTTTCAGCAAAGTTTTTTGGGTAAACCAATTTTTTTGAGCGATAATTGTATTACCATCATCCGATTGTGTATAGTATTAAAAATATTTCAGGCAAAATGCCAATATCGTAGTCGGTTTGTTGATTATAGAGCTGATGAAAAAGTAACAAGTGGTAATTGCACCTTGTTTTTTACTTTTTATAACTTATCCGTGCCAATATTTTTTTAAACTGCAAATGGGTATTGTCTTCGGCCGGCTCATCATCAGTATCCCACCAATCAAAAAGCAATTTCAACGAATTATGGGCAATCGGATTTTGTTTAAGCAAGCTGTCTAATTCATCTAACTCCTCCCCGGTAGCCTCATTTGCCATTTTTTTGGTAACAAGCATCCAAATATGATCTTCCATATAATTCGGGGCTATTGGTTATTTTTCGGTGCGGATAGCATGTTTTGTATAAATACCTATATAAACGTTGTATTATATATTAAATTATTTAATAATACATAAGCGTTATGTTATGTGACGCATGCTTTTGGCAAAAGGTTGCACCATAACCTGTAATTGCCAAAAAAATATTTGCGTACGGGCGTTCGGTTTTTTGTGGGGCGTTCGGGTGTTCGGGTGTTCGGGGGAATAATACAAATAACTGATTATAAGATATTTAAGTGCTATAATGTTTTTTTTTAATTTCACAAACAATTGGCAATCAAATCCTTATATATTAACCAGGTATCCATCATACACCCGGAGACACCTTGTTTTTCAATCCRCCCGCCTGTAACAAAACCTGCCACTTTTCTATCTTAGTAAAAACATACCACTATGATCATCGTAAAAACCGACTCTTTTAGCACCCCAGACCGGCTGGCGCGTTTCATTAACGAAAACGATATCAAACGCGAGGACATCCTTACCATCACCGATGGCCCACGCGGCTTAACCATATTTTTCTACGGCGATTCGGAAGTTGAAGAGATTACGCATGGCTTATTCTCATAGTTGCAATTTTTGTGCAGGTAAATTCAGTTTTTGAATAATTATGGCTTAATTTTCGTTAACTTTTTACACAAATATTCAATTTTTAACTACATGAAAATTGCCACCTATAATGTTAATGGCGTAAACGGTCGCCTGCCGGTGCTGCTGCGCTGGCTTGCCGAAACCGCGCCCGATGTAGTTTGCCTGCAGGAGTTAAAAGCTCCGCAGGATAAATTCCCGCTGGAGGCCATTACCAACGCTGGCTACAACGCCATATGGCATGGGCAAAAAAGCTGGAACGGCGTAGCCATCCTGGCCCGTAATAACTACGAGATTAAAGAACTGCGCAAAGGCCTGCCCGGCGACCCCGACGACGAGCATAGCCGCTACATTGAAGCGTTTATAAATGGCATAGTCATCGGCTGCCTGTACCTGCCTAACGGCAACCCAGCTCCGGGCCCCAAACTGGATTATAAGCTGCGCTGGTTTGAACGCCTTACCAGCCACGCCTCGGGCCTGCTGGCGCATGGAATACCTACTATAATTACCGGCGACTATAACGTGATGCCCACCGAACTGGACGTTTACAAACCCGAACGCTGGTTGGACGATGCCCTCTTTCGCCCTGAAGTGCGCCTGGCCTTCAAAAACCTTGTGGACCAGGGCTGGACAGACGCCATCCGCAAACTATACCCAACCGAGGTGATCTATACCTTTTTTGATTATTTTCGCAACGCCTATGGCCGCAACGCCGGCCTACGGATTGACCATTTCCTGCTAAGCCCCCACGTAGCCGACCGCCTGCAGGCAGCCGGTGTTGACCGCAACGTGCGCGGCTGGGAAAAAACCAGCGACCATTGCCCGGTATGGATAGAAATTGAAGATAGTACCAAGTAGTGAGTATCAGGTAGCAAGAGAGCTGCGGGAGGGGCGCAGGGTTTAAACGGGTAAGTAGCTCGCTTTTTTTGCAAGGCTAATCTTCATCAACTATGTAATCAACAAAAGTGTCATTACTATTTTTTCCGGCAACACGCGTAGTTACCCGTAATGACGCCTGGGGTACTGCATATCTATCATTTCCCCGTCATAACAATTTTAGTATTGTAATTAAACCAAAAAGGTGATTAAATTTGTTTAATTAATCTAAATAGAATTTTCGATGAATATCAACGTATATACCGAATCAACGCCAAACCCGGCAACAATGAAGTTCATTGTGAACAAGTTGCTGATTAATGGCAGCGCCGATTTCGCTACTAAAGAAAGCGCCGATAAATCACCCTTCGCTAAGGAATTATATAAATTTTCGTTTGTAAATGGTGTTTTCTTCGCCAGCAACTTCGTTACCATCACTAAAACCGATGAAAGCGACTGGGCCGACGTTGAACCTATTATGAAAGAGTTTGTAAAGGGCGCGGTTGAATCGGAGTTGAAGATCCAATTAGAAGAGCAGTCTGAGGAAACAAACTTTGAAGGATCTGAAACAGAGGTTAAAATTCAGCAGATATTGCATGATTATGTTCGCCCGGCTGTTGAGCAGGATGGCGGCGCTATTTCCTACCGTTCATTTAATGAAGGTGTGGTAACTGTCGAGCTTCGCGGTTCATGCAGCGGTTGCCCCTCGTCTACTATAACGCTTAAAGCCGGCATCGAAAACCTGCTTAAACGCATGGTTCCCGAAGTTACTGAAGTGGTATCTGAAGCGCTATAATGCACCCGAATTGCGCTAATTGAATCGAATTTCACTAATCGTGGTGGATTTGACGAATTAGTATATAATAAAAAGCAAGGCCCATATCTGATAAAATTCAGATTTGGGCCTCTTTATTTCCACGTATCAGATTACTAATCAATCAAAACCCGATCATTCACCAAATTTTAATTCCTAAAAAAATAGTAAAATTCGATTCAATTCGTGAAATTGGTGTGTATGAAATCAGCGTTACTTGAAATATTTTTGGATCGCAGTCAGCATCTCCCCTGTTATCTTACTGTTTGTAGCAAGTAATTCTCTTGTTTCCAACACTTCACTTCCACCTTTAAAGTTTACTATATCGCCACCTGCCTGTTTTACAATTACAATTCCGGCGGCTACATCCCAGGCGTTCAGGTTGTATTCGTAAAAAGCATCAAAGCGACCGCAGGCGGTGTAAACCAGGTCGACAGCTGCCGAACCAATGCGGCGCAGGCCGTGGCTGCTTTTCATCAATTCGGTAAATAGTTCGATATATTGGGCCTGCTTGCTAAAATCATAATAAGGGAAACCTGTAGCGATAAGACTTGTACTTACCGTAGTGTTTTTGCTTACCTGGATTTCTCGGCCATTCAGATAAGCCGGCGCATCTTTCCAAGCGTAAAAACATTCGTCCTGGTTTATCTCGTACACAACTCCGGCCACCAGTTCATCATATTCCTTTAGTGCTATACTTACCGAATAAGCAGGCACGCCATGAATAAAATTGGTGGTGCCATCCAGCGGGTCGATAATCCAGTTATATCGGTCGCCCACTATGGTAGTAGTTTTTTCTTCGGTGATGAAACCAGATTCGGGCAGTACTTTTTTTAAGCCTTCAACAATGATCCGTTCGGCAGTTTGGTCAACGTATGACACCATATCATTAAGGCCTTTGTATTCAATTTTATCGGGGTCGAACGCTTTGCGTTCCTGTCTGATAAATTCGCCTGCCTGTTTGGCTATTTCAATTACTTGTTGCGTTATGTTTTGCAGTTGCATGTTTACGTAATGATAAGCTGAATGAAAAAACCTTGTGAATAAAAAAGCTTGCAAAAAACAAGCTCAAAGCTGCACCTATACGCGCTACGGGAGCGTAGATACCAAAAACCTGGATCAATATTTTTATTAGCCCAAGGTTGGCGAAAAAACCAACACAGGCAACAGCTATAAAACGAAAAAACTGTTTATAACCAGATGATTTTGACTCGGTAAAAACAAGCGCGCGGGTAATGGCAAAATTGACAATTACCCCAAGCAAAAACGAGATGGCTAACGATAAAGTAGAATTACGGAAAGTGTATGAACCGATAAGGTAAGTATGCCTGGCTAACAGGTTATGATAAAAAAGATAAAAAGCAGAGATATCCACAACAAAACCGGCACCAGCCGAAAGCACAAACCTGAATACCTGGTTATTTAACAGCTTATGAGCCTGTTTTTTATTAGCCATGCTGTAACGTAGCTGTTTTTTTATTTTTTAAACCATTTGTAATTAACACAGCACCACCAATAACCATAATCAACGAGATCATTTCGGCTTGGGTAAAGCGAATACCAGCCACCTGATATTTTGTATTTACACGGATCAGTTCGATAAAAAACCGTTCAACACCGGCTAATATCATATAAATACCAAACAGAACGCCTGAATTTTTTATCCGTTTGCGGATACTCCACAGGAACGCAAACAGTAACAGGCAAATGATGCATTCATATAACGATGTTGGGTATACAGGGTATTGCAGTTCGTGACAAAATTTACCTATGCAATTTGCCAGGGGAACACCCTCGTCATTAACATTGTGCGGGAATTTAAAAGACCATACCCAATCAGGCGCCCAGCTCAGCCAGCCCGGTTTCGGCGCAAGGTTTACCACCCCCCAATCGCCATCGCCCGACATTTGGCAGCCAACACGGCCTAATGCATAAGCCAGCATCATACCCGGGCCACCAATATCCAGCATATCTAAAGGCTTAACGCCATTTTTATTGGCAATATATAACACGGCCGCGCCACCGCAAATAAGGCCACCATAAAAAGTAAGGCCGCTAAAACCTATTAGCATGCCAACCGGGTCTTTCATAAAATCGCCCCAGTTTTCAAGGGCATTAAATAACTTGGCGCCTGCAAAGCCAAATATGGCAGCCCACAACAAAATGCTGCCCATCATTTCGTACGGGTGTACGGTTACTTCCCTGTTTTCGGGTTTGGCTAATTTTTGCTTTTCGCTTTCGTAATACGCCCAGTAAGCAAAAGCTGCGGCACCTATAATACCACCTATCCAATTGCCTCTTAATGACAGCAGGAAACCCTGTGTATCATCTAAAAGTGCATGGTAATTTAATGCCGAGTCGATTAATTTATAACCTAAAATGAAACCAAATACAGCATTACCGGCCAATTCGGCTGCCGAAGCAGGTTGCCCAACCAGTACCGTTCTTTTTGATGAATGAAGAATCCCCAGCTTCTCTTTCCGTTTAAATTCCTGAACAAAGGCCCAGTATGCTGCCATAAAAGCTATAGCTACAAAAAAACCAAATGTTTGTATAGGCAACGGGAAATTAAAACCGAAAAGATATTGCAGAAGCGATGTTATGGTTGGAAACATAGGTTGTAATTTGAAGCGAAGATAGCGTTTTAATGAACTAATATTTCTTCACCTTCTGTTATTTCGACATCACCATCCGGTGAAATATTTGTTAAGCAAACCTTTTTCAATTCGTTTACCAATATAGGATCGTATTTGGCTTTTACCTTTACATAGTTGCGGGTAAAGCCATGCATAAAACCGTCTTTAATATCACCCTCAAATAAAACCTCATCGGTTTTGCCTAACTGGGTTTCGTAAAAAGCCCGGCGTTTCTTTTCAGACAATATATGCAGCATTTTACTTCTATCCGCCCGGGCTGAACCAGGTACTACGCCTTTCATTTCGGCGGCCAGGGTATTTTCCCTTTCGGAGTAAGTAAATACGTGCAGGTATGAAACGTTCAGATCGTTTAAAAAATTATAGGTATCAATAAAATCCTCACGTGTTTCGCCGGGGAAACCTACAATAACATCAACCCCAATACAGCAATCGGGCATCAGTTCTTTTATTTTGGCTACGCGGTTTACATACAAATCGCGTTTATAGCGACGGCGCATCAGGCCGAGTATCTTGTCGGAACCAGACTGAAGCGGGATGTGAAAATGGGGAACAAACCGTCTTGAAGTAGCCACAAAAGCGATGATCTCGTCGGTAAGCAGGTTTGGTTCGATAGAGGAAATGCGGATCCTGTCTATCCCTTCTACCTCGTCGAGGGCTTTAACCAGGTCAAAAAACTTATCCTCCCGTTGCCCGTTGCGGATCCCGAAATCGCCCAGGTTAACACCTGTAAGTACTATTTCTTTTACGCCCGAAGCACTTATCTGTTTAGCCTGTTCAATTACGTTGGCAATGGTGTCGCTCCTGCTGGCACCGCGGGCCAGGGGGATGGTGCAAAAGGTACAGGAATAGTCGCAGCCATCCTGAACTTTCAGGAACGTACGGGTACGGTCGCCAAATGAATATGCCGGCACAAACTGGTTGGCCTCGCTCACAGGTTGGTTGTAAACAACTGCTTTGGGCTTTTTGGTAAGGTCGGTAATATGATCAATGATCTGGAATTTTTCGGCAGCGCCAAGTACCATGTCAACGCCGGGAATTTCGGCAATTTCCTGTGGCTTTAACTGGGCATAGCAACCTACAATGGTTACGTAAGCATTCGGGGAAATCTTGAGCGCTTCTTTAACTATCTTTTTACACTTCTTGTCGGCGTTTTCGGTTACCGAGCAAGTATTGATCACAAAAACGTCGGGCGTGTTTGAAAACTCAACCGTATCGTAACCGGCCTGGGTAAACATCCGGCCTATTGACGAGGTTTCCGAGTAATTAAGCTTACAGCCAAGAGTGTAAAAAGCGACTTTCTTATTCATTGCAAGGGCGCAAAGATAAGCAATTAGTGAATTACTGAGTTATTGAATTAGTGATTTTACTTTGGGGTTAATTATTTATAGCTAACTCTCCCGATAGTAAGCACAATTAAAAGCAGCTTACGCCAATACTTTGCTCTTTTGCCTGGCGTATTCTTCTTCGCTTATTATACCTTTTTCTTTAAGCATATGAAGTTCGTGTAATTGTTCGGATAAACTCCGTTGCGTTGCAGCACTACTATAATCGGGGGTATTTAGAACATGTTTTGCACCGCGGCTACGTTTAACCAATGCGTTACAGGCATCAACCTGACTGCCCAGGGTAAACAAATCGATAATCCAACCGATGCCAGCCAGGCCAAGTGTGAAAAAATAAAGTATACCAACGCCTGTTTTATTGAGATAAAACTTGTGCACGCCCAGTACACCTAAAAAAAAACATAAAATGTATGCAGTCGACTTAGATTTCATTATTCGGGCGAACCGGAGTTTACTTTTGGCATAACTAAGGTAAACATTTTCCTAATGTGTACAAAACATCCAACATAATTCAGGTCAGACACGCACCCGCTATGGGTATCGACATCAATATTAAATTATTAATATCATTAAACAACAACCGATAAACCTTAAGCAATAATTATATCCCTTTCCACTCATAACTTTCATTCTCCAATCCCATCAGGTCAATAACCCGGTTAACTACCGTCATAGCCAGTTCTTCTATAGTTTGCGGTTTGCTGTAGTACGATGGTATGGCCGGGCAAATAATGCCCCCCGCCTCGGTAACAGTTGCCATATTACGGATGTGGATAAGGCTCAACGGCGTATCGCGGGCAACAAGGATGAGTTTGCGGCGCTCTTTCAAAACCACATCGGCGGCGCGGCTTATCAAATCGTCTGATATCCCGCCAGCTATCCGGCCGAGCGTACCCATAGAACATGGCACAATTACCATGGTATCAAACTTTGCCGACCCGGAGGCAAATGGCGCCATGAAATCGTTTTTGGCGTAAAATTTAAAGTCTTGCTTGCTGTAATCATCGTTTCCCAACTCAAAACGCCATACGTCTTTGGCGTTATCCGACATCACAACGGCAACTTCGGCTATTTGATCTTTCAGCTGGTTTAACTTTTTTAACAAAAGGTGGGCATAAATAGCGCCGCTGGCGCCTGTGATGGCAACTACTATCTTCTTCTTCATTACTTCTCTCCAACAATCCAAAAAAACGGGCACAAAAAAGGGTCGAATACAAGTACCCGACCCTACATCTACCTATGAAAAACATGCCCTTGAGAGGGCACTACAAATGTACTAACTGTTTTTATATTATAAAGCAAATTTGTAAAAATATTTTTACGTTATTTTTTTGTTAAGTTTTTTTGTTAAGACAAATTCAGATCTATCAGCGTTTGGATAATACCATCAACCATACCCACACGGGGCACATATATTTGTTTTATCCCCGCATTTTTCATAACTGTCAAATAAATCTCGCAGGCCGGGATTATAACATCTGCCCTATCCTGGTTTAAGCCAAGCACATTAATACGATCTTTAAGCGAAAAAGAATTAAGGTAAGTATACAACGATTTTAGCTTGGTAAAAGCCATAGGTACCTCATCGCCTTCTTCGGCCAAACGGTGCAACTTGTTGATATTGCCACCCGTACCTATACCTAACAACTGCTTATAGCCCCGCGTATGTTCGCGAATAAACTCCTTCATTTCATCCCAGGTTTCTTCGGTATCCTGGTTATCCAGAATGCGGATAGTGCCTATATTGAACGATTTGGAGGCCATTAACTCTCCTGCCGAAAACAACGAAAGTTCGGTACTGCCGCCGCCAACATCAATGTATAAATAACTTTTGCTTTTATCAATGGTTTGCTCGGCATGGCTGGCGTAAATCACCTTTGCTTCTTTGGAGCCATGGATAATCTCAAGGTCGATATTGGCTTGTTCCTTAATCAGTTTAACAACATCCTCGCCGTTGGTAGCTTCGCGCATGGCCGATGTGGCATAGGCCAGGTAATGGGTTACCTTATAAACATCCATCAGGTTGCGGAAAGCGCTCATTGATTTTACCAGGTCGGCAGCTTTTTTATCAGAAATGTTATGTTGGATAAAAGCATCGTCGCCCAGGCGCAGCGGCACCCGGATCAATGTATTTTTTTTGAATGAAAAGGAACCATGATTTTCAATAATATCGGCAATCAGCAGTCTTACTGCATTTGAACCAATATCTATAGCTGCGTATCTCAACTTTGTTTGTTTTTAGTTTTCAGGTAATTGTATATTTCTATTTGAGCCCTGTGCGATTCGGCCGCGTTGGTTTTGTGGTATTTATTACTATTTGCACTGTTTATTTCGCGTGCCTTGGTATTATCCTGCAATTGAATATTGATCATATCTTTAACTTCCTTTTTTAGCCGTTCGTCTAAAATCGGGAAGCCAACCTCAACCCGGGTATCAATATTACGGCTCATAAAATCGGCCGAAGTAAGATAGATCAGCTCGTCCCCTCCATTACAGTAAATGTGCACGCGTGCATGCTCCAGGTACTTATCCACGATACTTATTACCTCAATATTTTCGCTAAAACCTTTCACTCCCGGCACAAGGCAACACATACCCCTGATGATCATTTTTATTTTAACACCCGCGTTACTTGCCTGGTAAAGTTTACTGATAAGCCCTTCATCGGCAAGGCTGTTCATCTTCAGGATCATGTAGGTCTTTTTACCTGCCTTAGCGTTTTTTATCTCGTTATCTATCAGTTTATAAATAGCCGGCCTGGAATCAATTGGCGATACAATCAATGTTTTTAGTCCCTTGGGTAAGGTATTCCTTTTGAGCGCTTTAAACACTATATCCAAATCGTCGGTTATTTTTTTGTTTGCGGTAAACAAAGTATGATCGGCATATATCCTGGCGGTTTTTTCGTTAAAGTTGCCGGTTGATAAACAGGCATAGTGCACAATCTTTTGTTTTTCCAGGCGGCTAACCAGGCATATCTTCGAGTGTACTTTGTAGCCTGCTATACCGTACAACACATTCACACCCTCTTCTTCCAGCCTGTTGCTCCAAAATATATTGTTCTGTTCATCAAACCTTGCCCGCAATTCAACCAAACAGTTCACCTTTTTACCATTTTTGGCTGCATTTACCAACGCGTGTACAATTCTTGAATTTTCGGCAAGGCGGTAAACCGCTATGCTGATCTCTTTAACCTTTGGATCGATAGCAGCTTCGCGCAAAAAGTGGATGATGTAGTCATATGATTGATATGGTGTGCTTACCATATAGTCCTTTTTTGCAATAAGGCCCAGCAAGCTTTTACCAAACGACAAATCTTCTACCGGTAAAGCCGCGTATTTAACAAACTCCAGATCGGGGCTGCCCACGTTGGGAAACGAAATAAAATTCTTGAAGTTATGATACCTGTTACCGGGGATAAGGCTTTCGCCATGCAGCCCCATTTTGGTTACCAGGTATTTTAACATATCCATAGGCATCTCGGTATCATAAAGTAAGCGCATTGGGGTACCTTTTTTGCGCTTTTGAAGGCTTTTTGATAATGCATCTATAAACTTGCCGCTCACTTCTTTATCCAGGTCAAGTTCGGCGTCGCGGGTGAGCTGCAGGGAATATGCTTCGATGCTGTCGTGCTCAAAAATGAAAAATATATCTTCCAGGCTGTACCTGATAATATCATCCAGCAGGATAATAAACTTCAGGTTGTTGGTTTCGGGCAGTACAACAAATCTTGATAGCGTATCCGGGAACTCAATAAGCGCGTAACGTGTTTTTTTATTTTTAGTAAGCTTTACAAAAAAGTAAATCGCCCGATCTCTTAATTCTGGCAGCGGCAGGCTGTCATCAAGCATGATAGGCACCAAAGTGGCCAGCAGTTTTTCCCTGAAATAATTTTTAACGAAGGCACCCCGGCTTACGTTAAGCTGTTTGTCATTCAGGATAAATATCTTTTCTTCGGCAAGCTGTTTAACAATGATATTTTCATACAGGTTATTAAACTTACGCTCCTGCTTTACAACAAGGTTCTTGATTTGGTTAAGGAGCTTTTTAGGGTTATAGCCTAATATTTCTTTCGATTTTTCGTTTAAAGCGGCAAGCCGTGTCATGGTAGCCACCCGCACCCTGTAAAACTCATCAAGGTTTGATGAAAATATAGCCAAAAAGCGTACGCGCTCAATTAAAGGCACAGTTGGATCGGCAGCTTCCTGCAAAACCCTGTCGTTAAAATATAACCAGCTTATTTCCCTGTTAATTAATGGTGGTTGTTTATCCATAAAATTTGTGCCCCTTAGGCCACGTGTACAAAACTGCTTATTTATTTGTTAATTTAATATTAACTCATCTACATAAAACCTGTTTTTAATGATTATTATTTAGTGTGCCATGTAAACAAATTGATAATGGCGCTGTGTAAATGTTTACAATACATTAGTTTTGTAAACATTATAAACTCTTTTACTTATGCCAACATTTGATATAGTAAGCAAAATAGATGGGCAAACGCTTGATAACGCCATCAATACAGCTAAAAAAGAAATACTTAACCGTTACGATTTTAACGATTCAAAAAGCACTATCGACCTGGATAAAAAAACCAATGAAATAACCATCGTAACCGAAAACGAGATGCGCCTTAAAGCCATCCAGGATTCCATCATCGGCCGCATGGTGAAACAACACCTGGATTCGAGCGCGCTTGATTTTGGTAAAGAGCAATACGCATCGGGCAACATGATCCGCAAAGAGATAAAGGTTAAAGAAGGTATCGACAAAGAAACATCCAAAAAGCTGGTTAAAAAGATAAAAGACAGCGGCCTTAAGGTGCAAGCCTCTATTATGGACGACCAGGTACGTGTACAAGGCAAAAAAATTGACGACCTGCAAGCGGTGATCAGCCTATGCCGTACCGAAAACTTTGGCCAGCCGCTGCAGTTTATTAATATGAGGGATTAAGGTGGAAAATCCACAGCTGTAGATTAGAAATCAGTCGTTCGGAAGCCAAATTGATGTCACGTACTATTGATATAGTTAAACGAATGCTATAAACTACCGTCATTGCGAGGCACGAAGCAATCCCGAACTATGTGGGACTTAGCATGTAGGGGATTGCTTCGTGCAATGACGGTTATTGGATATTGGGAATCAAACACTTGCGAACACGTCCTTATAAGGAGGAACAACGTAACAATCGCGACCGTTGCAGGCCAGAATTACACAGTTCGCGATTGCTTCGTACCTCGCAATGACATGGCTTTAAAGCGCAAATAATGCGCCTTTCTTGTTTAAAACAGCCGGGCAATTACCCTGCTGCTTCCATTTCTTTAACCTCATTTGGGCGACCGTTTTTGAAGGCTTTGCGTGGTGTAAGGCCAAGCAGTTCAAACATAGCCATATCGGTATCAAATGACGGGTTTGGTGTGGTCAAAAGCTTTTCGCCTGCAAAAATAGAGCTGGCACCTGCCATAAAACAAAAGGCTTGCTCAACAGTACTCATTTCGGTACGACCGGCAGATAAGCGCACTACCGAACGCGGCATAATAATACGGGCGGTAGCAATCATCCTTACCATATCCCAGATAGGTACGCGGGGCTGATCGGCCAGTGGTGTACCAGCGATGGGCACCAAAGCATTGATAGGTACCGATTCGGGATGTTTGGGTAGGTTTGACAATGTTTTCAGCATCGAGATCCTGTCGTCAACAGTTTCGCCCAAACCAACTATGCCACCGCTACAAACTGTAATTTTTGCTTTACGTACGTTTTTAATGGTATTTAACCTGTCGTCATAAGTGCGCGTGGTGATAATGCGCTTATAATCCTCTTCAGATGTATCCAGATTATGGTTATAAGCATACAGGCCTGCATCTGCCAATCGTTGCGCCTGGCTCTCGGTAAGCATGCCCAGTGTGCAACATACTTCCATATCAAGGCTATTAACAGCCTTTACCATATCAATCACTTTATCAAAATCGCGGTTATCGCGCACTTCGCGCCAGGCCGCACCCATGCATAAACGCGATGCGCCACCCGCTTTTGCTTTTTCGGCAGCAGCTATAACTTCATCTTTGGGCATCATGGCATGTACATCTACACCGGTATTGTACCGGGCAGCCTGCGGGCAGTAAGCGCAATCTTCAGAACAGCCGCCGGTTTTGATAGAAATCAGCGAGCTGATCTGTACTTCGGCGTAATCTTTATTTTCGCGGTGCACGGTTGCCGCGCGGTAAACAAGGTCGAGTAATGGGGTATGGTATATTTCAGCTATTTCTTCTTTTGTCCAGTCGTATCTTACTTCAGTCATATCTCAAATTTTGATGGTTCAAATTTATAATAATATCGCATAAAACGCCAGTTACGCTTAATGCTTCAACAAAAGCTTGGTAGCCAGGTATAAGGGCAATAAAAATCCGGCGCAATCGGTAAAGGTGGTAATAATGATAGACGATGCCACCGCCGGATCAATCCCTACCCTTTTTAATACCAGTGGTATAGATGCACCGGTAATACCCGCGATGATGAGGTTACCTGTCATGGCTAAAAACAAAACCAGGCCAAGCATAGGGTTGGCATCATAAAACAGAGCAATGCAAAAAACAACCAGTCCGTTGGCTGCACCGTTAAGCATGCCTACTAAAAATTCTTTTAAAACCGTATTATAGGCCTGGCTATCGGTAAGGTTACTTAACGATATACGCCTGACGGTTACCGCAAGGGCCTGCGTGGCTGCATTACCGCCCATACCGGCTATAATGGTCATGTAAGCGGCTATGCCTTTCACTTGAGATACCGTATCGTCAAAATGCCTAATCACCGATGCGGCCAGGTAAGCAGTGGCCAGGTTAATAACCAGCCAGGGCAAACGACTTTTTACGGCATCTTTCCAGTTACCGCTCAATTCTTCGTCTTCAGATACACCCGAAATCTTTAATATATCTTCGGTATTTTCCTGCTCCATTACGTCGATGATATCATCAACGGTAACCCGGCCAAGCAATTTCATATGGTCATCCACAACCGGGATGGTTGTTAAATTGTATTGGGATATCAGGCGGGCAACCTCTTCCTGGTCAAGCTCGGCCCTTACATATACGGGATCGCGTTTTACCAGGTCGCTCACTTTGGCATCCGCATGGGCTTTTATAACATCTTTTATCGATAGGATGCCCTGTAAAGTATCGGCATCGTCAACCACGTAAATGGTGTAAAACTCCTCCATCTCTTCCGATTGGCGAATAATCTCGTCCAGTGCCTCTTTTTTATCCAGCCGGATATTTACTTTGATGAGTTCGGAGTTCATCAAACCGCCGGCAGTATCTTCGGCATAGTTCAAAAGCGCGCGGATGCTGCTGGCATCATCGGCATCAATATCTTCTAATATCTCCTGCTGCTCATCTTCATCAAGCTGGGATATAATGTCGGTTGCATCGTCATAATCCAGTTCTTCAACTATCTCGCTTCTTTTTTCAGGATGGAGGTTCAGGAGCAGCTCACCGGGGCTGTGCTCCTCATCCATTTCGGATAAAACTTCGGATGCAACGTCAGTGGGCAGGATATTGATGATTCTTTCCTTATCCTCCTGCTCAAGCTGTTCAAACAATAAAGCAATCTCAGAGGCGTGATATTCCTTCAGAACTTTCTCTAATTCAGCATCATCGGCATCAAGTGCCGTTTTAATGCGGAGGAGATCGGTTTTATCTAAGTCAAAAGATTGCATATGCGACGAAAATAAGCATTTACGCCGCAATTACTACATTAAAATGAGGTTAAATAGGGATTAAGCCTCACCAGCAGCTTGACCGCCTGTTGATAACCAAATAGCCTCAGGAATCACCGTATTTAACCTCGATTACAAACTATAATCATACTTCGCCTTTAACCCGGCTACGTTTCCTAATTTACCCAGAACCTGCTCCACCTGCATTTTGCGGATAGACAGCTGCATGCTACAATCGTTATCAAACTGCTGTTCAAGCACCGGCAGATTTTCGTCTTTAATAATCCGCATCACGTCATTCATCTGCAGGTAATCAAACTTAATGGTGTAAATATCGTTCACCGTTTTTTGGATGATGACGGCCAGCTTCAGGGCTTCTTCTGTAGCTACCTTGTAGGCGTTAATTAACCCTGGTACCCCAAGCAGCGTGCCACCAAAATAGCGCACCACAACCACCAGGATATTGGTAACATCTTTTGACAGCAGGATATTTAGTATTGGCCGGCCGGCGGTGCCCGATGGTTCTCCGTCGTCGTTCACCCGGTAAACAGATCTATCAGTACCCAGGCGCATGGCCCAGCAATGGTGATTGGCTTTAGGGTGTTCGGCTTTTAATTTGGCTACGATAACTTTAATATCATTATCGGAGCTGATAGGATAAGCAAACCCCAGGAACTTGCTGCCCCTGTCACGGAATATACTTTCCGTTGGGTTTTCGATGGTTTGATAGGTATCGTCAAAAAGCATTTGTTTGGAACTAAAAGCTGAAGGCTTAAAGCAGAAAGCGTTAAAAAGCCATTCATGGGTACAATATTAAATTACAAGTGCAGGAAGCCTAATGTTTGCGGAAAATAAATAACAACAATTGCCAGCACGGCAACCAACAGCCCTATTTTGTTGAGGGTGCTTAATTTCTCCTTAAATATAATCATCCCGATGAGTGCGCCTACGACAATAACGCCGATATTCATTGACGAAAATACCGATGAGGGATTGCTTGCCAGGGCTTTGTGCGCCTTCAGATAAAAAAGGATATTACCAAAATTAAACAAACCCAATACCCAACCAATGAGGATATGCGGCCAGGAGAAACGCATTTTTTTTGTGACTACCTGGTAAATAAGCCCGATAAACGAAAGCGCAAACGCCAGTATAAAAATGATAAAAATGGCCGTTGTAAAAGGCACATTATTAACCTTGGTAATTTGCTTTAACAATACATCGATAACGCCAAAGCCCAGGAAAACGATAAGCAGGTAAACCCATGAACCTTTTTCTGCTTCTTTACTGCTACTAACCCTCCCTGTTGATTTTTGCCATGGGATTGAACATAAAATAGCTATAAATGCCAGTATGATACCAATTGTTTTGACCGGGGTTGATGCCTCGCCAAAAAGCAAAAATGCAGCTATAATCGGGATAAACAGGGATAAACGTTGTGCTACATCTGTACGTACGATACCGGCCTTACGCACCGAGGTTGCCATAATGATAAACAAGGCCGGGAATAAAACCCCGAGCGCGATATAGTTATAAACGGGCGACTGGCTTAAGTTGGCAAGCGACGGCCTGTAAAAAAACCAGGTAAGCAGGATAGCCATCGAATAATTCCAGGTGACAGCCTGGTAAACATCAATATGGTATCGCCTGGCCAGCTTGAGCATAACCGACACAATAACACTACAACAGATACTTAAAAAAACAAATAGCATAATTGGTGGTGCGTAGTAGAGCCAAGAATCCAGAGTCAAGAATTAAGACTTTTTTGCTTCAGGCGAAAGCATCAGCTGCAAATTACAAGCTTATTTTTTCGCTGTCCCATATTTCTCCTATCTTGATTCTTGACTCTTAATTCTTGATTCTATTTTTAATTCTTATTGGTTGTATAACGTTTGCAAACGGTCGTCTTCAATAAATGATTCGGCGGCAAGTATACCTGTTATTTGTGGTGATTTTATCCCTTTTGATAAAACAGTTTTGCCGGTAAAAATGCGGGCCTCATCCCAAAGGCCGGCATCAATAAACACTTGCAGGGTATGTGCCCCCCCTTCGATGATCACCGATTGAATGTCCTGCAAATATAATTGGTACAAAATGTATTGTGGCACATAGCGGTCAAAATCCTCCAATGCAATATACTTATTTTTTCCGTCGGCGTTAAATTCTATTTCATTAAAAACCAGTGTCTCAACAGATTGATCAAATACGTTGGCCTCTTTATTAAGTTCCAGCCTCCTGTCTATCACCACCCGTTTTGGCGATCTTCCCTCCCAATGCCGTACGTTCAATTGCGGGTTATCAATGGCAACGGTATTTTTCCCTACCAAAATGGCATCTTCCTCGCTGCGCCATTTATGTACCAACTTGCGTGATTGGGTGCCCGTTATCCAAAGCTGGCTACCATCAGCAGGCGCAAAAAAATCATCGTTGGTTTGCGCCCATTTTAATATAATGTATGGCCGGTGCTTTTGTACTTTGGTAAAAAACCTGCGGTTAAGCCACTGGCATTCCTTTTCCAGCACACCTGTTATTACCTCAATACCGGCAGCTTTAAGTTTTTCAATTCCTTTACCGTCAACCTGGGCAAAAGGGTCGCGGGTGCCAACAACTACCAGGGGAATTTGATGTTCAATAATCAAATCGGCACAAGGCGGTGTTTTACCATAATGCGCGCAAGGCTCCAATGAAACGTATATGGTTGATTGCTTTAACAGTTCAGCGGCGTTATCAAATTTAGCGGTTACCTGCGCAATAGCATTTACTTCGGCATGGGCCTGGCCGTATTTCTGGTGATAACCCTCGCCTATTATTTTGCCTTCATGAACAACTACCGCGCCTACCATAGGGTTCGGGCTTACGTACCCGGCACCAAGCTGGGCAAGTTCAAGGCAGCGCTGCATAAAAATTTCATGTTGAACCATGCTGCAAAAGTAGCTTTTATGTTACTTTGTTGCATGATTACCATAAGGGATGTTTTTGAAGATTACAAACAGCTGAACAAAGTATATGATGCTAACGAGGTAGAGTCACTTACTTTATTAACCATCAGCCAGGTAACTAACCGGTCAAAAGCATCTATTAAAGCATTTCCGGAACGGGAGCTAAACGATGAACAAGCCCAAAAACTAAAGAGCATTGTTGCCGAACTGAAAACGGGCAAACCCATTCAATATATTTTAGGAGTTACCGAGTTTTATGGGCTGCCGTTTAAAGTAAATCCCAATGTGCTTATCCCCCGCCCCGAGACAGAAGAACTGGTAGAATGGGTTTTATCGGTTGCGGGTTACGGGTTACGGGTTGCGGGCGCTAGGTTGCAAGTTAGCAGTGGGCAGTTTGGAGGGAGTATATTGGATATTGGTACGGGGAGCGGGTGTATCGCCATCAGCCTGAAAAAGAATTTACCACTGGCCCAGGTGTCGGCAATTGATATATCCGAAGGTGCGTTGCACACCGCAAAAGAAAATGCTGACTTAAATGATGTTCATGTGCAATTTATCCAGGCCGATATTTTAGATGCAGCAACCACTCACTACTCACCACTCACTACTCACCGCTCAACACCACTCACTACTCACCATATCATCGTCAGTAACCCGCCCTATGTAACGCTGGACGACAAACGACAAATGCACACCAACGTAACCGATTTTGAGCCGCATACCGCATTGTTTGTTCCCGAGGATGATCCGCTGTTGTTTTACAGGGCTATTGCCGATTTTGCTTCGGGTAATTTAACGCCGGGCGGCTATTTATTTTTTGAGATTAATGAGAGTTTGGGCAACGAAACTGTTGAATTATTACGCGACAAACATTTTACCGATATTGAGTTGCGACAAGACATGAGCGGCCGCGACAGGATGATTAGTTGCAGATGGAATGTTACTTATCCTTAACTACCGTGCTCTGGTAGTTGTAGTAATTAAAATAAAAGAACAGGTAAGCCACACCCACGTTAAGCGGTATCAATATCCAAAGCAGGTGAAACATAATTATCCAAAACAACACTATAAATAAGGCCAGTATCCATTGAATATATTTATCCATATTTAAGCCAAACCAGTAAAGCAGGCAATGAAAAAGCATGGCAATACTTAACCCTGCCAGTAATAACTCCACAGCCATTAAAGGGCTAAACCTGCCAAACAACCAAACACTTTCGGGTATCAGCAAAAAAAAATAAACACCTGCAAAATTCAGGAACAGCCTGAACCTGCTATAAGGCAGGTTGCGCGAGAAACTTAAGCGTGTTTCTTCAAACCTGCGCGCCTCAAATATCAAAACCACATGCGCTGTTATTACGGCCAGGATGGCTATACCAGCCAGCCGTGAATCATTCTTCACATCGGCAAATAAATAAAAAACACCTGTTATAATTAACCACGACAGTGCTTTGGTAACAAAGTACTGCACTTTAAGCTTATCAAAAACATGATAGATGTACAGGCTAAAGTATGGCTTGCGCCATTTGCTGCTTAGCTTTAACAGAAATGATTGGCTGCTGCCGTCAACCAGCCGGTTTAATATTCGTGTATAAATTAGTGCGCTGCACCAAACCATGGCCGCTAAAAACAAAACCACCACGGCAGGCAGCAGATAGTAATGATGTACCACACCTACGCAAACAGCCATTACAGCGTAAATAATAACCGGGCTTAAAATGATTGCTTGTGTGCAGCCCCAGCTTTTTAATTGATGGTTGCGGCTTAGCGCGTTGCTGCTGTAAAACAAAAACTGTTTTTCGGGTGCAAGTAATTGTACAGAAACATAGTGCCAGCTTTTAAAAACGTATAATAACCAGCCGCCAATAACCACCAGGAGCATTACAGGACTGCTACACATGGCTAACATTAACGATTCATGATAGCTGATGAGCATATTGCCGGGCACACAGCCAACCAATATAAAAAATGCAAAAAACAATATAGGCGCGTGCACCTGGTAAAAACCAAAAGCAAATACTTTTACCAATACATTGGTTAACGGCTGCTTCATTACGCTATGAACTTTAAGGTTTGCGCTTCAACCAGCAACTCGCCAGCTTTGGGCAGTTCATCTAGCTCAAGCGTTTGATGCGATGAAAGCAGGAAGCTGGTACCTTGCTGAAGATGCCGTTCGGCAATCCAGCTGTTTAAAATTTTTAATGATGCAGTATCAATGGTGATAAGCGGCTCATCTAACAGGATCAGTTTAGGATTGCCCAGGAACGCCAACACCAGCGACAATTTTTTGAGCATCCCGCTGGAGTAAGTTCCTACGGGCTGGCCAACGTAGCCTTGCATCTGCATGGTATCAATGTAATGTTGCTCCTGCCCTGCCGGCGCATCCTTGGCCTGCGCAAAAAGGGCAATCATCTCCTTACCGGTCAAAAACTCGGGGAAAACAGGTTCAGCTTCTGCAAAGTTTACCAGTTTTCGGTAACCCACAGGTTGTTTTTTTATGCTGATAGTATTATCCAACAAAATATCACCATCAAAAGATAAAATACCGGCAATGGATTTTAGCAGCGTACTTTTACCCGATCCGTTAACTCCTTTTATCCAGTAAACTCCCGGGTTTATGGAAAGTTCGTCTATTTTAAGGGCGGGGAAACCACCGTAGAGTTTTTTAAATTTTATGAATTGCAGCATTGTTGGTTGGATGGTAAAAAAGGCGCCATTGTTACACCGTGAATAAAAAACATGTTACACAAAAAAGACGCATGTGATGCGTCTCTACGGAAAAAATCGGAACATAAACATCCGGATTGCGAAATCTAAATCGCCCCTTCAATCAATGTACCGTAAAATTCGCCCAGATCCATACCTGCGGCCCTTACCTGTTGCGGGATAAGGCTGGCTGCCGACTGGCCGGGTGTTGTATTTATTTCGATAAAATAAAAGTCGTTAGTTCCTTCCAGCAAAATAAAGTCGACCCTTACCATGCCTTTGCAATTAAGGCGGATATAAACTTCGGTTACAATATCGGCTATCAGTTCAACCTGCGCGGCCGGCAAATCGGCGGGTGTTACCTCTTTGGTTACGCCCGATGTGTATTTGGCTTCGTAATCAAAAAAGTCTTTGGTGGTCAATATCTCTGTTGCGGGCAGCACGGTAATTTTACCATTCAACCGGGCTATGCCTATGCTAAACTCCCGGCCTTTAATAAATTCCTCTACCAATATCTGCTCATCTTCGTGGAAAGCCTTTTTTAAAGCATCGGGCAAGCCGGCAACATTATAAACCTTGCTCATGCCTACGCTGCTGCCACCGTTATTGGGTTTTATGAACAACGGAAATTTAAGCGTGGCAGCTATAATAGCAACATCGTGCATATCCTTTTCAAACAGGCGCAGGGAATGCGCGGTATGCAGGCCATGTATCCCATTCACTATGGTTTTAGTGTAAGCCTTGTTCATAGTAATAGCCGATGTAGTGGCATCACAGGTGTTATAGGGTATGCCCAGCATATCCAGGTAACCTTGTATTTTGCCGTCTTCGCCGGGAGTACCGTGTATTGTAATAAAAGCAAAATCGAATTTGATTTTTTTGCCGTCCAGGGTAATGCTGAAATCGTTTTTATCAACATCAACCACACCGTGGCCGGCCTCATGAATCCACCTGTCGCGGTTTACATAAATGGTATAAACTTTATATTTTGAGGCATCAAGGCTGGCGGCAATATTTTTGGCGCTGTTTACAGATACTTCATACTCACCGGTAAAGCCACCGGCCAAAAGGGCTATGTTTTTCATTTGATTTCGGATATCGGATGTTCGATTTCGGATTTAATTTTTATTTTTAATTTACCTTTTAAGGTGCGTTTGTTTTCGATTTCGAAATTAGGATAATAGTATTGAATATACTAAAGCGGAAAAGACAAATATGAAATCAAACAATCATAATTCCGAAATCGAAAATCCGAAATCCGAAATAATTGCTATGTTTGATACTTATTTGACTGTAATTATCCCTACGCATACCAATGAGCAAATTTGGTCTTTATTTAAAAACAAAATCATTTCGTTATAACCTTTTAGGCGCAATTGTTACTATAGTTGTAGTTGTTTTAATTGCCTTTTACAGCCTGGGATATTACACCAACCATGGTTCCGGGATACCTGTACCAAAACTGAAAGGCGAGAAAATTGATCGCGCTATGTCATTATTAAAAGAGCAGGGCTTTGGCTATAAAATAGATTCGGTTTATGTTGAGGATGTTGAGCCGGGAACCATTGTAGAGCAGGACCCCGATGCCGGAACCAATGTAAAAGAAGGCCGTGTGATTTATTTAACCATGGTTACATTGCAGGCCCCGCCTGTAGCCCTGCCCGACCTGGAACAGGCCAGTTACCGCGAAGCAACGGCTACCCTATCCAATTATGGTTTAAAAATTGGCGATACCACATACCGCTCGGATATTGCCCGCGATCGCATCCTGGAAGTACGCTTTGGTGGCGTAGTAATTAAAACAGGCTACAAACTACCTAAAGGATCAAAAGTAGACCTGGTTTTAGGCGATGGCGCAGGAGCAAGCGAGGTAGCCATTCCCGAACTGATTAACCTTGATTTGGATGCGGCACGCTTTGCTATTAAAGGCGCAGGATTAACAATGGGCACAATAACTTACCAGGGTTCTATAACCGACTCGACCAATGTGGTTGTAACTGCGCAATACCCCATGAGAACCGACTCGTTGAGTAAAACCAGCATTGGTACACGCATGAACATTACTGTTTCACAAGGTGCAAAAACAAATGCAGCCCCAACAAATTAATGCAGCCGAATTACTTGCCCGGATAAACCAGGGCGAGCAGCTCCATTTGATAGATGTACGCGAGCCTATTGAATATCTCACCTATAACATCGGTGGGGTTAATATTCCGCTGGGCACTCTTGCGGGCAAGCTAAATAACCTGGGTTACAACAAAACCGATGAATTAATCGTTATCTGCAAGGTTGGCTTACGCAGCGAAACCGCTCAAACACTATTACTGCAAAACGGTTTTCACAACGTTAAAAACTTAACGGGCGGATTGATTGCCATTCAAAAAATCAGACACTAATTGGAACTAATTAAAGCGAATTGCACGAATTGAATTAATGGAAAAAATACAGATCTAACGGGTTATAATCTGCCTCATAAAAATCAAATAAATTATCACCTTAATTTTCTAATTCATTTAACTTGACAACATTAGTGAAATTAGTGTGATAAAAACTAAATAATTACCATTTACAGCTAATTTATCATGACTGAGAAAAAGTCAAAATCAGGACCATTAAAAAAATTTATTATCGCATTTGTAATTGTGATCATTATCATACTGGCAGGCGTTGGTGTAAACTATTACTATAAATATTTTGGCCCCAATGTAACTGCGAAACAGGAGTATTTATACATACATACCGGCGCAACCTATGCCGACGTAATTAAAACCGTACAGAATGAAGGCATGGTTAAAGATACCGTTACCTTTAACTGGGCCGCTGTTAACATGAACTACACACACCGGGTTAAACCGGGAAGGTATCACCTGCGCGAAGGCATGAGCAACCGTAAGCTCATTAATATGCTGGCCTCTGGTACGCAGGAGCCTGTACAACTGGAGTTTCATGGTTTACGGCAGAAGGAACAATTTGCCGGTTTTGTATCCAAGAAAATCGAGCCCGATTCGGCATCAATCATCAACTTGCTTGATTCATCGGCATATGTGGCCAAGTATGGTTTTACTACCGATAACGTGTATACCATGTTTATGCCCAACTCCTACCAAATGTACTGGAACACATCGCCCGATAAATTCTTTAAAAAGATGTATGCCAACTACGAAAAATTCTGGACACCGGAGCGTAAGCAGAAGGCCACTGCCCTTAACCTGTCGCAACAGGAAGTATCTGTGTTAGCATCAATAGTTGATGCCGAAGCATTGCATGACGATGAAATGCCGGTCATTGCAGGTTTATACCTTAACCGTCTTAAAAAAGGCATGAAACTGGAAGCAGATCCTACCGTAATTTTTGCTTTAAATGATTTTACCATCAAGCGGGTATTAAACAGGTACCTGTCATACAATTCGCCTTATAACACTTACCTGCATACGGGTTTGCCCCCCGGCCCTATCATGATGCCATCGGTAAATGCAGTAAACGCTGTGCTCGATCATCAAAACAACGATTACATATACATGTGCGCCAAAGCCGATTTTTCGGGCTATCATGCCTTTGCAAACAACGTTGCTGACCATTTAGTAAATGCCCATGCTTTTCAAAAAGCGCTTAACGAACGCAACATCAAAAGGTAATGTTTGAGCATACCACCAAAATACGGGTGCGGTACGGCGAAACCGACCAAATGGGTTATATGTACTACGGCAACTACGCCGAATTTTATGAAGTTGGCCGTGTAGAAATGCTGCGCAGCCTTGGCTTAACTTATAGCGGCATGGAGCAGTCGGGCATTATGATGCCTGTACTGGAGCTTAAATGCAAGTACCTGAAGCCTGCTTTGTACGATGAGGAGATAAGCGTAAAAGTAATTATGGATAAAATGCCCGGCATCCGCATTCATTTCCGGTATGACCTAAGTAATGAAAAAGGCGAACTGATCAATACCGGCGAAACGTTACTGGTTTTCATCAATATGAAAACAAATCGCCCCTGCCTGCCACCGCAGGATTTTATAGATAAATTATTGCCTTTTTTTGAGTAAATTTGGTTAGATGAGATGGCTTCACCACTTTTTGCTGCGCTTTAGTTTTTATCAGTACATTATAGAGTGGACAAAGTATATCATTCTGCCAGGTTTTCGCCCGCTGCCACTATATACGGTTATTGACTTTTTTATCAAAGAGATAACCAAAACGTCGTTAACAAACCGCGCCTATGCACTGGCTTATAGTTTTATGCTGGCCGTATTTCCTGCAACAATTTTTTTGTTTACACTAATCCCCTATATCCCCATAAAACACTTCCAGGGTACGCTATTAACCATTTTGGCATCAGTGATGCCTACAAACGCTTATTTAGCCTTCAGGGAGACGCTTATAGACATTATCAAGAATCAAAACGGCAAGTTGCTTTCGTTCGGTTTTTTATCAACCATGTATTTTGCCACCAACGGTGTAATCAACCTGATGAAGGCCTTCAACAAATCATCGTTAATTATCGACAGGCGAACCTGGCTCAAACGGCGGCTGGTTGCTACCGGCATCACCATAGCCATTAGCATGGCACTTTTTATTTCGATAGCCATTATGATTGCCGGCCAGGCGGTTATTCACTGGATTCAGCTGCATGTCAATAAAGAAAGCCATTTTTGGATCTATCCTATCATGCTGTTCCGGTGGATCATGATCATCATCATTATTTTTGTAAGCATAGCCTGGTTGTACCGCTATGGTCCCGCCCACAAAAAGCGCTGGAATTTTATAACCCCAGGCTCGGTACTGGCTACTGCGCTGGCTGTGCTTACCTCTCTTGGATTTTCCTATTACATCAACAATTTTTCATCGTACAACAAGGTTTACGGATCAATCGGGACGCTGATTGTGGTGATGCTTTGGATGTATATAAACTCGCTTATTTTACTCATCGGGTTTGAATTAAACGCGTCGGTTGAGCTTTCAAAACGCAGTTTAAGGGTGGTAAAGCCACGTTTTAACAGCTTCAGGCAGAAAAAAGCCGAGCATTTGAAAAATTAATTAACTGACTATCAAAAACTTAATGCGATATGTTAAGAAAATGAAAAAAAACCATTTCGATACTTGTCAATCCGCTCCGGATTTGTACTTTTGTCCCCGGAGAGCTGGCAGAGTGGTCGATTGCGGCAGTCTTGAAAACTGTTGAACTGTTAAAGGTTCCTGGGGTTCGAATCCCTAGCTCTCCGCTGAATAAAAGCAGTCCCGCCCAAGCGGGATTTTTGCTTTTATAACCCCGGAGAGGTGTCAGAGTGATCGAATGTGCCTGATTCGAAATCAGGTGTACTGTTACAGGTACCGGGGGTTTGAATCCCTCCCTCTCCGCAAAACAAATACATCAAAAAAGCCTGTAAATATTAGTTTTGCGGGCTTTTTTGTTTCCACGAAGGTTAACCCTATTCAGGATGGTTAAAGTTTTTCACTCAAAGTTCCTGAATTTACTAACAGTTTTTGGCGGTTATAAGTGCCCCACCACCACCTTACCCAAGCTTTTTCCGTAACCATTTCCTAACCGGCTCATCATACCATTTCAATGCAGCATAGGCCAAAACTATTGCACCTGTTAAAATAAGCAATGCATAAGGCCAGGCCTGTACAATTGTAACGCCTTTATGATTACTGATCCAGGCTACGTAAAAATAAACAAGCGGATAATGCACCATGTAAAGTGGATAGGATATATCACCTAAGAATTTGCATATTTTGTTCTCGGTTTTAGTTTGTATCACGCCGTTGGCGCCAAGGTATACGATAAGTGGAAAAACAATGATAATACAAACAGATTCATATATCCCGTTCATCCAAAGATGGCCGGCGCCGCCAATGCGTGGCATATAAAGTACAATAGCCACTAAAAGGCTGCACCATAAAAAGGCATTTTTAATTTGAGCTGGTTTCACTACCCGTGAAAGTAACAGCCCGGCAAAGAAAGGATACATGGTACGGGTAAGCCCAATGCGTACCTGTTGCACATTCAGTGTCCAGCCACCACTCACGTCGCCGTTTGTGATTGCCATGTGTGCGAGTAAGATAGCAGCGATGACTACTAAGATACCTAATGCCGTTTTGGAAAATTTCCTGATCCAGATAGCATAAAGAATATTGGCAATGTATTCAAAGAACAACGACCATCCCACGCTATTCAAGGGGTGCATCTCTTCCCAGCCACGTATATCAAGCGATAACGGTACAGGCAGGATAGTATAACCGATGAGCATCACCAGCAACATTTTCCAGGCAGGAATGGTGTGAATAAGCGGCCATAGCGTAGAATCGGTAAAATAGAACCCAATGGCGCCGAGAGTCATCCCCAAAACCACCATTGGTTGAAGGCGTTCGATACGGCGTTTGAAAAAACTGCCGATCGTCATTTTATTCCATCTGTCGTCATAAGCGTAGCCAATTACAAAGCCCGACAATAAAAAGAAAAAATCTACAGCCAGATAACCGTGATTGACAATAATATCTAAATGACCGGTAGCTAATGGCTCTGTAAGGTGAAAGGTTACAACGATAATAGCTGCAACACCGCGAAGACCATCTAATATGGGGTAGTGTGGCTTGGTGGCCAGTTCATTATTATTCATTGCAAAACAGGATAAACAGATTTATAACTTATAACCAGCGTAAATTATAAAAAAGAATGCATTGGTGCGCCAATGTTTCAGCCTAAGCAATCACCGGCAATATCAAGACTCGCGCCACATCAAGAGGCTTCATCCCAGGGTCACTGTAGTTAATAAGTTTTTTATATATTTTACAATTAAAGTAATAACTTCATAATCAATTTACTGGCAACTAAACCATGTTTCTTTACCTAACTTAAACATGTGTAAACCTTTACTTATGTTGGGCATAGCCTCTATCTTTTTCGCTCAGGTGGAAAAGGTGATTGCGTATGGCCAAATGCTTCATAGCGGCCAACACAATATTGCCCAAACTTTTTTTACTAAACATAATTATATCCAGACAAATGGTGCTACTTCAGGTAGTTATGGTAGAAGCAATGCTGTTTTATCATCTTTTTTTACTGATATCAGTGCTAATAACACTTTCGCCAATATTGTTAAAAATGTAACCGCAAAATATGCTAACAAGGTAAAAACGGCGTTTGCCGGGCCCGATATTATTACCAGCCCCGCAAGTGGTATCATTTCAGCCTGCGTTGGCTCACCGTCTGCAAGTACCCAACAGTTTACTGTTTCGGGGAGCAATTTATTTGGCAATATTAGGGTTGTGGCACCAGCCGGCTTTGAGGTTTCACTTAACACTACCAGCGGGTTTGCCAATTTGGTGACCATAGTACCAACAGGCGGTTTGGTTAACAGTAAGATAATATATGTGCGGACCGTTGCCGGCGGTGCTGCTACTAATCTATCCGGCTTTGTAACAGTAATTGCAACAGGAGCTGCAACAACAAAAGTAGCCGTAGAAGGTACGATTTATGCACTGCCGACTGTCGACCATATATCAGACCTGATTTTCGCCAACGGCGACCTTACTACGCCCATAAATTTTACAGGCACCGGCAACACCTTTTATTGGACAAATGATCGGCCTGGAATCGGCTTGTCGGCGAGTGGTGGCGATAACATAGCCCCTTTTGCTATCGTAAATACAGGATCGAGTCCTGTTGTTGCACACTTAAGCGTTACTTCTCAGACGGCCAATGTTGCCTATATACCAAATTATGGTTCAAACACTGTTTTGGCGGTTAACACTATTACCAACAAAATTATTGACACGATACCCGTAGGCGCCGATCCTGGCTTTGTTGCCATAAGTCCAGATGGAAAGAAAGCGTACATTGCAAACATTTCGGGTATAAGCCTTTCTATTATCAACACGCAAACCAACCAGGTAAAGGATATATCGATTTTTGACAATCCTACAGGGGTACTATTCAGCAACGATGGCACCAGGGCGTATGTTACCGGCGCAAGCGGTTCGTGTACAGTGATAGACGTGGCAAATGACGCCGTACTAACAGCCCTTACATTCCCCTCGGGCGGTGCCGGGCTGGCTTTAAGCAACGATGGAAAATGGATTTACGTTGCTACCTTTGCCACCGGCGATGTAAGGGTTTATGATACAGATAATAACGCCGAAATTATTAACATTCCGGTTTCGGGAGCGCGTTATGCTGCAACAAGTTTGGATGGCGGGAAGATATATGTAACCGGAAGCAACTCCAATAACGTTTACGTAATAGATGCTGCAACAAATACCCTCTCGGCAACAATCAGCTTAACTACTGATGCAGAAGGTATTGTTGTAAGCCCGGACGGCAGCCGTATCTATGTTACCAATCAATCTGCCGGAACCGTTACGGTGATTGACGCCACCAACAACTCGGTTATGACCGCATTACCAGTCGGCAAATCACCCGCGGGGATTTCTATTACTCCGGATGGAAAATATGTATATGTGGTTAATGTTGATTCCGGCACGCTGTCAATCATCAGAACTTCAGATTACACGGTAACGGCTAATATACCCTGTGGCACATCGCCTCATGCAATAGGCAATTTTATAACGCCCGGCATAAATACCTGCGTCAGTAATCCAACTGATTTTAAGATTACGGTTAATCCCTCGCCTACCGCCATTACACCAGGCCCTGTTGGTGGCCTTATTACAACATGTATAGGCGCCCCGTCAACCAGCACCCAGCAATTCACCGTATCCGGCAATAATTTATCCGGCAATATCTCGGCTACATCGCCGGCGGGCCTGGAGATATCATTCAACGAAACCAGCGGCTTTGCCGACGTATTGAGCATTATACCAACCGGCGGCGCGGTGACTAATAAAGTTGTTTATGTTCGCGCTAAAGCGTTGGGCTCGCCGGCTAACATTTCGGATTATGTGGTATTAAGCACAGCAGGGGCGGCAAGCAAAAACGTTGCGGTAAGTGGTGTAATTAATGCCCTGCCCACCACCAATGCTACCGGTAACCCGGTGTACAACAATGGCGATGTAACTGCTGCAATCACCATTAACGGCACAGGTAACACCTACACCTGGGCAAACGATACTCCTTCTATCGGTCTTGGGGCAAGCGGTGCTGGCGACATACCATCATTCACGGCTGTAAATACAGGCGTTGCGCCTGTAAAAGCTACTATCACCGTTACACCTTCGTCGGCAGGATATCTATACCTTACCAGTAAAAACAGTGTTATAATGGTGAATGCCGATAGTAATAAGCAAACAGGAACTGTAAACACAAGCGGGCAACCCACGGGGATAGCCGTCAGCCCGGACGGGACTGTCGTGGCTGTTACGGATTTCACCTCAAACACGGTTAAATTCATAAGTACTATTACCCATAGGGTAGTATCAACTGTTAATAATATCCCATCGCCTATAGGAATATGTTTTTCTCCAGACGGTAAAAAGGTTTATATCGCTAATGAAAACGCTTTTAATGTTTCAATTATCGATGTAGCTACAGGCACAGCTGAGCCACCTGTTCATGTAGGGGTTTACCCTTACGGCATTGCCGCAAGCCCTGACGGATCGACTGTTTATGTTGGCTGCATAGGAGAAAATGCTATAATTGCCATTGACACTAAGACACATCAAACAACGCCCATTAAGGTAAAGTTTGGCCCAACAGGCATTGCCGTAAGCCCGGATAATAGCCGCGTATACGCCACCAGCGCACAATATAACGGCTTGCTTAAGGTAGTAAACACAGTATCAAAGTCTGTTATAGCCAACATTCCTATTGGCGATGTGTCTACCGGTATTTGTGTTAGCCCGGATGGTAAACGGGTATATGTTGCCAATACCCGGAGCAACAATGTAATGGTAATAGACGCTGAAGCCAACAAAGTAATCACTACCATACCCACAGGAAATCATCCGTTTGGTGTATCCATAACGCCCGATGGAAAATATGTATATGTGGCTAACGAAGACTCGAACAACGTAGACGTTATCAGTACAGCCGATAATTCGATACGTAATATCATTAGCGTAAATGGGCAACTCAGTACATGTTTAGGGAATTTTTTTGCTCCCGGTACCGGATGTACGGGCACCCCAACCAGATTTACCATAACAGTAAACGGATCGGCGGCTATCACGGCCGGCGCTGCAACAGGTAACATATCAGCCTGTATCGGCTCGCCGTCAACAAACACACAACAGTTTACTGTTTCTGGCAGTAACCTATCAGGCGATATTACAGTTAAAGCACCCGCCAAATTTGAAGTATCGCTAAACCAAACCAGTGGGTTTGCAAATTCGGTAATCATTGTACAAACCAGCGGCACGGTAACTAATAAGGTGGTTTATGTTCGTGCAGCGGCATCAAGCCTGCCGGGTAATATTTCTGATAACGTGACACTCTCCTCTGCAGGGTTGCCCGATAAAAAAGTTGCCGTAAACGGGGTAATCCATGCCTTGCCGATTGCAAATCAAATAACTGATCAAAGTTTTAACAACGCCGGGACAACCAATGCCATTGGTTTTACCGGAACAGCTACAGCCTACACATGGACTAATGATAGCCCCTCAATTGGTTTGCCGGCCAACGGCAGCGGCGACATCCCATCGTTTACGGCCATCAATAACGGCCAAACCGTACTTACTGCCGTCATAACAGTTATACCATCTGATGCTTCATGCAGTGGCAATTCTATCACCTTCAAAATTAACATCAATCCCCCCACTCCTTCTTTAACCGTTAGCCCGGTAACCGGTAATATAACTGCGTGCCAGGGATCGCCGTCTGCCAACCCCGATATTCAGCAATTTTCTGTCGCTGGCAATGACCTTAAAGGCAATGTTCAGGTAACGGCGCCTGCCAAATTCGAGGTGTCAGTTAGCCCAAACAGCGGCTTTGCAAATCCCATAGTCATCGCTCAAACGAATGGCACGATTACAGATAAGGTGATTTATGTTCGTGCGGCGGTATCAAGCCTGGCGGGCAATATTTCTGATAACGTGATACTCTCTTCTACAGGATTGCAGGATAAGCAAGTTGCCGTAAACGGGGTAATCCACGCCTTGCCAATTGCAAATCAAATAAGTGATCAAAGTTTTAACAATGGCGAGACCACCGATGCCATTAGTTTTACCGGAACAGCTACCACTTACATATGGACTAACGATAGCCCCTCAATTGGTCTGGTGGCTACAGGCAGCGGGGACATCCCAGCGTTTACGGCCATCAATAACGGCCAAACCGTACTTACTGCCGTCATAACAGTTACACCATCGGATGCTTCATGCAGTGGCAATTCTTTCACCTTCAAAATTAACATCAACCCTCCCATTCCATCGTTGACAATTAGCCCATTAACCGGTAATATAACCGCATGCCTGGGATCGCCGTCTGCCAGTCCTGATGTTGAGCAGTTCACCGTTGCAGGTACATACTTGTCCGGCGACGTTCAGCTAACAGCGCCTGCAGATTTCGAGATATCGGTTAATCCAAATGTGGGGTATGCCAATACACTAACGCTTGTGCAAACCGCCGGCAAAGTTAGCAGTACCGTTATTTATGTCCGTTCCTCGGCTGTAGCATCTGCCGGTAATATTTCAGGGCATGTTACCATATCCTCTGTGGGCGCATCCAGTCAAACTGCTAACGTAACCGGTACAGTCAGCGCACTACCAGTGGTCGACCAGATACTACCGCTAAGCTTTGACAACGGGACAACTACAACGGCCATAAACTTCAAAGGTACTGCTACAACTTATACATGGACAAATGACAATCCAGGCATAGGTTTGCAGGCCGGCGGTATTGGTAATATACCTACCTTTACGGCTGTCAATAACTTAACAACAGCAATTACCGCCACCGTAACAGTGACTCCATCAAACGGACCATGTACAGGTACCCCTGTTATTTTCAAAATTACTGTAAACCCTACGCCGGCACCGGTTATTACATATGCAAGTAACTTATTGCCGCTTAGCACCATGTACGGCAGGGCATCCGCTTCAGGCACTTTCGATGTATCAGGAGATAACCTTGTATCGGCCATAACTATCACCCCGCCTGCAGGTTTTGAAGTGAGCACCGATGGTACCAATTTTAAAAACACAGCCACCATAGGCGACCCCGGTACGCTTAACACCACAACTGTTTACATCAGGCTTGCAAAAACCGCCATTGTTGGCAATTATACCGGCAATATCGTACTAACGTCCAATGGATTGACAAACAACCTGGCCATGCCAAACAGCACCGTTTTACCAGCTTCAATGACCGTTACTGCCGATAACAAAACGCGCCCATTCCAATCAAAAAACCCTCCTCTTACAATTACTTACAGCGGTTTTGTAAATGACGAAAATGAGTCGGATCTTATAAAAAAACCAGAGGTACAAACAATCGCTACATTTGCGTCGGCTGTTGGGGAATATGACATTTCCTTTACAGGCGAGGCAGAATCCCTTAACTATAGTTTCACTTATGTTCCTGGAGTACTTGCCATAACATCAACAGCAGTTGTTGTTGTTAACACCTTCACACCTAACGGCGACGGAACAAACGATACATGGGCAATAAAACACATTGAATCCTATCCAAATTGTATTGTCAATGTATTCAACCGCCTGGGTGCCAAGATATTTTCGTCTGTTGGTTATGGCGAACAGTGGGACGGCAAGTCCCGCGGAGGTCCTGTTCCCGTGGGCACCTACTATTATACCATCAATCTTAACGACGGATCGCCGGTTAAGGCGGGATGGGTAGCGATAATAAGGTAAACGCGTTCTTGATATCAGCGTACGAAGAGAACTTCAAAAGCGGGCTCTTACTATCCACTCCGCCATTATACCGATAATCCCATCATTTGTACCGGCCTTCTGACAAACACCTACAAGCAATGATATTACTTAAGTAAACTATTGAAAATCTGCTTAAAAACTACGGCTTCTTGAGGGCAAACCATTTCAAAACGGACTTGGTGTATCCTTTATCTTCTATTTTCGGAATTTATTTAACCCCAACTTGTTTCAAAATGCTGCCCGTGAACGTACGGGTATCGGGCCCGGAATAATTATTTAATAATTATTTCGGGTTAAACATCAATATTCGTTCGTTATATTTAAAATATCGTTTACTTTAGCCCAATTAAATGTTAAACTGTTAGCAATAGAATCTTTTTTTAATAGATAATGAAATATTAAATCAAAAAAAATGTTATAATGCTAATTGAAGTATTTTCCGATCCGTCGAAAAAAAATAATAATTTATAAATATTATGCCGCCTACTACCTACACCTTATCATTAAAAAAAACACTATTAATAATTTCCCTATCCTGCATTACTGCACTGCGAAGTTACTCGCAAACCGTTTCAGTTGGTACTTATACTGAGGATGTTGCACGCAGGGAGCAAATTTTGGGCAAGAGCGACAATCCATTTTCTTTCACTATTCGCCCTGTAAACAGTCATTGGAGCAGCGATGGGTCAGACTCCGTAGTGCAGAAACTGACAGGAAGCACCCAATATGCAAAATTCAATTTCATGGGTATTCCATCAGGAATACAGGCGCTGCCTTTTAATTGGCTCAATGAATATAACCTTAAAAGGCCGTATGGATATAACAATGGCTCGTTATATCCCAACGCCGGTTATCAAAGTATGCTCAGCGGAGGTTTTTTACTTAAGGCCGGCATCCTTAATATACAGGTTAAACCAGAATTAGTGTACGCCCAAAACAAAAGGTTTGACACTTTTGCGGATGTACAGGCTGCCAATAATTTGCCCGCGCTTATGGGTGCTTATTTTGGCACAATAAACGGTATTGATGCTCCTGAAAGATTTGGAAATAAATCTATAAAACATTTGTACCCGGGGCAATCTAAAGTAACGCTAAATTATAAAGGCGTTGAAGCAGGCGCATCAACAGAAAATTTATGGTGGGGCCCTGGTATAAAAAACTCTATCATGATGAGTAACTCGGCACCGGGCTTTTTGCACTGGACATTTAATTCGGCAAAACCCCTCAAAACAATTATAGGTTCCTTTGAATGGCAATTGATAGGTGGAAACTTAAAACAATCGGGCTTTACGCCTGATGACGTAAGTAAGTTAATTTATGGCAGCAACCTATATAGTCCAAAACCCAAAGTTACCAGGTACGTGTCTGCCTATACTATTAACTGGCAACCTAAATGGTTAAAGGGGCTGTATTTAGGAGTAAGCAGTTATACTTATATGGATAAGGATTCTATGTATAATAAAAAAAGCATAGGTCGAAAACTATTTCCGGTAATTACAGGCTCGTCCCTGGCAGCAAATGATGTTAATAACGCTACAAAAGGAGATGGACAAGATTTTGCGTATGCGTTTAACATCAGGCAACTTTTACCACTGTACCAGGCCGAAATTTATTTTGAATGGGCACGGAATGACAGATCGGCCAATGCCAATGATTTTATTCAGGACCCGGGGCATTCATCGGCCTATACACTGGGGGGCAGAAAACTATTTGAGTTAGGAAATGAGGCCTATTTACAATTGAAAACCGAAATAACTTCACTTCAAAGGTCACCAAGCTTTTTGGTAAGAGACGAACCTACATGGTACGAGCATCTTCTAAGCCCCAGAGACGGATATACAAACAACGGACGTTATATCGGCGCCGGCATTGGGCCTGCAGGAAATAGTTTTGTACTGGATATTAGCTATTTAAAAAAAATGAATTCTTATGGGGTTACGCTCGAAAGGCAATTACATAATGATGATTTATATTACAACGCGTTTGCCGGCACCGGTATTTATAACTTGCATTGGGTTGATCTTTCAAGCACCTTTTACAGCAATGTTAAATTAAAACGATACCTGTTCTCGGCTGAAATCTCGCCGGTTTACTCCTTGAATTACGAATATAAAAATGGCGACAGCTTCAATTTACATGCAAGACTTAATGTTACTTACTACTTCAACTGATTGATATAGTTGTTGTTATTTGTCGTTTTTTGAGACAGAATTAACTTTTAACTAAAAAAAGCATCATCGTTCTTAATAATCTCAATTTAGTTTACTTTTGCAAAATAATATCACCTATTCCAATATTATATTAATTGCCTTTAATGGTTACTTATGAATAAATTTCGCTTTCGTCTGTTTTTAATTTGTTTCACCATTTTTTGTTGTTCAGCTAAATTTGTTTCTGCTCAAACTAATCTGCAAAACATATCATCAATAAACGTTGATGATGTTTCAGATCAACAGTTAACCCAGGTGCTGCAACAAGCCCAAAATGCCGGGTTAAGCGATGCTGATTTGATACAGCAGGCACAAAACAGAGGTATGTCGGCCGGCCAGGCACAAAAATTACAGTTGAGGATAAAAAATATCCGCAGTAAATCAAGTGCATCACAAGCAGGTGCTACGGATAGCATCACTGCACAGGAAGGGCGGCAACTTAACTACCAACCCGATAGTGTTGATACATCATCAATACACAGGGACATATTTGAAAGTCTTAAACCGAAGATTTTTGGGGCAGATATTTTTAAAAACAAAAACAATTCATTTGAGCCCAACCTCAAGCTGGCTACCCCGGTAAATTACATTGTTGGCCCTAATGATCAGCTTAACATAAATGTTTACGGCAGCTCATTAGTAAACTGGAAACTGGAAGTATCTGCTGAAGGCAATATCAATATACCCGGTGTAGGTGTTTTAAATGTTGGCGGCAAAACTATTGAGCAAGCAACCTTAGCAATAAAAAGCCGGCTTGCAGCAAATAATTACGCTATTGGCCGCGGCACAAGCGTTCAGGTTACCCTGGGAAACATCAGGAGCATAAAGGTAATAATTATTGGGCAGGTGGTTAAGCCGGGCACTTATACGTTGTCATCGCTCGCAACGGTTTTCAATGCGCTTTACATGGCTGGCGGCCCAACTGACAATGGTACTTTACGGCAAATTGAAATAATAAGAAACAACCGCATCATAAGGCATCTTGATGTTTATGATTTCCTGGTGAAAGGAGATCAAAAAAACAATATCGCGTTGCAGGATCAGGATATTGTGCGTGTGCCAACGTATAGAACGAGAGTTGAACTGACCGGGCAGGTAAAAATTCCGGCATTGTTTGAGGTTTTGCCGGGCGAAAATCTTGATGACATTATAAACTATGCCGGCGGCTTTACCGACAGCGCTTATACCGCACGCATAAAGGTTTCGCAGATAAGTGACCAGCAGCGGAAAATAACGGATGTTATAGAAGCCGATTATAAAAACTATATACCGCTGCGAGGCGACAAATACACTATTGAATCGGTTATCAACCGGTTTCAAAACAGGGTTGTTATTAACGGGGCGGTTTTTAAGCCTGGCGAATACGAGTTGCAAAACGGGTTAACTTTATATCAGTTAATTGAGAAAACAGCGGGATTAAAAGAAGACGCATTTACAGACAGGGGTACAATTACACGCCTAAAGCCCGACAACAGTACCGAAATGATAGGTTTTAGTGTAAAAGATGTGATTAATAAAACAGTTAATATTCCGTTACAGCGTGAAGACATTATTAACATATCATCAATTTTTGATTTGCGTGATAAATATGTAGTTACTATTAATGGCAGCGTACGGAAGCCGGGAAAGTTTGCCTTCTCTGAAAACATGAAAGTAGAGGACCTTATTTTAAAAGCGGGCGGCTTTGCAGAGGGCGCCAGTACCAGGCGAATTGAAGTGGCCAGGAGGATATCTGATGCCGATCCATCATCTAAAAGCAGCACTGTAGCCCAGGTTTTTAGCGTTAATATTGATGGCCCGCTAAAGCCCAATGATGCCAATTTTGTTTTAACACCCTTTGATATTGTATCTATATATAGTTTGCCTGGTTACGAAAAACAAAAAACAGTTAAAATTGAGGGTGAGGTATTATATCCGGGATCATACACCATAAAAAGTAAAAACGAAAAAGTATCTGACCTGATTGCACGGGCTGGAGGACTAACTGCATCGGCAGATGTTGAAGGGGGCTCGTTAAAAAGGGAGAATATCGCCATTTTGGGTATTGATAAAAACAAAGCAGATACTGCAGCCCTAACACTGGAAAGGGCAGCAATGGCAAACAGGCTTAAAAGAACTTATAAGGATTCGACAACCAATGCCGATACGCAGCAACGCAATAACTACGTAGGGATTGATCTTGGCGACATTTTAAAAACGCCAGGCTCGAAAGGTGATTTATTGCTGGAAGATGGCGACATTTTACGGGTGCCTAAACAGCAGCAAATAGTGCGTGTTAATGGCCAGGTTCTTTATCCAAGTGCGGTAGTTTACGATAGTTCAAAATCGTTTAATGACTTTGTATCTAACGCCGGAGGCTACGGCCCGGAGGCGCTACGAAGAGGCGCTTACATTGTATACCCTAACGGAACCGTAAAGGGTACCAGAAAGTTTTTGTTTTTTAATAATCACCCATCTGTTAAACCAGGGAGCGAAATTTATGTGCCTAAGAAAGCTGAAAGCAAAAACAATACAGGCCAGTTAATTTTAGGTTATACTACAGGTTTAGCTTCATTAGGCGCAATTATTTTGGGTATATTAAGTTTAAATAAATAACCGTTAATAATTTATAAAAAAGCACTCAGCAGGGTAATTATTGAATACCTGGGATAATGCGTTTTTGTTTTATATATCAAAGCTTGCTCACTAAGTTAAAGTATTTTTAAGCTACAATGGATCAAACACCACAATCTTCTGAAATTTCATTAAAGGAAATTGCAAGCAAAATCAGAATGTGTTTAATATATATCAGGCTTAAGTGGCTGCCTATCCTGGTACTGGGGATAATTGGTGGCGCTTTAGGATTAACGTACTCAATAATTAAAAAGCCTACATATACAGCAGTTTGCACGTTTGTATTGGAGGAGAGCGGAAAATCCGGGTTGGGCCAATACGCCGGTTTGGCATCGCTCGCGGGTATTGATTTGGGCGGCGGCGGTGGTGGCGGCATGTTTCAAGCCGATAATATCATAGAATTATACAAATCGCGGTTAATGCTTGAAAAAACTTTATTAAGTCAGGTTACCTTAGATGGGAAAAACCAGTTGTTAATTGATCGCTATATCGAGTTTAATAAGTTGAGAAAGGTATGGAAAGAAAAAGATCATATTGACAATATTTCGTTTACCGGAAACCCGGAGAACTTTACCAGAACTCAGGATAGCATAATTTCGGGTATGGTTGAGTCTTTTAACAAGAACGTTTTGACGGTAAATAAACTTGATAAAAAGCTGAGTATCATAGCTGTTCAGGTAGTGAGTAAAGATGAACTTTTTGCAAAAAACTTCAACTTAAAACTTGTAGAAACTGTAAATAATTTTTACACTCTAACCAAGACCAAAAAAAGCAATCAAAATGTAATTGTGCTGCAAAGGCAGGCCGATAGTGTAAAAATGATTTTAAATAGTTCGTTAAGTGGAGTAGCATCGGCAATTGATGCAAACCCTAACGCAAATCCTCAATTATTGGCGCTCAGAGTACCATCGCAAAAAAAGCAGGTAGATGTACAGGCTAATACTGCCATATACGCCGAAATGGTTAAAAACTTAGAGCTATCCAAAATATCATTAAGGCAGGATATGCCGTTGATACAAATTATTGATAAACCTGTATTACCCCTGTTAAAAAGCAAACTTAGTAAGCTTAAGGGAATTATAGTTGGAGGATTGTTGGGCGTTTTTTTTTGCATAGCCGTTATTTTAGGCAGAAAACTATACACAACTTTGATAGGGTAAGCTTCTGTTGTTGAATATCATATACTGCCATTTAAACCTGCGTAGTTAATGTAAATTATAAGTGTTTAGATTTATTGAAACAATACCAATAAAGTTACCGGGCAATGTTTTAGTATGGCCAACTTTAACCAAGGTTACCGTTAAATGCAATAAAACAATTGATGGATAATGTTATATCTATGGTATATATGAAGGCAYCTGTTAGCAAAACAGGTTGATGGATAAAATAAATTACAAAATGAATCAAAGAAATGACTTAAATGATATTGAAGTGGCGATCCCAACTTATAAAAGGGATTTTTACCTTGATAAATTGTTGTCGACAATTCCATCTCATATTAAGATATCGGTGAGCGATAATGGGGCCAACGTAAGTTCAGATTTAAAATCTAAATTTTTAAACGCAACATTTATTTCGCACTCAAGCGTGATAGACATTTTTGAAAACTGGAATAGTGCGGCAAAAAATGCAACATCAAAATGGTTGATAATTCCGTCAGATGATGATTTGTTTAATGCCGATGCATTTGAAATAATTGAGCGCTACACCTTAAAATATCCGGATGCTGACGTCATTATATTTGGGCACAACGTGATAGATGAGCATGATGTCATCAAACCAGGGTGGCAATTTCCAAAAGAACAGGTTTTTAACCAACCCTTAGGTTATGATGTATTTAAATACGGGGTGGATGCCCGGCTACCTGCTATTGTTTTCAAGCAAAAAAAGATGAGCGAATTACAATTTTTTGACACCGAATATAAATTAACGGCCGGCGATAGTGACTTGATCCAAAGAGTTTTATTAACAGGACAAGCTGTTTTTGTTCCGGAAATTATTGGGTCGTACCGTATTTGGGGCGGTAATTTAACGAGCCAAAAGATTGCTACCCGGCAATGGCTCACTGAAATTGATTACTGGCAAACCAAAATCAAGAAAATTGCCAAAACCCAATATAATCACGTTGTTGCTCAGCCAAACTTTGATATGATAGCCGATGAGGTATATGCACAAAACCTTTTAAGTGGTATCTTAAACGTTAAGTCGAAATCAGGTTTTTTACCAGCCTTTTCATATTTAAAAAGTGTTAGATTTCCCTGGAAAGCAAGGGCGGTTACACAATTACGAATTATTAAAGCGTTAATAAATTGAAATTTAACCAAAACGTAATCAAATCCATATTTGGTTCAACCATATTTAAATTATCTTCTGCTGCAATTTCTTTTATTACAGTTCCCTTATTATTAAAAACATTAGGAACAAATAACTATGCTGTTTGGGTAACACTAACGGCATTATTATCATGGCTCAACCTTTTTGATTTCGGATCGGGCTATAGTTTAAAAAATAAGGTTACCGAATCGCGTGCAAGTAACGAAAAAGAAAATATCGACGTATTGATTGCCGGTACATTGCAATTTTATATGATAATGACCCTTCTTATAACACTTGTTTTTGTGTGCGCTACATTTTTTGTAGGTGTATTTAAAACGCACCTGTTTTTAGCTTACCTTATTTATCTTCCCATCATACTTTCTTTTCCTTTTACATTAGGTCATTTTATAATTCAAGGCGTAAAGAAGTTTAATTTATTTAATTCAATATTATTTACGCAAAATTTTGTTTGGTTACTTGTACTGCTTTTGTACAAGTACAAGTTTTGGGAAGTTAATATATATAAGCTTGCTATATTTTACAGCGGCCTTTACGTGGTGGCAAATTTCACCATCATGTTTTACGCACTTAAAAATGTTCACTTTAATTGGAAGCAAATATTTAACTACAAAAATTTCTTATCGTCAAAAGCTTCATTGGTGGTGGGTACCAGATTTTTTTTGCTGCAAATTTCATCACTATTTCTTTACTCAATTGGCAATATATTAACCTATAGCAATTTGTCGCTTAAAAACGTAGCACAATATGACACGGTTAACAAGTTTTTTTTGTTGGGAATGACAATCTTTAATGTAGTGATTTCTGTTTACTGGACAGAAGTATCACATGCCAAAGCCTTAGGTGATAAAGCGAAATTAAAAAAAATATACAATCAGCTTTTGTTATCTGCATTGATTTTCAGTATGGGAAGTTGTTGTGCGATATTTTTAATTCCAACTTTGGTAAGCTTGTGGACAAATAATGTTATTCAAATTGCTAATGTTAAAGATGTGTTTCCATTTGCATTTTTATTTATTGTGCAGGTTTTTTCGTATTGCGGTGCAGTTTTTTTAAATGCTTTTGAAAAACTTAAAGGTCAAATAATATTAGCGGTTATCGCTTCTGCTCTGATGATTCCTTTATGCAAACTCTTGTTCAGTTTATCAATAGGTATAGGATCTGTTCCGCTGGCATCGGCATTGCTTACTATTCCGGCACTTATATTTGTTAACTATGAATCAAAAAAGTGTATTAACGAGATTTAATGTATGGTGGGATTTATAATCAGGAAGATAAAAAGTCTGTTTTTTTTAAGACGACTAAAAAAAGCACAAGTTTATTTAGTGGCAGGTAATTCTCATTTCTTTGAAAACTTTAGGTTAACTATAGGTAAACCAATTGAAAATAAAATTTATCTGAAAGTAGGTAATGATTCAATTTTAGATTGCAACGTTACATTTGAATCAGAAACAGGTGAAGTTAGCGTTGGCGACAGATGCTTTATTGGCGCAAGTAATATTATCTGCAAATCAAAGATCGAGTTTGGCGATAATGTGTTTGTAGCCTGGGGATCATATTTTTATGATCATGATTCCCATTCAATTGATTACCGCGAACGTGAAAATGATATAACGATGCAGTTGCAGGATTACAGGGCCGGCCGTAATTTTATCGAAAATAAGAATTGGGCTGTTGTTAATACGGTACCCATAAAAATTTGTTCAAACGCCTGGATAGGTATGAATTGCACAATTTTAAAAGGTGTTACCATTGGTGTAGGCGCTATTGTGGGTGCCGGAAGTGTAGTTACGAAGGATGTAGCCGACTGGACAATTGTTGGCGGAAACCCAGCTAAAATTATTAAAGAAATTCCACCAGAATTACGAAAAGTTTAAAAATGAAAAAAGTTCTGATAACCGGTGCGTATGGTTTTTTAGGGAGATATACAGCAAAAGCATTTAAAGATGCAGACTACCACGTGAGTGGTATAGGACACGGCAAATGGCATAAATACGAATATAGCAAATGGGGTATTGATGATTGGTTTGAATCTACTATTACTTTTGAAGCATTGATGAATATCAACAAACGCTTTGATGTGATAGTACATTGCGGAGGCAGCGGTTCGGTAGCCTTTTCCTATCAAAACCCGTTTGAGGATTTTCAAAAAAGTGTTCAAAGCACGTTAGCTTTGCTTGAATATATACGCCTGCAAGGCAATCCATGTCATTTTATTTATCCCTCCAGTCCCGCTGTTCAGGGAGATGTTGGCGATAAAAAAATTAAAGAAGATGACCCGTCCGACCCGGTTTCGCCGTACGGCTTTCACAAAAAAGCAGCCGAAGAATTATGTTTTTCTTACAGCAAGAATTTTGGATTGAAAGTTTCAGTAATTCGTTATTTTTCAATTTATGGGGCAGGCCTGCAAAAGCAATTGCTATGGGATGCCTGCATGAAAATAAAAAATGCGGTAGATGAAGTTATGTTTTTTGGTACCGGCCAGGAAACCCGGGATTGGTTATATGTTACGGATGCCTCGGCTTTGATATTAGCTATAGCGGCCAATGAAAAAGAGAAAATAAGCATTGTAAACGGTGGTTCTGGAGTTAGAACCACTGTTGCCCAAACCATAGCGATGTTAGTAAAAGCTTACCATAAGCAAATTAATATTAAATTTAACCAGGAAGTAAAAACCGGCGACCCGAGGTTTTATCACGCAGATACTTCAAAGGCCGAGCATTTGGGTTGGCTACCCAAGGTGAAAGTAGAAGAAGGCATTTTACAGTACATAAATTATTTTAAGGAGTTGCAGAATGATTAGAGTTGCATTTTTAATAAATTTTTCGAAAGAATACAAAGGTGGAATTAATTATATTAAAAACTTACTATATACAAATTCTATAACCAAATTTCCAGATCTGGAGTTCTATGTAATAGTACCATCTGATATTGAACAGGAGTACGTTGATATGTTTTCCCCATATGCCACGATAGTTTATACCGACATATTTAAAAGTTACACCTTGCCTTGKTTTTTGAACAAGGCCTTTAACCGCACTTTTAAATATCAGTTACCTTTATATTTACTTTTCAAGAAACATAAAATCAATATTGTTTCGCATTCTTTTTTTTGGGGTAAGTACAAATCATTAAAATTAATTAATTGGATTCCAGATTTTCAACGGCTTCATTTTTCAGAGCTATGGACTCAAAAACAATTAGACAATATAACTAACATTGACGAGAATATAGTTAAATATAGCGACGTAGTTATTTTAAGCAGCTATGATGCTTTAAATGATTATAAAAAGTTTGCCCCCGAAAAATTAGATAAGGCCAGGGTATTGCAGTTTGTATCGCAGCCAGGAGAGATTACAGATGTAGATGCACAGTATCTTGACATAACGAATAAATATAATTTAACAGGCAGATTTTTTTACCTACCTAATCAATTTTGGTCGCACAAAAACCACATGGTAGTTTTAAAAGCAATTAATCTACTGGTAAAGAAAGGGCTAAACCCAGTCGTGGTAACCACAGGAGTTATGCATGATTTTAGAGGAAACAACAGGAATATAGAATTGATTAAAGAGTTTATAACCCAAAACGGCCTTGAAAAAAACATATTACTTTTAGGTTTAATTCCATATAATGAGGTTTTGGTATTAATGCGTAAATGCGATGCTGTAATTAACCCTTCGTTTTTTGAAGGATGGAGTTCAACTGTTGAGGAAGCCAAAAGCATCGGGAAAACGGTTATTGTTTCTGATATTCCGGTTCACCGTGAGCAAAATGCAGCTAAGGCATTTTATTTTCCACCTAATGACGAACAATTACTTGCCGATATTTTGGGAAACATCATTAAAGACGAAACTTATAGTTCAAACGAGGTAACTCCCCAGTTAAAGGAACAACTTAAGTATGACTTGTTAAAACGAACTGTGGCGTTCTCTGAAAACTATTATAAAATTGTTAAAGATTTGGCAGGTAAGCTTTAATGAAGGAGTTTGCAATGATACCGGAGAATCCATTGATATCAATTATTACCGTAACGTATAATGCTGCCGCCACAATTGAAGCAACTATAAAATCAGTTATTGCAAAAAATGAGCAGGGAAATGAGTTTATAATTATAGATGGCGGATCAACCGACGGGACAGTTGAAATTATAGATAAATATCAAAAACATATTAACTATTGGATTAGTGAGCCCGATAATGGAATATATGATGCGATGAATAAGGGAATCAAAATATCTTCAGGTGTGTATTTGTACTTTATTAATGCTGGCGATTTACTCCTGGATATACCTAAAGATGCGTTGATTAATTATCAGGCCTCTGCCGTAAAGCTTCTGGCTTTTCCGGTAATGGATTCAAATCAGAAAATAAGACTACCGGTTATTAATTCGGGAATCAAGATTAGAAATTTGTTACCACACCAAGGATGCTTTTATAAACGCGACTTAAATATTCAATACAGCTTAAAATATAAGGTGTTTTCTGATTTCGATTTAAATCAAAAACTTTATGCTAAAAAGCAATTGATACAAATTTTTAACAAGCCTGTTATAGCAACGCATGAGCTAAATGGAATTTCGCATGATAAGCGTTACGGGAAAGAAGTTTTTAAAGTAGTAGAGAGCAATTTCGGCCCCATATATAAATATCTATCTTTTGCATATTTTAAGTTTGATGGTTTATATAGCCGGATAAAGAAACTGAAAAACAATGATTAATATCCTGGTCGTGGTTTTTAATAAGCCCTTTGGCGAATCAACCACTTTAACTGAGTTGTTATACATTTCAAAATCCGGGATTTTGAAACAGGCCAGGCTAATAATATGGGATAACAGCCTGGTTAAAGTTGATGCAACCGAACTTGATTTGTTGAAAGAATATTTAGGAGATATAGTACTAGTACATACACCTGAAAATTTACCTCTATCAAAAATTTATAATAATGTAATAAACAACTACATTCAACCGGCTGATTATTTGATTTTATTAGATCACGACACGCTTATAACCAAGGAATATTTCACCGAAATTATCGATAAAGTTAGCGCTAACAACTCGCCGGACTTATTGCTTCCCCGGGTGATAGTAAACGGCAAAATTGAAAGTCCGGCCTATCAATATATTCTCTTCTCAAAAAGATGGACCAGGCACTTGTCCGGGTTTTACAACTCCAGGTATGTTACAGCAATTAACAGTGGCATGGTAATTTCTGGAAGATTTTTAGCAAGTGGCTTTAAATATGACGAGCGTTTGCTGTTTTATGGAACTGATACCTTTATGATGTACGAGTATTGCAAATTTAACAGTAAATTCTATTTGCTGAATGTTGATTTAAAGCACGATCTAAACCTACTAAGCAATCCATCGGTAGGCCAAAAAGCTAAGATATTCAAAGCAATAAAAAAGGCTAATTTGATCGTTTATTCATCAAATGGCTTACATTTTGTTTTAACGCTAATCAATAACGTTGTTGTGGCAGTCAAATATGCAATTAAATACCGAAGCTTAATATTTTTTAAATGATAGAGTCATTTGGCGATTTAGGTGTTATCTGTTTGCAAACTTTTTTAATTTTTGCAATATCATTGTTTATTTACAGAAAATACATCATTTCTGTTTTTGATCCGCTATTTTTCTTTTTAATTACGCAGGCGTTTTCAATTCAGATGGCCTTCCTCCAGATTACTTATCTACCTTACCTCATTAATTTTTTGTGCTGCGTTGTATGTTTAAATGTAGGTTTTATTTTAAATAAACCCAAAGTACAGAAAATAGATGATAGCAATTTTGTCTGTACCGGGGAGTTATTAAAATTTGTAAATTATTTTAATTTATTTGCCTTTATAATCATTGTGATTGCAAATTTGATTTTAATATCTCAGAAAGGCCTGGCACTGTTAAGCGACGACCCCAGCCTGGCAAAATTCTCCAATTTTGATGAAGGAGGTGGATTTGGTGCGGTGAGAAGAATTAATTGGGGATTGCTAAATCTAGTATTTGTTAGTTTGCTTTTTACTTATATGCACACCAACAGAAAAAGAAACCTCATTATGTTATTCATATTATTTCTTTTTACGATGACATCGGGAGGAAAAGGAGTAGTTTTAACATTTGTGGCATTAATTAGCTTGCTTGGGGTATTTAAGAAAACAGAGCTAATGGCCTCATTTAAAAAAATTAATAAAGTGCAGATACCCCTGTTAATAATCGGGTTTGTTTCTGCCTTGTTTATTTTAATTAAGGGCGGCAGTAGTGAAGGTGCTACGGTGCAAGACGGTCTGATTAAGTTGGGTATACGTTTTTTATACTTCGGCGATGCCATAATTTATTATTATGAGCCATCGGTGGTTGCTCACTTTCAAAGCTATAACTTCGTCGATTTTTTGAGTTATCACTTTAATTCTGTTTTAGGTTTTTTACGAATAGTAGATTATAGGATGCCTTTGGGGAACGATCTTCTATTGTATTATATTAACAGCTCTCAAGATACCGGTTTATCCATAGGGCCCAATACCCCTTATTACATTAGTGGCCATATTTTTTTCGGAAGCTTTGGCGCACCTATATATTCTTTTATAACAGGTTTAGTTTTTGGTTTTGTTAGAAAGAAGTTTTTTTTAATGGATAAACAAAGAGTCAACTTTATAATAGCTATTGGCATTATATTTTTGAACTTATTAATTACATCTTTCCCCCAGGATGCCCAACTCATGATTTCGATGTTATTTGATACGCTGGTATTTGCCTTGGTACCAATTACTTTATCTTTTATGTTTTGTTACTCTTTTGKAGGATCTAAAATAATAGTTACCAAATAGGATATCACGTATGCTAAAAGTTGTTATATCGGGCGTAAACCTTGTAGAAGGTGGGATTTTGAGTATTCTTCAGGACTCGTTAAAATCAATAGCCAAAATTCAAAAATCAGAGGAACTTGACGTCACTGTTTTGCTACATGATAAAAACCTTGTTGATGAAGACATAGACAAAAGCTGCTTTAGTTTTATCGAATATCCTTCAATAAAATCCTCGTGGCTTAAGCGGGTGAAGTTTGAGTATATAGAAAGCAAACAGATATCTAATTTGTTAAAGCCTGATCTTTGGATTTCATTACATGATATTACTCCTAACGTTAACTGTAAATTTCAGGTTGTTTACTGCCATAATCCTTCTGTTTTTTACAAGCTGGATACAAAACGTTTTTTCTACGATATTAAATTCTCGTTGTTCTGCATTTTTTATAAGTATTTATATCAGATAAACATTAAAAAAAATGCCTATGTAATAGTTCAGCAAAATTGGATTAGAGAAGCATTCAGGAAGATGTATAATGTAGCCACAATTGTAGCATATCCGATGCATGCAATCAAATTAACTGAGCCAACAACCACATTACATGATAATTTATTTGATATTGATTTTCGGAAAAAAATATTCTTCTTCCCATCCATTCCAAGAACCTTCAAAAATTTTGAAGTTGTATGTAAAGCCGCAGAATTGCTTGAAAAAAAGAACGCACAATTTGAGTTAGTAGTTACATTAAACGGTACCGAAAACACATATGCATCCGAAATTATTAAAAAGTATGGTCACGTAAAAAGTATAAAGTTTATAGGTATACAAAAACGCGCCATTGTTCATGATTTATATGGAAAAACTGATTGTCTATTATTCCCGTCTAAATTAGAAACCTGGGGACTACCGCTTTCAGAGTTTAGATCTTCTAATAAACCTATGATAGTTTCGGATTTACCATATGCCCGCGAAAATGTTGGGAGTTATGAAAAAGTAAAATTTTTTAATGCCGAAGATGCTGAAGAACTGGCAGCTTACATGTTGCTCTATATGCAAGGCATATTAACTTTTGATAAAAAAGAAGGCAAAGTACCAGAAGCACCTTTTTTTAACAATTGGGAGAGTCTTCTTTCTTTCTTGATATTTAAAGCGAAAGAAAAGAAGACTGAGAGAAAGTTAAATTAATAAGCAATGAAGTTAAATATTAGTATATTAATACCTACGTTAAACRCCGGCAACATCTGGCCTGATGTTTTAGACAGCATAGCCAATCAGGACCTTTTGTTTAAGAGAAAAATCATCATTGACTCCGGGTCATCTGATGATACCGTTCCTTTGGCCAGGCAATATGGCTTTGAGGTAGTTGAAATAAAAAAGTCCGAATTTAATCACGGCAAAACCCGGCAACAAGCGGTTGATTTATCAAACGGTGTAGATATCTGTGTTTTTCTGACACAAGATGCAATATTAGCCTCAACCAACTCTGTAGAAAATTTAGTGGCTGCGTTTAATGATCCCAATATCGGCATGGCTTATGGCAGGCAATTACCTCATAAAAATGCCAGGCCTTTAGAGACGCATGCCCGGTTATTTAATTACGCTGATCAGTCGGCAATAAATTCCCTTTCTGATGCTGATCAATTGGGCTTCAAAATAACTTTTTGTTCAAACTCTTTTGCAGCTTACCGATATAGCGCCCTGGCAAAAGTAGGAGGTTTTCCTCCAGATTCTATTATGGGAGAAGATGCGATCGTGGCCGGTAAAATGTTACTGGCTGGTTACAAAAAGGCTTACGCTGCAAATGCAACTGTTTATCATTCACATAGCTATGCGATTACTGAGGAATTTAAACGCTATTTTGATACACGTGTTTTTCATGAACAAAACAAGTGGTTGATAGAAAAATACGGTAAACCAACAGGAGAGGGAATAAAGTTCATGAGATCAGAGTTGAAATATGTGTTAAAAAACGACCCGAAGGTAGTTTTCAAGTCGATCGCGTCACTCGGCGCAAAGTGGTTAGGATATTTATCTGGAAAATTTTACAGGCAAATTCCCAGTTCGTTATTAAAAAGACTATCGATGCACAAACATTATTGGAAGTAATTCCCCCCGGTTTGTAGAGTGATCTGTAGGTAAGCTGCCGCCACTACAATTGAAAGTAATCGAATATGTACGTCGATTCGTCTACAAGACGATAACAACTCTGCAAGCGTTGTCGAAAATAAAAAAACGAATATCTATCTACGAAAAATTAAACTCAATCAGCTGGTGACTTGTTTGCTATTAATAAATTGCAATTTAATTACAACGAAATTACCACCCATGCCGCCAGATTTTCAACTGACAGGTTCAAAACAGAAATTTTGAACTATATAATCAGTAGAAAAAAATAAAAATAGCGCCTTTTTTAATAAAAAATAATTAAAACTTTATTGTAGCGTTTAAGGTTTATCATTCGTAATAGTAGTAATTGTTATCATTTTGGCATAATTAATGCTTTTTAAATGAAAAAATATTACATTTGTGCATCCTTAACCTTATGAATATAAGATACTCAAAACTCGTCCCTGTAATCACCTTTATCAGTGATCTAATATTATTAAATATCTGTATACAATGTGCTCATTTATTGGTATTTAACTATTTCTCCAACGAGATAAGCTCCTCTGTTTTTTTACTTCTGGTTAATATGGCATGGATTTCCATCGCCTCGCTGACTAAAAATTATGTTATTCACCGGCCGTTAGTATTTAGCAACAGTGTTAACCGAATTTTATCTTCTCTTATTTACCATTCGTTAGCGGTACTTGGTGTTGTATACTTTTTTAAGTTTTACGAGGTTAGTCGCTGGGAAATGCTTTTTACCTATAGCTTGTTTCTTTCGTTGATATTGTTACAAAGAGCCGCTATCTTTTTTATTCTTGATTATATCAGAAAAAAAGGATACAACAGAAGGCACATCCTTTTAATTGGCGACAAAAACATTGCAGATAGATTAAAAAGAACATTCTATAACCACCCCGAGTATGGTTACCATTTTATAGATTTTATCCAGGAAGAAACCACTCAGGATATTCCTGAAGAAAAATTACTTGATATTTTTTTTGAAAAACAGGCCGATGAGATATTTGTCTGTTATAAGAGCATCCAGCCGTCTTTGTTACAAAAACTGGTAGATAAAGGTGACGAAAAGAGAGTTAAAATAAAGTTTGTTTCCGACCTGTTCCTTACTAATAATTTTGCGAACGTTATAAACTACGACAATCTTCCCGTTATTCAGCTTACGTCAAAGCCAGAGCTTGCTTTAAAAATTGTAGTTTTTAAACGCAGTTTTGATATCATATTTTCCGCTTTGGTTATGATAATTGGTTTCCCGGTATTTATACTGTTGATGATCATAACTAAATTGACTTCAAAAGGTCCGGTTTTTTATCGCCAGGAAAGGATGGGAAGAGATCTCAAGCCGTTTTACATTTATAAATTCAGGAGTATGTTTGTAAACTCCGAAGCCTTAGGGCCACAATTATCAAGTGATGGCGATCCGCGAATTACCCAGTGGGGAAGCATTATCAGAAAATCAAGGCTTGACGAATTACCGCAATTTTGGAATGTTATAAAAGGGGATATGTCTATTGTTGGGCCGAGACCGGAACGGCAGTTTTTTATAGAACAACTTATAGAAAAATCTCCTAATTATAAAAAGCTTTTCAGCTTAAAGCCCGGTCTTACATCCATGGGGCAGGTAAATTATGGATATGCGGAAAATCTGGACCAAATGCGTGACAGGGTTAGATACGATTTAGTTTATTTGAAAAACGTTTCGTTGAACAACGACTTAAATATCATTTTAAAAACAGTCCAGGTAATGGTGCAATTGAAAGGAAAATAGCTTCGAATCGCTTATTTTTCTTAGGTGTTTTGTAGCAGGTACCTGGGCATCTCCCCCAACACGTCTTTGGCCATTAACGAAACCGTAAACAAAAGAGCCAATTAAATTGGTATGTTTAATTGGCTCTTTTGATCATGATAAAATAGTTTATTCTGATGGTGTGCTTAACCAGACGATTTCATTATGATATAGACCATTGATACGGCTCCCTGACAAGCAGTTTACGCTAAACTAAACCAACAGCACTTTTAGGCGAAAAAGAATTCATAAACTCCTGCGCCTTTTTTACCATTAACTTCGATCCTATAAATATAGCCGAACGCTGATGAAGTTGCTCTACTTCAATATCCAAAATTCTGTCGTATCCGTTAGTCGCCAGTCCGCCGGCCTGCTCCACAATAAACGCCATCGGATTACATTCGTAAACCAGGCGAAGTTTTCCGTTTTTATATTGGGCTGTGGTTGGGTAGATAAAGATTCCCCCCTTTATTAAATTCCGGTGGATATCTGCAATCATCGATCCGGTGTATCTTGATGTATATGGCCTATTGGTAATGTCATCTTCTACCTGGCAATATTTAATATATTCTTTTACACCTTCGGGCAAATGAGTGTAGTATCCTTCATTTATCGAATAAGTATTACCTTCAGCAGGAATACTCATCTCAGGGTGCGACAAGCAAAACTCCCCGATTGAAGGATCAAGTGTAAAGCCGTTTACACCTTTACCGGTGGTATATACCAACATGGTAGACGATCCGTATATTACATATCCAGCTGCCACCTGTTCGGTACCATTCTGCAAAACATCCTGAAGCGTTGCCATACCTTCGCTTGATTTTCTGCGATAAATAGAAAATAGGGTGCCGACACTTACATTTACGTCAATATTAGATGAGCCATCCAAAGGGTCAATAGCTACAATATATTTGGCACTTTTTGATATTTCAGAGTCGATATAAATATGCTCCTCATTCTCTTCAGAAACAACAATACAACATTCGCCGCCACTCTGCAATGCCGAAATAAATTGTTCGTTTGCATAGATATCCATTTTTTTCTGCTGCTCGCCGTGCGAATTGGTTTCGCCTGTTTCGCCAATAATGTCAATTAACCCAGCCTTATTAATTTCGCGGTTCACAATTTTTGCCGCGATACCTAAATCGCGCAAAAGCCTCGAAAGCTCGCCTTTGGCATAAGGAAAATCTGCTTGCTTCTCTATAATAAATTGCCCTAATGTTTTTACTGTCTTCATAGGGCTTTTTGTTAGTTTGAAAATAAAGAGACTCCCTGGTATAAAAGAGTGTCGCAGGTAAAAAAATAAAATTGGAGGCCCCAGTTACTTTAATACAACCGCATGTAATTGGCTGTTTATTGACTATAACTATCTAAAAACCTTTTCACTAAGGTAGCTGGCCACAAAAGCAAAACTGTCATGCACTGTCCTATAATACAAATTCCTGTACTCCGGGGCAATCCCGGTTAATCGATAACTTCTATACTTAAAGTTCGAATATTTCAGTCTGCTTTATAGGCCACACTCCGTTATCTTTAGATACGATCGTAAAATAATTTGATAACAGATAGATAAAAAAACATATCGGCGTTTACACATCTAATGATGCAAACAGATGGTACCCTCAGGAACATAAAGATAAGATTTCCGGGGCAAATTATTATCAGAAAAAATTCAATAATTGAACTGGCCGACGAAATTATTGGTGCAGGGCATGTTCATGTATTAATTATTACAATTGATGTGCTTTTAACAGCCATCGGTACCGTTATTAAGCAGCTACAGCAACAAAACATTCAAGTACAGGTGAATACATCTATAACCCGCTAGCCTTCTTATGATGATATCTATAGTTTGTTAAAAACCGCATCGGGCCAGCCTGTTGATGCGGTTATTGGCATTTTTCGTGGCTGGCCTGAGGCTAAACGCGCCGGCAAACTGGGCGGCTAAAACAACGCGAATGAAAAAATTAATCACCCTGCTTGCCCCTATTCTGTTTTATGTGCAGCAAACGCGCAAACAATAAGCGGTCTGAATGGCATGTGACATCGCCGGAGTTTGGGGCTAATTTTAGTGCAACGGGTTATTATTTTGGCCATCTGCTTAGTGATATACCGCATATCAGCGATTGCTAAGGAGGTTCTGGCGCCCAAGGCTGTATGGGCGCCGAAGGCTTAAAAGACTTTTAAGCAGTTATTCAATCTGCGTGTCGTTCAGTTTCCCCAACATTTCAGTGCCCCCTTGTTGCGCTGGGGAGCACCGCCGTCGCCACTTCAAATTCCAGGCCTACCGCCGAAATCAGGCTCCGTAAGTTTTTTTTGTCCATATGGTCAAACCCATGGTTCATAACAGCTTTCTTTTGGGGATCTTTTTGCAGCATGGCTCCCAGTTTTAAAACAAGGCGATCTGTCCACGCCAGTTTGGCAACAATACACCGCCCGGGCATAAAAAATATCCCCCTCGTTTTCATAACCCGCGGTTCCAGGTTCGTCCGCAGAATCTGCCGCTGCTCTGCCTTATCATCGGCCGACGTGCCGCACACAATAAATAAGAATATCTTTTTGTTAGCCAGTATGCTACTGTTCCTTTTCAGCCATTTTCCAATGGTCAGTTTACCAACATAAACCGAACTGCCTATAATCACCACATCATAACCTGCAAGTATGGTGGGCGTAGCTTGGTCGGCCTTTAAAAATGGCATGTGCAGCTCACCAGCCAGCCATTGCGCATACTGCTCAGTTGCGCCGTATTTACCCTGGTATATAATAATCCCATTCATGATTTTTCCCGGTTTTTAATTTCGGCAATTTAGGTAGCCGCGTCCTTAAGGAAAATGATCAGGGTCATGGGAATTGCTGATGGGCGTCTCTTTTAGTATCAAGACAGCTGCATGAAAAAGTATCAAGTAGCGAGTATCAAGTAGCAAGACAGCTGCATGAAAAAGTATCAAGTAGCAAGTATCAAGTAGCAAGACAGCTGCGGGAATATATCTTGTCCAAAACTTTCGTCATTGCGAGCGCAGCGCGGCAATCGCGAACTATGCATGGCGGTCATTCGGTCATGAAGTCATATCGTAATGAACCCCAAAAAACCCTCGTCGAATACCAACTACTCCCTACTTTCCCCAAAAAAATCTTGATACTTGATACTAACTACTTGATACTCTATGAGCGTTTCCCCGTTGGTAGAAACGGGGCCAGGCCTTCCATTCATACGCGCACAAGGCCTTAGGCGCGGCCAATGCCCATGCCAACCACCGGGCCGGTATCTATTTCAGTCCTTAACGCAACGCCGTTATTGCTAAAACCTCCGTCTCCACCATTGCGACTGCCGATATATGTCACCCTTTCAGGGCTTTTGGATAGCACAGCGTTACGCGCTGCGTTAATATAGTTGACCCTTTCAGGGCCAGCTACTTACCTGGTGACAAATGCATAACAGAACTATCCAAAACCGGCAAACTTTGTCGCGACGACATTGCATCGTGATTTAAAGCCCGCCTCCTGCAACCCTAAAAGGGCGGCACCCGCATGCGATGGGCATCGCCCTATTACGGGAGCAGAAAATTTCGTTATTTATATTCTAATTTCCTTACCCTGTTATTTCCAGTGTCCATAACAAATACGGTTCCGGTGTTGTCGACAGCAATACCGTACGGAAATTTAAATTGTGCCAGGGCGCCGTCGCCATCTTTATAGCCCATTTCTCCGCTTCCTGCTATAGTTGTAACCACCCCATCCGGCGTTATTTTTCTGATGGCGTGATTATCGCTATCGCTAACCCACAGGTTCCCCAGGGCATCGCAAGTCATACTGCTAATCGTGTTAAATTGGGCCTCGTTTCCCTTACCATCCTTAAAGCCTATCGCTCCGGTTCCTGCAAAAACAATTACATTCCCGGCTTTATCTATCTTCTTGATAAGGCAATTGCCATTCCCTGTTACAAATATATTGCCCGATGTATCCACGGCTATTGCATACAAATAATGGTAGTTTGGCAATCCATCAGATGAAAAACCTGTTTTATCATTTAAGGTAAAGGTAGAAACCACACCATTAGGTGTAACCTTGCGCAAAACAAAATTATCGTGATTGTTGTAATCAGGTAAAATGATATTGTCATGGTTATCTATAGCCATGTTGCCAATAATATTAAATGCCGCCTGCGTGCCAACGCCATCTAAATAATTTACCGACAAGGATCCTGCAAAAACAGCATTAATCGTAGGCGAGGCTATCTTCCGTATCAAACCATATTCTATGGTATATAAATTACCTTTACTATCCCTTACCAGGCTATAAATATTTCCAAAATCGGGATTTGGGTTCCCAATGCTTTTGCTGGTAAAGGTAGTAACATGCCCCGAATAGGTAACCTGCCGAATGCTGGCATTTCCCTGGTCGCCTACAAAAAGGTTTCCATGGTTGTCTGTAACAATACCCTGAGCATTACTGAATTGTACCTGTGTGGTATCTCCATCGTTAAAACCTGCCGTAGCAGCTCCGGCCACCGTAGAAACCACCCACTTTTTTGCAGGGGTAATTATTTTGACAGAATCAGTTGGCTGCACGTTATCAAGAGCGCTCTTGTTACATGCGCTGAAAATAAAAGCAAAAATCAACCCGAAAAAAATTTGTTTATATATAGCAGCAGGGCGTATTGTCATAAGTTTAAGTTATGTGCCGAAAATAAACAAAAAAGCCGAAGAAAAACTATCATCCGCATAGATACTGCATAACTATGTGCCCCACCTGCCTGGTATATACCATGCTTTTAGGGCAATCAACAACGCATATTGTTAACCTTAATGTCCTTTGCCGGATCTCCTAAGCTATTTTTCATTTAACAGAATTCTTGTTGTCAAATAACTTAACAATAGGAATTTTGTTAAATCCTTCTATTCCGCGCTTGTTGGTGTGTCTCCCCGCAAGCGTCCCGGGCTCGTGGCCTGTATGCTAAGTATACAACACTGTATTCAATCTTAAAAATGTGCGTTTTGCTACAACACCCGTTTGCTCCCTCAACCAACTACAACCTACCACCCGAACACTCTCCCCTATCAATCGTCAATACCTTGTCGTTATCCACCCCTCAAATTGTCACTTCTGCCCAGCGTAAAGTCCCGAAATGCTATCGATATTTGTATTGTCAATAAAATCGAAACAACTTAAATAACATTTTATGAAAAGAGTATTTAAAGGAACTGATGTCATGAAACCTGCATTCATAATTGCTTTGCTTTTTTTTACCGTATTGCAGTGTTATGGCCAGCAGCTTAAACCTGCAAACAGTGGTTATGCGCCTGTTAATGGCATTAAGGTTTATTATGAGGTATATGGCGAGGGAAAGCCCCTTGTTTTGCTGCATGGCGCGTTTTATACCATCGAGATGAACTGGAGCCAGTTGATACCCGAACTGGCAAAAACAAGAAAGGTGATTGCCCTTGAAATGCAGGGACATGGGCACACCCCGTTTTCGGACAGAAAATTAGATATTGCTACCCTGGCAAGTGATGTGGTAGGGGTAATGGATTTTTTAAAAATTGACAGTGCCGATGTTGCAGGCTATAGTATGGGTGGTTCTATAGCTTACCAATTGGCAGTAAAAAGCCCTAAACGGGTAAAAAAATTGGTAATCATTTCTTCTACCTACAAAACCAGTGGCTGGCTGCCCGCTATAAATAGTGGGTTTAAAAATTTTAAGCCCGAGTTTTTTAACAATACGCCTATAAAAACGGCATATGATGCAGTAGCACCCGACAAAACAAAATGGACAAAATTTATTGAACAAATGATTGCTTTTGCCGGGGTGCCCTTTGATGTGGGCGACGCCAATATTGCCAAAATTACATCGCCGGTATTGCTCATCTCGGGCGACAATGATGGCCTTGACAAAGTGGAGCTGATGAAAACGTACCAATTATTGGGAGGCGGCGTAGCTGCCGATTTGGGGCCGATGCCAAAATCACATTTAGCCATTGTGCCTGCGCAAGGCCACGTGAGCCTGATGATGCAAACGAAAACAATAGCAGCTTACCTGGACGACTTTTTAAAGTAAAAGTAACAAAGCTTTCGCCGTCCCCAAATCGTCAGCAGAAAGGCTTCGGATAGCCACCTGCGGCCATGAGCGGGCCGATGCTGTTGTTACCACTATGTATTGGATGTACACAAATAGCCTTCCACGCATTAGTCGGAAGATTGCTTCGGACTTTATAATGACTCGCCAATAAGTTATTGACTGTAAGTATCAAACTACCGTCATTGCGAGGCACGAAGCAATCACCTACATGCTAAGTCCCACATAGTTGGGGATTGCTTCGTACCTCAATGACGGTAGTTTAGTGCATTCGTTTAACTATATCCGATGCACGTCATAACGATTTTTTGGGCTTTACCTGATAGATACCCGCAATGACGGTCTCGAGGAAATTGTGATAGCCATGCATTTTTAATATCAAATTTATCTATGAACTAATTATAAACAAAATGAGAAAAATCAGGGTTTTTGAACATATCTCGCTGGATGGCGTGATTGAACACGACGGAGATTACACCTACGGCGCATGGACTACGCCCTACCGAAGCCCTGCCGGGGCGGCAATGCTATTTGAAGCATACGGGCCAAACTTCGACCTGCTGCTTGGCCGCCACACTTACGACATATTTAGCAGCTTTTGGCCCAATGCCGGAGATTTCCCGATGGCAAACGCCATAAACGCTGCAACAAAATACATTGCAACCCACAGGCCCGGCAGCCTGGAATGGGGACCGGTGAAGCATTTGGGCGATGACGTTATAGAAGCGGTTCGAGACCTCCGGCAAACTGACGGTCCCGACCTGATTGTTGTGGGAAGTTCGACCCTAACGTCTATATTACTTGACCAGGGACTGGCCGACGAGGTTGTGCTCATTACTTACCCGGTTTTGCTTGGCCGTGGTAAACGCTTATTAGCGGACAGTATCAACGCCCGGGAACTCGTATTTGTCGACTCGAAAGCCACGCCCACAGGGTTGCTCGTAAATACCTACCGGCACGTTGGACCGTTGAAATCCTGATATTTCATGGCCTCAGGCAGTTGGCCGGACGAGATTATTATTGATTCGTTCGGCCTTACTTTTATGTTGGCAATACTTATGATAAAGCGGCTGCATCATTATATGATACAGCCGCTTTCCTTTATCACATGATTAACGCTTATATCATTGTTTGGGGGCAAGGTCGCCATACCAGTAAGCAGCCGTTACACCGCCGTCCATCAAAAAGTCGCTGCCGGTAATGAAAGCGCCGTCTTGCCCCATAAGCAAAGCACCTAAGTTTCCAACCTCGTCCGGCGTACCGGCTCTTCCGACAGCAGAAATATTGATCATTTTGCGATAACCTTCGCCGCGGGGACCGCTTAGTTCGTCCTTAGCCAGCGGCGTAATGATAATTCCAGGGCTGATCGCGTTTATCCGCGCTCCGCGTTTGCCCCAATTCACAGCTTCGGCCATTACACGCAGTGAATTTCCCCGCTTGGATAATTGATAGGCATGCAATGAATCTTTTACCTGGCCGGGCTGTAAAAAATCTAAAGCCAGCAATTCTTCGGCAGGTGTGGTTGCCAAAGCTTTATCCTGTTCGGGGGTTAATGCCGGCAAGCGGTAGCCCGACTGGGACGCGATAACTACACCAGATCCACCGTTCGCAATCACTTTGCCAAACTCTTCCAGTACAACAGCATTGCCATAGAGATCGACATGTAATATAGTTGAAGGCGATGCCTGCGAAGGCGATACACCTGCAGCTTGTATCAACCGGGTTATACTGCCGATTGACGTTGCCTTTTCAACCAATGCCTGTATAGACGTACGGGACGAAATATCAACCATTGTAGTGCTTACTTCAAAACCGGCCTCGCCCAACACTTTGGCGGCAGTGTCGGCATTATCTTGTTTCAGGTCGGCCAGTAAAATATGCTTTCCGGCACTTACTCTGCGTGCAATAGCCTGACCGATGGCACCTGCGCCAATTACAACAATCACATTCTTCATAAATATATCTTTGTTGATGTTAGTTATCTCAATACAAAAGTCCGGCTCGCTTTTATGTTGGCTGTTATACGGATCACCAACCTTGTTGTTGTGTCTCTTCCGCTTGTTAAACCGGTTTTTAGGAGATCACGACGATTCATATATTGCAGATTAAGTTAGTGTTGTGGCTGTGCCGGTTGTGCTAGGTTGGTTTTCATTTTAACAGGCCGTATCAATGTTGAAAAAGTAAGCGAACCCATTTTCCATTTCCCGTTTTCTTTAATGTATACCTCGGTTACCATAAACGCATGCACAACTTCGTTACCACCTACTACCGCCAGTAAATCGATATCGTTTAACAGGATGGCCGTATTACCAAAAACATTTACCGATGCCCCGTAAACTTCGGCTTGTTTATACCAGATGAAGCCACCCTTAATGGTATTCAGTTCCTGGGTTTTACCCCAGCTTCCGCCCATGTGTACAAATACACAGTTCTCGGCAAACAATCCGGTTAATGCATCTACATTCTTATCGGCCATCCATGTCCATTTCGTTTTGGATAGGCCAAGTAGTTCCTGTTCGTCTCTGGTTGTGGTTGTTGATGCCGCATTAGGCAATTTGGCCTGGGCGTTAGCAAGCTGCACACAGGCAATACACAGAAATAGTGCGATAATGGTTACTTTCATGATTTGGGTTTTTAATATTTGGTTGTATGTATTAAGAAATTAGTTTATGCTGTTGTACCCGGCACCGGTTTAACGGTTTACCATTTGTTGTCCCTGTTCGGAATAGCGATGCCCATGCACTTCGATTTGCGACAGGCTATTGCCAATCTCAAGGAGATCTTTGGCGGATAGCTGAATATCAGCAGCGCCCAAATTTTCTTCCAAACGGTGTATTTTTGTGGTACCCGGGATAGGAACTATCCAGGGCTTCTGCGAAAGCAACCAAGCCAACGCAATTTGGGCAGGCGTTGCCTTTTTGTCTTCGGCAATATGGCCAAGTATATCAACTAACGCCTGGTTCGCTTTCCGGTTTTCTTCAGAAAAACGAGGAACCGTGTTCCTGTAATCGCTCTTATCAAATGTCGTACTCCCGTTAATTGCACCGGTTAAAAACCCTTTACCCAGCGGGCTGAAGGGTACGAAACCTATGCCCAATTCCTCCAGTACAGGCAATATATCTTGCTCAGGTTCGCGCCACCAAAGCGAATATTCACTTTGCAGGGTAGCCACCGGTTGTACTGCATGCGCTTTGCGGATAGAACCGGCACCTGCTTCTGATAAACCAAAATGTTTAACCTTGCCTTCGGCAATCAAATCTTTAACCGTACCGGCAACATCCTCTATCGGCACATTTGGATCAACGCGATGTTGATAAAACAGGTCGATATGGTCTGTTCTCAAACGTATCAATGCGGCTTCAGCAACCGCACGGATACGCTCCGGCCGGCTGTCCAAACCATGGAGCGGTTTGCCGTCCTTAAAGCCAAATTTGGCGGCAATAACCACCTGGTCGCGAAAAGGCTCCAGGGCCTCGCCCAACAATTCTTCATTAGTAAAAGGCCCGTAAGCCTCTGCAGTATCAAAAAAAGTAACACCGCGTTCAAACGCGGCGCGTATTAATCTAATTGCTTCTTGTTTTTCTGTTGCCGGGCCGTAGCCAAAGCTCAGGCCCATGCAACCCAATCCAAGGGCTGATACTTCCAACCCGCTATCTCCTAATTGCCTCTTTCTCATGTTCAGTTTTGTTTAGCCATTGTAGTCGTCGTCAGTAACCTGCTCCAGCCAATCTACCGGTGAACCATTCTCCTTTTCCTGTACAGCAATATGACTCATGGCGGTGGCGGCAGTTGCGCCATGCCAATGCTTCTCGTTCGGCTCAAAGTAAACCACATCGCCCGGAAAGATATTTTCTTTAACGCCGCCCTCCCGCTGTACCCAGCCCGCTCCTGCGGTAACAATAAGTGTTTGACCGAACGGATGCGTATGCCAGGCAGTACGTGCTCCCGGCTCAAATGTTACCAGCGCCATTGCTACACGGGCAGGTGCAGGTGGTTCGTTTAGCGGATCAATTCTTACAGTGCCGGTAAAATATTCGGCAGGCCCTTTTGCCGACGGTTTGGAGCCAATACGTTGAATTTTCATAGGTTTAAATTTTAGTTATTCAATTTTCGCTCTCCCAGCCATTTCACCATTTTCGGATCGCGGTGATCAAAAAAGCTGCTGGCATTGGTATCCAATGTTTTAATTTTATCCATTTCATCAGTTGTGAGCTCGAAGCCAAGGCTATCCAGGTTTTCGGCCATGCGCTCTTTGCGTACTGATTTAGGAATAGCAACAACACCCCTTTGGGTTAACCAGCGCAGTACTACCTGGGCAACTGATTTATTGTATTTGTTGCCAACGGCTTGCAGCAGCTCATTTTTAAACATATTATTCTTACCTTCGGCAAAAGGCCCCCATGATTCTATCTGCACGTTGTTATCAATCATGAATTGCTGCGCATCAATTTGCTGGTGAAACGGGTGGGTTTCTACCTGGTTAACGGCGGGCACAATTTCGTTATTGATAATCAGGTCAATCAACCTGTCGGGCTGAAAGTTGCTTACGCCGATGGCCCGTATCTTACCTTCTTTGTACAAATCTTCCATCGCGCGCCATTCGCCATATACATCGCCGTAAGGCTGGTGAATTAAGTAAAGGTCAAGATAATCCAGCTGCAGCTTCTTCAACGAAGCTTCAAAAGCTTTTTTAGCACCGTCGTAACCGTTTGATTGTATCCACAGTTTGGTAGTAATAAACAACTCTTCCCTGGCCACACCGCTGCGTTTAATGGCTTTGCCCACGGCTTCTTCATTCATATAGGATTGTGCAGTATCAATTAACCGGTAACCGGTTTCAATGGCGTCCACCACGCTTCTTTCACATTCTGCCAGGTCGGTTACCTGGAAAACGCCAAATCCTAAAATTGGCATTTCAACGCCGTTATTTAATTTCACTTTTTGCATAAAGATACTTAACAAATACAAAGATGAGGTGTTTCATTTACCCGGATAGGATACAGATTACAGATGTTTCTACCATTATTACCGATTTGCACGCTGGTATGATTAATGCATTGATTAATAATGTAAATTCGAATAAAGAATTGATTATGGACGGCATGCGGCGTTTTAATACGATAAGCGAATACAATGCATTTAATAACAATGAAACCAGGCACCCATTGGTTAGCGTGGTCGACCTGTCAAAGGCTGCCCCAAGGCAAGGCTCACAAATGTATTTTGGCTTTTACATCGTATTTTTAAAAGATGTTAAATGCGGCGACCTGGTTTATGGCCGTAATACCTATGATTACCAGGAGGGCACATTGGTTTTTATGGCGCCGGGACAAGTTGCAGGCGTAAACAGCAATGGCGAGTACTATCAGCCCAAAGGCCATGTGCTGGCTTTTGATGCAGATTTAATTCATGGTACATCGTTGGGCAGGCATATTCAGGACTATAACTTTTTCAGCTACCAATCAAGCGAAGCGCTGCATTTATCTGAAAGGGAAAGGAGCATCGTATTGGATTGCTTTTCAAAAATAAACTACGAACTGGAGCGGGGTATTGATAAACACAGCAAGATGTTAATTGTATCCAACATCGAATTATTTTTGGATTACAGCGTTCGCTTTTACGACAGGCAGTTCATCACCCGCGACCACGTGTATAAGGGTACCATTGAAAAGTTTGAAAAGCTTTTGAATGATTATTTTTCTTCAGAAAAACCTCAAACAGTTGGCCTGCCATCGGTTGCCTATTGTGCTGATGAATTAAATTTATCAGCAAATTATTTTGGCGATCTTGTGAAGAAAGAAACCGGTAAAACCGCGCAGGAGTATATTCAATTTAAACTTATTAATCTTGCCAAAGAAAAGATTTTCGACGGCGAAAAAACCGTGAACCAGGTTGCTTATGAGTTAGGTTTTAAATACCCGCAGCACTTTACACGATTGTTTAAAAAACAGGTGGGCCAAACACCCCATGAATACCGTTCATTGAATTGAAAACTTATTAAAGTTATATATTAGTGTTAAATCAACATTATTAAGTCGTAAGTCTAATGTTGAATTTTTCCTTTTTCGACTTAGAACTTAAGACTTCGGACTAAAGACAATCCGTCAATTTATCGTTGACACGACATTTAGTGTGCTTCCGGAAAGCGCCAAAGGCATCACCAGCATGAAATTGGTGATTTAGTTGATTACCCAACGGTAACGGCGTTCCGGAGGTGAGATACCGGGACGCTTTTTTGATATTTTTGCAATATCTAAAAATAACAGTCGAAGCTTTAACATTTAATACCAATTATAAATGCTATGATCAACATTAATGTAAACGGAACAGCGCATCAGATTGAGGCAGATCCTAATATGCCGCTGTTGTGGGTAATACGGGATATTATTGGCCTCACTGGTACAAAATTTGGTTGCGGCGTGGCACAGTGTGGTGCCTGCGTTGTCCACCTCAATGGCGAAGCAGTTCGGTCATGTGTAACCAAAGTAAGCCGTGCCGAAGGTCAAAAGATCGTCACCATCGAGGGTTTATCAGCCAACAACAATCACCCGGCCCAGCTTGCCTGGAACCAGGAGCAAGTGCCGCAATGCGGTTATTGCCATTCGGGCCAAATCATGTCGGCGGCGGTGCTACTGCGCGAAAATAACAACCCCAGCGATGCCGATATTGATGCAGCCATGGCCGGTAATATTTGCCGCTGCGGCACCTATCAGCGTATTCGCAAAGCTATTCATACTGCTGCAGAATTGCAGAGAAAGGAGAGCGCCAGCAAATGAAAAAGCAACTAAAAAATAAGCCGCGTTATACAAGCGTCGCAAAAGCCTTTGCTGTAGTTGGCGTATTGTTATCTGCCATAGCTATCATGGCTTTCGGACTAAACTCCGAACCCGAAAAAACAAAGGCCACTCCTATCGTCATCAGGAAAGATAGTGTGGCATCGGTTAAGGCGTTTAAGCAGGTTTACAGCGTTTTGATGAGCGCCCGATGTATGAACTGTCACCCCTCGGGCAATGTTCCTTTGCAAGGCGACGACAGTCACCTGCATACCATGTCGCCCCAAAGAGGCGTTGATGGCAAGGGTGTATATGCCATGAAATGCGCTAACTGCCACCAGGCAACAAACACACCGGGATTGCATACACCTCCGGGCAACCCCAACTGGCATTTGCCCCCGGCCGATATGAAGATGATATTCCAGGGCAGGAGCCCGCGGCAATTGGCCAAACAGATCATTGATCCAAAACAAAATGGCCATAAGGATATGAAAAAGCTGATTGCGCATGCTGATGACGGTTTAGTTTTAAGTGGCTGGAACCCCGGCGAAGGCCGTACCCTGCCGCCCATGAGCCACGCAGCATTTAAAAAAGCATGGATAACCTGGCTTACCACCGGGGCATATGCACCAAAGAAGTAATTGACAGCCTAACCACTTAACCAGAATACCATGAGTGTGAGTAACATATCAAGAAGAAACTTTTTAAGGGCGGCGGGTCTTACCGGAACAGCGCTGTTTGTTGGCCTGTATTTTCCGTCTAGCGCCGAAGAAGCTAAGGTTGCTACCGCAGATTCGGCGGTAGCTTCGGATATAGAGATGAATGCCTGGATACATATTGACACGAATGGCAAGGTTACTATTTTCAGCCACCGGGCCGAGATGGGCCAGGGAGCTTACCAATCTGTTCCGCAGATTGTTGCAGAAGAGCTGGAAGTTAATTTGAATGATGTAAACATACGCTTCGCGCAGGGCGACCGTCAAAAATACGGCAACCAGGTAACGGGCGGCAGCTCTACCATTCGTGGTTCGTACAAGAATTTATTGAAATTAGGTGCATCGGCACGCGAAATGCTGATAGCGGCAGCAGCCACCAAATGGAATGTACCGGCAACGGAATGTTATGCCGAAGCCGGGCATGTGATCCACCGTCCAACAGGAAAGAAATTTCATTATGGCGAACTGGTGGAGGCAGCATCTAAGCTGGAAGCACCTAAAGAGGTTGTCCTGAAAAAGCGCTCCGATTACAAACAGATAGGCAAACCGCTTCACCGGCAGGACACCCCATTAAAAACCAACGGTACAGCCATTTTCGGGTTAGATTTTAAACTTCCAGGGATGCTATATGCGGTAGTTGAGCGCAACCCACGCTTACGCGGAACGCTCAAATCATTTGATGCCAGCGCGGCATTAAAAGTTCCGGGTGTTAAAAAAGTATTCAAAATACAAACAGGCGTTTTCCAGACTTTCAGGGACGGCGTTGCCGTGGTGGCCGATAGTACCTGGGCAGCCATACAGGGCCGCAAAGCGTTAACCATTGAATGGGACGACAGCGGGTTTGAGCACATAAACACGCCCGATATTTATAAAAAACAAAACGAACTCATTAGTAAAGAAGAAGGCTTATCTGCCAGGAAACAGGGCGATCCGGATGCGGTATTAAATGCCGCCACCCAAAAGCTTGACCTGGTTTATGAAACGCCCTACCAATCGCACAGCGCTATGGAGCCGCTGAATTGCGTGGCTTTTTACCAGCCGGATAAGCTTGAAATATGGGGGCCGATACAGGCACCCGAATGGGTGCAGGATTACATTTGCGCGCAGTTTAAGCTGCCGAAAGAAAAAGTGATTGTTAACATGACCTTTTTGGGCGGCGGTTTTGGGCGAAAGGCATTCATGGACTATCCTCACGAGGCCTGCCTGATCTCAAAGGAAACCGGGACACCGGTGCAGGTAGTTTGGACAAGGGAAGACGATATGACACAAGGCCCCTATAGGGCCGGGATCTCATACCGTTGCCAGGGTGCGCTCAGCAATGGGCAACTTAGCGCTTTAAAGTTCCGGATGGCCGGACAAAACACGGCGCACTGGCAGGGCGGTACTAAAGACAGAGCCAACCGCAGCACTACCGAAGGCTTCCTGGCCCCGTATTATAAAAGCATAAAAGACATTAGCTTTGCCGATGTACCGTTTGAAACACCTATCCCCAATATCTGGTGGCGATCTGTATATGCATCAACCAACGGCTTTGCTTATGAAAGTTTTTTGAACGAAATGGCACACCTTGCCGGTAAAGACCCGCTTGATTTTAGACGAGGTTATTTAAACGAAGAGCGGGAACAAAAACTAATAGATAAAATGGAACAGGTTTCGGGCTGGAAATCGAAAAATAAAGGCGATGGATTTGGGGTTGCCATTACAGAATGCTTTGGAACCACGGTTGGCCAAATTGTTAAGGTATCGAAAAAGAACGGTGAAAAGGTAAAAATTGACAAGGTGTGGGCGGTAGTAGATTGCGGCTGGTACGTAAACCCCGATATTGTTCATGCCCAGGTAGAGGGCGCTATTGTTATGGCGCTTGGTGCTGCTACCACCCATGAAATCACCTTCAAAGATGGCCTGGTAGAACAGCGAAACTTTTATAACTATCCAATGCCCAGAATTAATGATATGCCTTTGGTAGAGGTACATATTATGGAAAATGATGCCAATGCCGGTGGTGTTGGCGAGCCAGGACTACCGCCATTTGCACCGGCACTAACAGAAGCTATTTTTGATTTGACAGGCAAACGCATCCGAAAACTACCGTTTGACATGGCGACGGTATAAAACGCAATTTTAAGCGTTGAGCTTGTTTGATATATTGATGGCACAGCCAGAACTGAATACACAACGCCCGGATATTTATTGATACCCGGGCATTTTTTTATCACCATATTTCGCGTAAAGGATTGGCGTGGGTACCGGCCGGGTGGCTAAGGCCGGTGCAGTATGAACAGAAAGCCTGGCGCCCGCTTCTACCGGCGGCGTACGCTATAATTTATTTAGTAGTAAGTAGTAAGACAGCTGCTTTTTTAGTATCAAGTAGCAAGTATCAAGTAGTAAGACAGCTGCACTTATAGTATCAAATAGCAAGTAGCATGACAGCTGCAATTTCTTAAGTCCGAAAGTTAAAAATCTTGATACTTGATACTAACTACCTGATACTTCCCCGCTTGCTACTAATTCTTAACCCTCCCCTGCTCGGTATCCGCTCCCGTTTGTTCTTTTTTGCGCTGGCCGGCTACGGCTTTGCCGAAACGAAAACTAAGCGTTAGCAAGGCCGACCGGGTGTCGCCGTGGTTGGTGTAGCTGGCATCGGTAAGGTACAGGTTATTGATGGTACCCCGGTTGATGTTTGTATACAAAATATCATTCACGCTGAATTTAAGGGTTACTTTGGGCGATAGATTTTTTGATACCGCTGCATTTAAAGCGCCCTTACTACCGGTAACAAACTGGGCACTGGTAATACTGCTTTGGTAATTGCCATCAAGCTGCAGATTAAAGCCTTTTTTAAGTTTAAACTGCAAAATGCCCTGCCCGTATACAAACGTGCCTTTGGTATCCAATAAGCCGGTGTAAAAATTACTGCGCGAGTGTACGTGGGTAACTTCGCCATTTACCTGTACAGTAAGCCATTTTGCCGGCTCAAAATCGGCATCAACAGAAAAGCTGCTTACCGTTTTATGGCCGATGTTGCCGGGGCGGCTGTAGTAAATACCGTTTACTATCTGGATGGTTTCGTCCGTATCGTTTTTTGTGTCGCTGTAACTTAGGGTCCCGGTAATATGATTTTTGAAAATATAGGCCAACTCAATTTTATTGGCGAATGACGGCTGCAGGTAAGGATTGCCTACGTAGTAAGTAAATTTATCAAGCGGGGAAACAAAGGGGTTCAGGTCCTGGTAATACGGCCTGTCAATACGGCGGCCATAGTTCAGTTGAATTTGGTTATCGGCCAGGCTATCCAGCTTGTATTGCAGAAATAAGGTTGGGAACAGGTTGGTATAGTTACGGTTAAAGGCCGAATCGGGCTTTAAAACGTTGCCCAACTGATGCCCTTTTGAGCTGGTATTCTCCAATCGTAAACCGGCCTGGATGCTGAGCCTTTTAAATTCCTTATTGAAGTTAAGATACGCCGCATTAATGTTCTCCTTATAATTAAAGTGGTTGGTTTTATCATAATCGGGCGTGGTATTGCCGTCTACAGTATTAAAATAGCCGGCCACGTTATCTGTTTGGGTGTAGCTGGTTTTTAAGCCGGCTTCCAGTTTTAGGCCGCCGCCCAGGGGATGCCCGTAATCGGCCTTGCCCGATAGGATTTTAATATTTGAAGGCAGGCTGCCGTTTAAGCTGCTTTGGTTTATTAATGCCCCGCCCGGCAAAAACGTTTGGCTGTCAAAATCCTGCTGGTTGGTGGTGGCGTAATGCAGGTAATCAAGGTTGGCGGTAATATCCGGGCCGTCTTTCTTAAACTCGCGCCGGTAAGTCAAGTTCAGGGCTGTGTTTTTAAAGCTGCCCTTTTCGGTGTTTTTCGAAATCACGCTGGAGTCGGGCTGCCCTGCCGCGTTTAACAGGTTGCCCGTGCCTGTACTTAGCAAATACGGATAGCGGGCCAAACCGGTGAGCGCTATGCCAAAGGTTGTATTTGGCGATGCATCATAATCTGCGCCAATAGTAAGCTTGCCGCCATGCCCCTGGCGGCGGTTATAGGTATCCTGGTTAAAACTACCCGTAGTTTGGCCATCGGTATTTTTGTACCGGCGAAAAATGGCAACATCGGCATAACTGTTACGCACGGTGTAAGCCAGGTTACCAAACAGGTTGAGCTTATTTTTGCGATAATTGAAATTAAGGCTATTGTTGGTACGGGTATACCTGGACTGGCCAATGCTTAAACTAAGCCCAAGGTTAAAGCCCCTAACCTGCGTTTTTTTGGTTTTTATGTTGATAACGCCTGCGTTGCCGGCAGCGTCGTATTTTGCGGGCGGGTTGGTCATAATCTCTATTTGTTGCAGGCTGGATGATGGAAGGCTGCGCAGATAATCGGCAAGGGCGGCACCCGACAGGTAGCTGGGCTTATCATCAATAAAGATAACAACGCCCTGCTGCCCTTTAAGGCTGATTGTCCCGTTCTGATCAACCAGTACCCCCGGCGATTTCTCCAACACCTCCAGCGCCGTAGCACCTGCATTGCTAATGATAGCATCTACATTTACCACCGTCCGGTCTATCTTATGTTCGATGTATGATTTTTTACCGTTGATGCTTACCTCTTTGAGCGCAATGTTACCGGTTTGTAAAACCACTTCTTTTAACGCCACCGCCGGTTGCTTATCGCTGATAGCGATAGTATCGCTTTTATAAGGGGCATAACCGGCGGCGGTTATAAACACCTGGTAAAGGCCGGTTTTTAGTCCGTTAAAAACAAAGCAGCCGCCGGCATCTGCCAGTTCGTATTTAAGCACGATAGAATCCTTTACGCCGCGTAGTGTTATGGTAGCGCCATCAGCAGGCTTTTGGGTGGCATCCCGTACTTTGCCGGTTATTTTACCAATTGCTATCTGGGCTTTTACAAAAATTGGGGCAATAGTTATCCATATGGTTAATATAACCATGATCAGTTTTTTCATTTCAATAAGATTAAAGGGTTTGGTACGGGCGCGCGGCCTTACTTAATTACGTTTTTGCTTAATTGCTGACAGAGCTTTTTGAGGCGCAGCAGGGATGCTTCAGAATTGGTGTCTTTATCAACCTTAACCAATAGCCAACCGGCAGACGCCCTGATGTAAAAATTGCTGCTATCGCCAAGCGTTACCCGGGTATCTAATTCGTCGGAAGTGTTAAATACGGTTACCGGCTTTAAGGTTTGGTTGATAAAAGCTTCCACCTTTTTAGTTTGATCGCGACTGTAAGAGGCTTCCAGTTTATACATGCTGAATGTCTCGGTTATTTTAACCCTGGTGCGGTCGCCATTATTGGCAATAGTAAATGCAAGGCAAATAGTAATGGATATAATGCCTGTTATAAGTAGATAATAAAACGATTTCATGGTTGGTTAAGTTGAGGGTTGATGGATGGATTTATTAATTAAAGGGCATAGCTTTCCCTGTGCCCAAGATGCGGACGTTTAAAAATGCTACCGGAATTTTGCAGCTGTCTTGATTCTTAACTCTTGATTCTTCCTAACTAAGCTTTTTTAACAGGAAGTAATACCCCAGGAACCCCAGGGCTATACTGAATATCATCACGGTGGCGGCGTACAGGCCCGATGGCATGTAAAAGCTGATGACCGTGAGGCCGATGGCGATAGCAGTTAGTATGGCAAACCATTTAAGCGAGTTCTCTTTGCCTTTTTGATTTGCGGGTAATAGTTGGGCAATTACACCTTCGGCAACGCCTTTTTCAACAATGGTGCGTTTTAACCTGTCGTCTAAAAAAAGCTTGATGAGTGTGAGCACAAATGACGAGGCAAGGAAAACGAGGATAATGATCACGACGCTGTGCATCATCTCAAAAAAGGCCTGCTCGTTTGTAAAGGGATCAAATACGGTTTGCGCATTGGCAGTAATACCTGCCGACATTAAAGATATGATAGTGGCAATTTTTTTCATGTTGTTGTTTTTTATCGTTGTAATACCGGATGAGACCGGCAGCCCATGTTTATGTTGCAGTTAATTAATTAAAATCCAGCTTTTTCATCTGATCGTGGTGTTCTTTAATCATGGTATTAAGCATGCCGGCGAATACAGCTATTGCGCTTGCTGTTAAAATGGTGCCAAACAGGGCCGGCAGATTTTGAAACAGCTGCAACAGGTAAGTGCCAAATAACAACGAAACTGTAAAAAGGAAAACCACAGTGAGGGTTACGCCCAGTGCTGCTATCCACGGAAATTCTGCCTTTGGGGCCGGTATTTGCTGTAGTACCAGGTCGGCAAGGTTAAAATCAAATGCAGGTTTTTGCAAAGTATACATTTGCCGGCCAAGCAGGCGGTAATTGGTCAGTTTAGCGCTGCAGGCAGCACAGCCTTGTGCGTGGTCGGCAATGTCTGCGCCCGCTAACGTGCCTTCCAGGGCATATTGCTGTAATTCATTGTCTGTTGGATGGTAACTACTCATAAATCTTCGCGTTTATAGTTGGTTAGCAGGTTTTGTTTTAATGCCTTGCGGGCCCTGAACAGGTAATTTTTAACGGTACCTTCGGGCAGGTTAGTGATCTGGCCTATTTCGGTATAACTCATTTCTTCCTGGTGATACAGGGATAACAGCGTTTTATAAACTGGTGACAGTTTATCCAATTCGGCATTTAAAATAACCGACAATTCTTTTGCTGATAGCAAGCGCTCTACCTCGTTATCATAACGGCCGACATCTTTTTGTTGCAGTCGCTCAAGCGTTTGCCGTTGCCCGTCGTCATCATCCTGTGCTTCTATTAGTACGACCTTTTTTTTCTCCAGGTAATGCAGGCAGGTGTTGTATGTAATTTGCGCTATCCAGGTTGATAATTTGCATTGAAATTTAAAGCCGGGCAAGTTTTTGTAAACCTTCAGGTAAACGTCCTGTGCTATATCCTTCCTATCGGCAGGCACGGGTATCATCTTAAAGATAAGCTGCGCCACCAATCCTTCAGTATTTTTGATAATGACGCCAAAAGCATACCTATCGCCACCCAAAACTCGGGAAACCAGTTGCTGATCTGGATGCTGATATTCGTTTTGGTGACTCACTTGCTGATTAGACCGGGCTATCGCATAAAGGTTGCAATAATTTTTTAGTATCAAGTAGCAATTGCATCCTTAAGTCCGGAAATCAAAAATCCTGATGCCTGAGTCCCGCTATTTGGCATTGATTGGCGAGGCTGAATCTCTAAATCATTAAATGACCCAAGATCGTTTTGGCAGCTGTTAAATAGTTAAAAATTCCTCATTCAATCAGCTCCAAATTTTCAACTTATCAATATAGTGCATATATTAAAGGCTAATATGGTTGCTCATGCAGATACCCACAATGTAAACCTGAAATGTTATGCTTAACTTTTATGCCCTAACTATTCAAACAGAAAGCGGCGAACGTGCTATATATGTTAGCCCATTGTTACTGCAATCAAAAAAGCCACCAAACCTAAAATCGGGGAAGGTGGAAAAACTATATTTCTATAGCGAGTTAATGGACGACGACTACAACACAGGTCTTGAGTTGTATGAAATGAAAAATCTCGACCTGCCAGATTACTGTATCATTAACTATAGCCAGGATTTTGAAAAGTACTACATTGGGAGTTTCCGTGTGGATTATGACACCCGGAGTTACCGGCAATGGGAAGGCACATCAATCCCATTTAGCAAAAACGATGTAAAAGCCCTGGCTGAATGTTTGTTTACTCCTGATTCTAAATCGCGAAGGGCAACTATATTCACTCCAACCCCCCCTTCCGCTTTCAATTTTACAAGGTTTTAGCGAAATTAACTGACGGATTGATTTGCACGCCAGTATTATCCTTTGTCAATCTCGCTAACCCGCATAGAAAGGATTCCGAATGCAAAAGTAAGCGACACGAAAATCAGTTGGTATATTAGTAAAAACAGCAGCATGCTATAGTTTAACATGGCCGATGATGACGACTGGATAACCGTGCGTACGTCATCGCGGCCCCACTCCCTGATTAAGTTGGCTTTACTACCTGTTTCCAGCAGCCCCTCCCTAAGTTCGCCCTGGGGCCATACCGGGAAAAACACGGGTTTCGAATCCTTATACCCCACAACATATTGGTTAAAAAGGAACAGGTAAAAAAACAATGTAAGCCCAAAAGTTACGATTGACATGATAGCCAAACGATTGATGGTTTTTACAGAAAGTGATTTGAAATAGCCGGAGTTGAACTTTAATATTAAAAGTGTAAATACCCCAAAGGACTCTATAATACCGCAAAACAGGTATTTTGAACTATCGGGCGGTACACCTATATTACTTAAAAGTACCCCCAAACCCGGAATGGTTGCAAACAATCCCGAGCCGGTTTTTAAAATAGCTTTCCATTTATTCATTTTGAAAATCTACGGTCACTTTTTGAGTTGGTTCTATATCCATCGGCCTGGTATAGTGCGTACGGGTAAGGAATTTATTACCCAACTTAAATACCACTGTATAAACGGTTTCATCAATGGTTACAGACGTGTTTGTTTGATCGCTATCCACCATGTAATCGTTTAGCAAATCAATATGAGTTTGCCACGCGGTGTTTTCAAATTTGCTCTTCCAAATTCTGTGCGGTATTAAATATACGCTGGCTTTTTGCGGTTGGGATTGCAGCGTTAGTTTTATCCGCATATTAATACCACCATATTTAACAACCTGCATCTCGCTGCCCCACCAAACGGCCCAACAGGTAAGCATTTTATGCTGACTATAAATTTTTCGGGGAATACGCACCTTAATTAAATAACCAACAGAATCTTTGTCTATTACCGTTGCCAAATCATACCAGTTTATTTCGGGTGTATTATAAGTAAGGGCAAACCCCTCAAGCTTGCCTGCCCCTTTTATCCTCGAGGTAGGGTTTACGTGTAAGAAGGCCATTATAACCGGGTCTGTTTTAAGTGTACTATCGGGCGAGTTAGTCCATTTAGTATAAATCGAATCTAATTGGCTGGCATAAAACCGAAGACTATCAGCTTGCGCAAAGCCCTCTAAGCTACAGTTGAGCATAAAGATCAAAACGATAACAGCATTTTTTAAAACACGATGCAAAGTCATATTAACAGGCTTAAGTGGGCAGAGACTGCTTAATATTTTAACACAGGGAAATTAAAATACAGGCTATTTATAACAGATTGAATATTAAACTAATATAGCCTATAAAAAGAATACTTACAACTTGTTTTTACAAATCAGGCACAATACTAAACTTGATACCGTATTGGTTTACGCCGGGATGATCGAGGTAGTTGAAGCGTTTAATAACGTCAACCCGCAGCAGTTTAAATATATTACCGATGCCGACGCCGGCCTCAATGTAGGGGGTGCTACCCAGTGCGTAGGTGCCATTGGCGTTGCCCAGCGCCGGTGGCAGGTTATACAGGTTGGCCGATAGCAGCGGATTATTTTCGGCGCGTAAACCGCCGTAGATAGCTTTAAACGACAGGAACTCGCGCCATTTGAGGTGCTCTATCAGCGGAATTTTATTGAGGATAAAGCCGTTGAAGTTGTGGGTAATATTGATGCCCGCCGAGTGATCGCTCACAAACTCAAGGTAGTTCATGTTATTGTAGCCGTCCGGGTCGTACTTTAATGATTGGTTGGCGGGCGGCATATTCAACAGCGGGAAAGGGACTTTGCCGGTAACAAGATTGCCCAACAGCGTTATATCGGTAAAACCCAATTGCGACATGTAAAACCGCTTAAAAATATTGGCCGATATGTTATTGTAACTATAAGCCCCGTTTAGCAGGCCCGCAAAACCGTGATTGATTTGCAGGTTAAAAATGGGGTATTTACTAAATACGGTATGCCTGAATATGGTTCCTTGTATAAACTGCTCATGTGGGGCGTAGCGCATGCCCAGGGCAACCTCGGTAGTGGTAAGGCTGGGGATAAGGCTATTATCGGTATTTGATTGAAATTGAAGGGTGCCTGCTGGCCGCTGATTCCAGTTGCGTAAAGCAAGGTTGTACGAAAAATGGTTATCGAAATCCCTTACATAGGCCAGCGTAAATGTGCGGTTATACAACCAGTAATTGGTAGTACCGGTATGGAACGATGTAAGCGCAGCCTGCTGGTTGCTTACCGCCAGGCTTTGCCCCGGCAGGTCCACATCGTACCGGTATCCTATTTTAAAGTAGTTGTTGGCATAGCGATAGGGCGCAGTTTTGTTGAGTGATATATAGGTATTCAATTCATACTTGGCTGCTTTATCTTTGGTGCCGTAGGCAGTATAGCCGTCAAAATAGATTGTTTTGCTCAGGGCAGGCGTTGTGCGCCCGCCTAACTGGAACCGGGCACCCTCCTGGTTATCATACGCAAAAATCGACCCTATGGGCCCAATCTGTACGGGCCCTACCACGGCATAACCACCGGTAAGGGTTGCCGCTATCCAGGTGAGCCGTTTATATGATGGCATGCTTTCCAACCGGTTAATGCGCGCGTACAGCTGTTTTTGCTGGCTGTTGAGCGTATCGCTGCGGTGTTGTGCCCAGTAAGCGGTATCGGGCTTATTAGCGTCGGCCATGGTTTGGCTGCTTTTACCCTCATAAAAACCGGCCGGCTGGGGCTGGTTTAGTTTATAGTTATCATAAAAAACAGTACGCTGACCGTATACGGCTATTCCTTTGTTTTTTAGAATCCCAAAATCAGCAGTTACATCGCTTTTTTGCAGGTAGTAGCGCCCGCCGGGAAATTGCTGAAAATCAAGTTTCACCTTAAGGCTGCGCATAAAGTTGATGTTGATTTGCTTGTTTACATTAAGCTCGCATGATTGTACGGCATAATGGCCGTCCAATGAAACCAGCAAGCGGCCTTCAAACAACAGGTCGCCTTTATTGCGTGGCGTAAAGCTGATGCCTACCAGTTTCCCTTTATCGGTTTGTACGGTATCGGTAATAAAAAACTTATAAAAATCGGGCGAGTGATTGGATATCGGGCTTAAAAACTGGTTGGTTACAATAAAAATATTGTTGGAGTAAATATCAATATTATTGCCGTAAAAGCGGTTAATATAGGTATCAAGCCCGGCGGTATCAACAAACTTAATAATGTTGGTTTCTTTTTGCGCCTGCAATATACTGATAGATTTGGCGGGCTCTTTACGGTAATACTGCTGGTAAATCTTTTCGCTAAAGTAAACGGGCAGGGAGGTTTCTTTGCGCCCGTCAATCACCTGCGAGCTATCGAGCATAAACTTGTATTTGCCAAAAAACTTACCATTAATAAACTTGGGCGACAAATGGAAAAACGACATGCCGATACGCTCGTACTGGTTATACTGATAGTAGTCGACAGCCGCCATCCGGTTTTCGTCTTTATGATCAATTACCTGTTGAATAAGTTCGACGGCCGGATTGCCTTTATTACGGTACCGCGCTTTTTTGCCCGATGTAACCGAAACCTCTTTTAACTGCGTTTGCTTGCTACGCATGCGCACCTGTAGCTGGCTGGCCTGCCCCGGTTTTATAGCACGCGTAAGCGATGAGTACCCCACATAACTAAACGTAATGCGGTTAAACAAACCGTTGGCGCTTAGCCTGAAATTGCCATCTTTATCGGATGTGGCGCCAAAGTTACTGCCATTAAACGTAATGCTGATATAGGCCAGCGGCAAGCCCGAGCCATCATCAACAATATGTCCGGTTACGGTAGTAACCGCAGCTTTGCCTGTTTTAAGACTATCTGTTTGCTGCGCGGCAGCATGTATTGAAAATAACAGTAAAATAGCCAGAGCGGCTGTGTTTAATTTATTAACGATAAAAAGGTTATAAAAGCGGAGTTTTCTCTGTATCAGCAAAGTTATTTTAATGTCGGGGTTACAAAAAGTAAGTAGCAAATTGATTGATTAAACGTAAAAAACGCGGTTTGAAGTATTTAGTTATTCATATTAATTATCTATTAACCTTACGTTAATGCCCAAAGTACCATGGTGTTAGTGGCAAATCAGCCGTTAATTTCAGTTAGAAACTGTAAGTAAAAAGCCCCAAAAACATAATTTTGAGTTGTTCTTTAGTGTTGTTAACGTAATAACACTGCTTAAGTTACCATTTGATTCTGTTTTGATGTTGAAGATACGGCCCTGTTGTTAAAGTTCAAGGCCGGCCTGGTTAAGGTTTCTGTTTTTTGGCTAACTTTTGTTTAAACTTTTTATCCTCTTTCTGTTTAAAATCGCTGGCTTTCTTTTTTGCTTCGGCCTTTTCCTTTATTTCTTTTTTGGTGAGCGGCTGATTTTTCTCTTTTTCATCGGCCTTTCCTACGCCGGCGCAGCCTTTAAGGCCATTGAGCAGGGCAAGCCAGATGGTTTTAAAATAAGGGAAGTTTTTGGGCCTGATAAAGGCAACATCAGCCACGCGAGGGACAGCTTTGCCATTGTCGGGGTTATCGCTTTTAAGTATTACCGCGTTTGCCAGTAACGAAATGATGCCCTTTTTTGCGTAACCTTTTTCATCGTCGGGCTTTAATACATCAACCTTAAGATTATGGTACAAAAAGGTAACCTTACCTGCCGAGCTATGCTGATTGCCATGAATATTAAAATCAAGGCTGGTTACCGCGCCTGATGTAATACGTACCAGACCAAGCGGCATAACAGCCGGGTTAGCATCGGCCATATTCATGGCGCCCATATGGCCTTTGTAGCTGTAGCTATAGGCATCATCGGCAAGGTTAAAGACAAATTGCAGGTTTAGCCGCCCCTTGCCCATAAACAGGGCGCTCAGGTGTACCGTAGCCAGGGGGGCCTTTTGTAACAAGGCTTTTTTATTGGTAAGGTTAAAGAACCTGCCTGTAACTGTGCTAAACCTTACCGTACCGGTTTTACGCGATTTATCTTTTTTGAATTCGCTGTAATTTACATCGAGATCTTTAACCTCGAGGGTGTCAATCTGAAGCCCCATTTTTAGCTGGCGGATGGCCCAGTTAGGAAAAGTAACCAATCTATCGGTAGTTTTAAGCGGGCCGTTTGGATTGCTGAATATGCTGAATTCGCCTTTACTTAATACCGCCCTCTCCACATCCAAACTCTGGCCACGGCGGTAGCTGCGGTAATTAAAATGGTGCAGGGTAACGGCATTCAGGTGCAGGCCAAAACGATCTGTGTTGCTTTTAGCCAGGTACGTGCTTATGGCAAGCGGCTGCACATCTACCCCGGCAATATCCAACCTGGAGGTTTTGGTTGATAACTTTACCGAATTTATTTTATAGGTATACAAGCCGTTTGCCGATTTGCCTGTATAATGCTCAAGCTGGGTAACAATATCGCGGCAATACAACGTGCGGGACGTATCAGCCTGCGTGGCGGAATCAATGAGCAGATCGGTAGCGTGCACGTCCATCTCTTTTAACACATGAACCGACGGTTTTGGCCCCGATTTATCCCGGTAGGTAAAGTTTATTTCGCCGAGGCGGATATCGGCTACATGGATAAGCTTGAAACTTGCAGAAAGCTTTTGATAAAGGGTACGCTTGTCTGCAGGCCTTTTGGGCTGTTGCTTATCGTCGTTTTTGCTGATGTATATTTCGGGATTTTTTAAGTCGATTAATGCTACTTCTATCTTTTTATGCAGCCAGATATCCAGCGGATGTGCACCAGACACTTCCAGCCGTTTCACTCTTATCTCCGTTAAACGATTGGGCGCATGGCCTGCCTGTTTCAGGCGGTGGTATACCGCGGTATCGGGCGTAAAAGTAATATCGTGTAATATAGCGGCGCCGTTAAATACATTAACATCAAGTTTGCTGAAGTTTACCCGGTACAGGCTGTCGGTGCCTTTAAGCACAGCCTCTTTAAGTTTCGACGAGAGCGTTCTGCTTAAAAAACTATTCAAAAAGAACACCACTACCAGTATGATAACGCCTAATATGCCCAGGCCAATTATCGCAATTTTTCGCCACCTGTTTTTAAAAACCCAAGCCGTCATATTCTATTTGCTTTTACATTAAGCAACCACCACGGCGGCTTTTACTGGTTGTTTAACACGGAAATGGGGAAATTGATTTTACAAATTCAAAAGTTAAAATTTAAAAGTCAAAATTGATTTACGTAACTGATAGAAGACGACGCAAGAGCAAAAAACACAAAAAAAGCCCGCTCCTTTGCAGGAACGGGCTTTAAAAATGATTATATAGGGTATTAAACTATTTTAACATTTACGGCATTTGGGCCTTTACGACCTTCTTCTACATCATAGCTAACTGAGTTATTCTCGCGAATGTTGTCAATTAAACCAGATGAGTGTACGAAAATTTCGCTTCCACCATTTGCTGGGGTAATAAATCCGAAACCTTTTTCGTCATTAAAAAATTTTACTGTTCCTTGTTGCATTATATTGTATATTAATAAGTTGCAAACATACACTAAATAATTGACATTTTTACTATTGATAAAATAGTTTAATTTTTGGTAAAAAACAAAGCTATCCGAAAGGCCGGTTATTAATCTTTGTCTTTATGACCATGTCCCTTGCCGTGTCCATTGCCATTGCTCTGGTTGTCGTCACCCTTATCGTTCTTTTGCTTTTTATATTTTTGCTTATCCCAGCCTTTATGTTTACCGTTATCCCAATGGTTGCGATATTTCTCGTCACGGCTATCTCGGATAATAATCTGATCGCGACGCCCCTTGTAAGTTGCATATTTGGTACGATAAACGTTGTTCCGTACCCACGGGTCCTTTTCGTTTATTACTACTTTATAACTTTGATAGGGGTCAAAATTGCCATACCTGGCGGGCAATACACTTGTTTTTATCCAGCTGTTATTTTGGTAATAAACATACTGATGTGTTGGAACCGAGTAGTATACATCAATATCCGGCATGTAATAGTAAAGGGCATAATCGTAGCCAACAGGCCCCCATGCGGGCTGACTCCCTATATTAATACCAAGGCTAACACTTACCTGGGCATCGGCTGCCTTGAAGCTAAAAAAGCTTAACAATGCCATTGCGGCGAAGACTATTTTTTTCATATAAAGTTAATTTGCAGGTACGACAATGCATTATCAAAAAGGTTTTATCCGGGCACATATAATTTATCCCTAAAGCATACAGCTTCTATAGCTCAGGGTTGATAAAATTCCATTACTTAAAATTATCCCGTCTCGAATCCAACTTATCTTTTTCTTATTCTATTTTTGCCCTAATGAAAACAGTACGCCTCGCCCGCTCCACCAGCACCGATCCCGATTTTCGCATCCTGGTAAACCAGCTTGATGCTGATTTGCGCGACCGCAATGGCGCTATGATGGATATTTACGATCAGCACAACCTGATAGAAAAAATTGATACCGTTGTGATAGCTTATGTTGATAACCAGCCTGCCGGATGCGGGTGTTTTAAATGGTACGATGCCGAAGCTGTGGAAGTTAAACGAATGTTTGTACACCCTGATGCACGCGGCAACGGCATAAGCAAAATGGTATTAACTGAACTGGAAACCTGGGCACGCAGCTTAGGCTATAAATATACCGTGCTCGAAACCGGCGAAAAGCAGGTAGAGGCATTAAGCTTATATCCAAAAGCGGGCTATGTGCCCATCCCCAAATATGGCCCGTATGTTGATTTGCCGGATAGTATCTGTTTCAGGAGGGCGTTATAAGTAACCTTGCCCAAAAAGAAAGCCCCCGAAGATCTCTCCGGAGGCTAACACACAATCACACACATCTGTCATCACAACACCCACGAGCCTCACAACCCGAAACTTAAATATTACTGGTCGGCTAATTGAAAGTTCATTGGTATTACATATTTAACGCGCACGGGCTGCCCGTTTTGCATGCCTGGCTTCCAGGCTTTGGCCAGCTTTAATACCCGGGAAGCTTCTTCATCAAATCCAAAACCCGCACCGCGTTCAACCTTTATATTTGATAGCGAGCCATCTTTTTCAATCACAAAACTCATCAATACCTTGCCAGATACCCCCTGCTCCTGCGCTACCACCGGGAACCGCAAGTTCTTTTGCAAAAATTTACTCCACGCCGCTGCACCACCTACCGGTTCGGGCATTGCTTCAAGGGTGCCATCCATATCATGTATGGCATTATCAACCGCAGGGCCGGTGCCTGTTGTACCCTTATTGGTATTAACATCCATTGCATTGCCTGGTTTGTCAGCTCCTTTACTGTCTGTAGCTCCGATGGTGCTTGCCTGTAATTCGGCAGTGGTATGCGGTTGCACAATGGGGTCATTAGGTACCACAACGGGTGGCAGGCTGGCAACTGTTTTTATCGGCTCAACAGGCTTAAGCGGTTCGGTAGATTTTGGCGGTTCGGCCTTCTTGGGCGGCGCAATCGGGGGCTGAATTAAAACCCTGGTCAAATCAACAGGCGTCATCTTAACAATTTCTACCGGTTTGCCTTTAAAAACAAAGGTGGATATTGCAATAACCGCGATACCTGCAAATGCCAAACCCATAGCCTTACTCATAGTTCGGCCGTAGTGTTGCCTTAATTCATAAGCTCCGTATTCTTTGTTACGATGGTCAAATACAAGGTCGAGCCACTCGGCGTTGTACAAATCAAATTTTGTGATAGGCATAATTTAAAGAATTAAATTTCTTATATAACGAATAAACAATTGTTATATTTTACAAAACATGAAAAAATGTAGCATTCGCAAAAAATAAATTTCATCAAAATTTCATTTTCATTTGGGTTGCGGATTATGTTGATCGGGTTGCGGGTTGCGAGGTTCGGGTTACGGGTTACGGGTTGCTCAGATAAATGGTACATGGATTAGTCTGCCTCGCCCCCGTTATCCCTGAACCCTTTACTTTATTTGACTCCCGTTCTGCCCGCCTCCGAGCTCTGCAACCCGAACCAATTAATTCTCCTCCGCCAGCTGAAATGCAAATGGTATACTGTAAGCTACGCGGACCGGACGCCCATTCTGGATGCCGGGTTTCCAGGGCTTGGCCAGTTTTAATACCCTTATGGTTTCCTCGTCCAGTCCGTAACCAAGTCCGCGCACTATTTTTATATCCGTTAGCTGCCCGTCCTTCTCCACAATAAAACTTACAAATACTTTCCCCGATATATTGTTTTCGCGCGCTATTGCCGGGTAATGCAGGTTTTTTTGTAAAAATTTTGCCCATCCGGCCATTCCACCATCGGGTTGCGGTAATATCTCTACTTCGCTAAAAGGCCGTACCTTTCCGTCCTCAGTAATAGGATTACCCGAACCAGGACCCTCTTTAATATCGACATCTAAAATATTTCCTGCCGGAGCATCTGGTCCGGCCTGATCTGTATTGGATATGGTAGCTTTCTGAAGGTCGGCCATAGTATGCGGATCGACAGCTTTTTCTTCGGGCACCACAACAGGTGGCGGGAAATTAATCTTTTTAGAAAGATCCTTCGGTTGTTGAGCACCCGCCGCCTGAGGTGGTATCACCTGGCGCGCTTTGGGTGAGACCGGAGGAGGGGGCAGGACTTTTAAGATGGGAATCTCTCTAATGATAACTCCGTCCTCCACTTTATGCCTGAATGCCAAACTTGCCACCGCCCAAACTGTAATGGCGGCAAAGGTTAACGCCATTGCCTTACTCATGGTACGACCGTAATGTTGCCGTAGTTCATAGGCACCATAATTTTTGTTACGCTGATCAAATACAAGGTCGACCCACTCGGCGTTGTACAAATTAAATTTTGTTACTGACATTGTTTTAAGAATTTTATTTCAAAAATAACGATAAATCAAAACAAATAGTATATTTAATTTTGAATAAATCAATATTTGCCAAATAAAATTTCGAAAGGCGCAAAACAACAAAGGACGCATTCGTACAGAATAGTTTAATAGATTTTTATTTAACAGAGCCTCACTACCCCAAAAGGGCCCCAAATTGTCGGGTGCTTTAAATCCCACCACCAAAAATCAGGTTTCACCAAAATGCAAAAAAGTTAAAATTTGACAATAAAATCTGGCAAAACTCAATATACCATCTATATTTTCTCACAATCAATGAATTAAAAAGCCAAATTCTATACATATTTTTCACATAAACAATCAAAAAGTTAAAATACTTGTAAAAAAAATGCATTTATTTTATTTTTTTATTACTTTTAGGCATGTTCAATAGCCTTTATCGGTTTACGGCGCTAATTTTCCTTTTATTTTCGGGGTTTTCGGCCTCGGCAAGGGGAGGATTGTACCATGCCAGCCATAAAGACGATAAAAAAACATCGGTATCGGCCACAACCAACCATCATAGCCCTTATAACTATGATTACAGCCTTAATAATGTACCGGTACAAATTATAAATCTGCAGCAGCATCGGGGGGCGCATTCGCTGCCATTCCTTTACACAAGCCCCAATTTTTACATCATACACGTAAAGTATCTCAATTTTATTTGCGGCAGGGGTACAAGCGAGCTATCGCGATTCCGCAAACTCATTCTTTTTCCATTCCACGCTTTTTGGTAATAGTTAAACAATTACATGCGGCTGTGCTGATTACACAACCGTGTTTATTGTTTTTTAAAAACTTAGTTTAAATACTTACAGGCATTTTGATTGGGTGCCTTGCAAGTATAGTTGTTGAGCTGCCCGGTATTTTGATTGGGTACCGGGCAGTTTCTTCATCCGTCATTAAACTAAAAGTATTAACCAACCTTGTTTATACAATGTTAAGCTTGCCTGCACAAGGGCGAGGCTTTAACTATCGGTTGTTATTGCAATAAGGTTAGTTATTGTAGTTAGCTATCAATATTTTATAAACCGGGCTTTTTTTGAAAACCTGGCTTTTTGCTTCATGCATTAAGCTATCAGMTTTTTATTAACTATTCCCTAAAACCCTAAGCATGAAAAAATTCATCCCATTTGGCATACTTATACTTATTATAGTACTTGCCCTTATATTTCCATCGGTAACTTTAACAACCGTTAAAGACAGTAAAATTGACACCGGCGATACTGCCTGGCTATTGGTAAGTACTGCTCTTGTATTGATTATGACACCAGGACTTGCCTTTTTTTATGGCGGTATGGTAAGCAAAAAAAACGTACTATCAACCATGCTGCAAAGCTTTGTATGTATGGGCGTTATCACTGTAATTTGGGTTATTTTTGGCTTTAGCCTTGCTTTTGGCGATACCATTGGCGGCTTCATTGGCGATCCGCGTACCTTTTTTATGATGAAGGGCACCTTGGGTAACGCCACCTGGAAACTTGCACCAACCATTCCATTGGTACTGTTTGCTATGTTCCAGTTAAAATTCGCGGTTATTACCCCGGCCCTTATTACCGGCGCATTTGCCGAGCGTATCCGCTTTAATTCCTATGTTATTTTCCTTTGCCTGTTCATGGTATTTATATATGCGCCTTTGGCCCACTCAACCTGGCATCCGGATGGTTTCCTGTTTGGTAAAGGCGTGCTTGACTTTGCAGGCGGTACCGTTGTACACATGAGCGCCGGCTGGGCAGCCCTTGCATCGGCATTATATTTAAAAGGCCGTAACGAAACATCGCACAATCCGGCCCGTATCAGCTACGTATTATTGGGCACAGGTTTATTATGGTTTGGCTGGTTTGGCTTTAACGCCGGTTCTGCTTTAGGTTCGGGCACACTTGCGGCTACGGCTTTGGCTACTACAACCACCGCATCTGCAGCAGCAGCAATGGCCTGGATGTTTTTTGATATCCTGCGCGGTAAAAAACCAAGCGTATTAGGCGCGTGTATTGGTGCCGTAGTTGGCTTGGTTGCTATTACGCCTGCTGCAGGGTTTGTAACCATCCCCCACTCATTAATAATTGGCATTGTTGCAGCTGTTGTAAGTAACCTGGTAGTTATCTGGAGAAGCAAAACCAGTATTGATGATACACTTGATGTATTCCCTTGCCATGGCGTAGGCGGTATGGTTGGTATGTTGCTAACCGGTGTATTTGCGCATCAAAATGTAAATGCAGGTAACACAACCGGTAATGGTTTATATTACGGCGAAACCCACTTGTTTTTACTTCACCTGGTAACTTTGGTTGGCGTATCGGCATTTGCTTTCTTCGGCTCATTATTATTGTTAAAAATAACCGACATGATAAGCACATTACGTGTTACACCTGAAGAAGAATTGGCAGGTTTGGATATCAGCCAGCACGATGAGGAATTGTAATAACACGAATTTCACGAATTGGGTCGAATTTTCACAAATCTGCTTTGAAAGCTATTAATACGAAAGGAGGTGTTTACGAATCACCATATCAGAACAAAAAGAGAATCAAACAACAATCAAACATAATATCAATTAACAAAAAAGAATTAACGTTTTTAATATTGTCTCGCCAAGGCTAACTAAAAACTAAAGCCGCCCTACAGTTAAGGGGCGGCTTTTTTATTTCAAACGAATTTGATTCACACAAATTTCACGAATTAGGGCGAAATTCACAAATCTGCTTTGAAAGCTGTTAGTAAGAAAGGAGGTGTCTACGAATTATTGTATCGAAGAAAAGAACATCAAGCAACCAGTACGGCAACTGCGGCAAAAAATCAAATATTTAAAACAAAATCGCCCCGGCAGTTTGAACCAATGAACCAACGAACTACCAATCTTTCGTCGATATCTTTTTTAATGCAGGAGCATTCTTTTTTACGGGCGCTATTTTCAGCATATACGATTTTAAAATCGCACCATTTTGCCTGCTGTAACTGAGTATCTTGTCTAAATAAACTACAACATCCCTTTTCTCCAGTTTATTTTTTGCTTCTTCCATCGGGAATATAATACCAGGATCCAAAACTTCCATGCCATACCTGTCGCGTTTATAAGGGGTAAACTTAAAATCGGTAAACCAATAGCGGTATTTTGAATCTTTAACTTCTATCCTTAACGTATAGCTTATTTCGCCGCCAAGACTACCAGACAACAGCGACCGTTTTGACACAGCGAAGCTGCCCTCTCCGCTCAACACGCCCTGGGTTTCATCAGTTTTAGTAATTTTTAGTTTGCCTTTAGGATATGCCTTGTGCATAAAATACAATCCCCGGCCATACAAGGTATCCTTGCTTAACCCCTGTTGATCAACCGTTTGATAGTAAATGTATTTATTACGTTCATCAAAGGCCAGTGTATCTTTTTGGGCGATGGCGCTTTTAGCAGAAAGAATACAGATTAGAGCAATAAAGATATTTTTCATTTAATAAGATAAAAAAAGAGTCAAGAGTTAAGAATCAAGAGGTAAGATAAAAGGCACCGCTGTTTTATTATATTATTAGAGATCAGCAAACTAACACAGGGTTCTCAAAGGTAAATGAATTTGAAACTCTTGTCTTAATTCTTGATTCTTAACTCTTGACTCTACGCAGCTATAAAGATAAAAAGCCTCCCGGTTATATCAGGAGGCTTTTTGTAAAATAATATTTTATTTTAAGTTAGAACGCGTATACAGCGGCTAACAAAAACTGACCGGCTGATTTTGAAGCAGTACCATCACTCTTCAAGAAAACATCACCAGTTTTTGTATGATCCAACCTAAACTCAGGAATGAAAGTTAAAGGACCTGATTTAATGCTGCAAGTTAAAGTTGAAGCAATAACCGAGTTGCCCGGAGAAATGCCAATATCAGGACCACCGTTTGTTGCTTTAGCTTTAAAATACTCTTCTCTTAAACCAAAAGTAACTGCTTTTGAAACAGCTATTTGAGGATATAAGGCATAACCAAAATAATTATAAGCACCCATACCAGTTTTACGTGCCGCATTTAAACCTAATTTAAATGCATCAGTTATTTGGTAAGCAGTGGTTAAATCCAATATAGTACCAGAGTATTTGCCACTTGCAAGGTTAATGTAAGCTGTCCATCCTTTAACAGGCGATAAAAACAACTGTGCGCCAAAGGTTGATACTTCTGGTGTAGCTGAATTTGATTTGTAGGTATTCCAGTTATCGTTAAAAATACCGGCCATCAAGCTTACTTTATCAGAGAAAGCGTAAGTTGCTTTAAAGCCTGCATTTTGGAACGGGCCCGCGCTGAATAAATAAGAAGTTGAATAGTTAAAGTTGCCTACCGGGCTAATTACCTCATAACCAACAAATGTAGCCATGTAACCTGCGGTTAAGTTAAACTTATCGGTTACATCATAAGAAACGTATAAGTTTTGAATATGGTAACTTGAAGTACCGGCCGGCAATGAACCATACAAAGCATCAGGAACTGATTGTTCCTGGCCACGCGGGCCAAATGACATTTCGCCAACAAACGATGCCTTGCCTACCTTTTTCTTTAAACCAAGGTCGATCATACCAATTGATACCGAGTTATTATCAGAACCAAAAGAGGTTTGAATGTTTGGTTTATTAGCAAAATCTTTTTTGAAGTAGGTATCTACCGAACCGTAGATAACCAAAGGGGCATCTGACGTGGTTTTAACGGTATCCTGCGCTTTAACAACGAAGGAACCGGCAACAAGAGCTGATAAAAGTAAAAGTGTTTTTTTCATGATAACGATTTAATTGATTTGAATTTGATTTGGGTTGAAATAAAGCTTTCCCATTAAGCTAATGCACAACAATAGCCTTTAGTAAAAGCAGTTAAAAAATTGCAAGGTTGAAATAAAAAAGCCTGTGCGGTTGGTTGTAAAAGATTGTCGGTATTAAACCAACCGCACAAGGCATTAAAGATTTTTATTATACTGCAGATGGAGATGCTACACCTTTATCAAAAAGGCCACTTAAGCTAATCTCGTCATCCTGGGCTGGGTAAACTTCGATACCGTGATCGAATACATCGATACCACCGGCACCTGTTTCACCTTCTTCTTCAATACGTAGTTTCCATGGGTGACCTAATTTATTGATGATAAACATCATTGCAAAGGTTACCACAAACACTGCAATGGTAATTGTAAAGCTACCTATCAACTGTGCTTTTAATACATCAAAACCACCGCCGTAAAATAAACCTTTTACGGGTGCAGAGTTATCGGCACCAGTTGGGCCTGTAGCGCCATACTGGCCAGATGCAAATAAACCTAATGATAAAGTACCCCAGATACCGTTTAAACCGTGTACAGATACTGCACCAACCGGATCGTCGATACGGAACCACTCAATAAGGTAAACACCTGCAAATATGATAACACCAGCAATCGCACCTAACAGGATTGAACCCAGCGGGCTAACCCAGTAGCAAGGGCAGGTAATAGCAACTAAACCAGCTAAGAAACCATTGATAGTAAAAGCTAAATCAAACTTACCTTTTGTTGGGCCAAACCATAATGCCATAAGCATTGCAGCAAAACCACCGGCGCAGGCAGCAAGTGTAGTATTGGCGGCTACGCGGCCGATACCTTGCATATCCATTGCAGATAAAGTTGAACCAGGGTTAAAACCATACCAGCCAAACCACAGGATAAAACCACCCACTGCTGCAATTAACAAGTTATGACCTGGAGGTAATCCGCCTTTTTCTTTATCATCGCGGGCAAATATCCTGCCCAACCGTGGGCCTAACACCATTGCACCTGCCAGTGAAGCTACACCACCTATAGTATGTACCACAGTTGAGCCTGCAAAGTCACGGAAAGGCTGAGCGCTTATTGACTGGAAGAAACCTGAAGTTCCCATTGTAGCCAAGAAACCATCCGGTCCCCAGGCCCAGTGACCAATTATTGGGTAAATAAAACCTGTAATACCTATACTGTAAAGGATATCGCCACGGAAGCTGGTACGGCCAATCATTGCACCAGATACGATAGTTGAGCAGGTATCAGCAAAAGCGTACTGGAATATCCAGTGTGCCAATACAGGGATACCTGTTGAGCCATAAGTATCAGGCGTGTTTTGCAGGAAAAACCAGTTGGTGATGGTTTTACCATCAGCACCTAAGCCGCCCCAGCCAATAAAGCCGTTACCATTACCAAACATAAACGCATAACCTACAGCGTAAAATAACAAACCACAAAGGCAAGTATCAAAAATACACTCCATTAATACGTTCACGGTTTCTCTTTTGCGGGCAAAGCCTGCTTCAAGCATAACGAAACCAGCTTGCATACCAAATACTAAAAAGGCTGCAACCAGTGTCCAAACAGTGTTAACTGTATTAATTAACGATGTTTCATGAGCGGTGTAAGTTTCGGCAGCATGCGCAGATGTGCCAAGTACACCAGGTAAAACCATCATTGCGGCAAAAACCAGCAAGAGGCCAATCATTTTTCCTGTAAAAATGGTAGCTCCCAGCGCCCATTTCTCACGTGTCAGCTGTCGGACTGAACTTAGGAGKTTTAATTTTGTAGAACTTACTTTCATTTGTTTTTTAATTTAGTTTGATTGTTTTTTAATAGTTTAATTTTAGTTTGATTGTTGTATTATATAAAATAGTTTGATTGCAAGGCATTAATTCTTCAAAAAACAACCGTAAAAAAGCACTCTTTAGGTTTTGACCAATAAACACTACACTTTTTTATAAAAAATATAATATTTATAGGGTTTATGTAAATTATTTCATGAAATTAGGTAGTTATTTTAACAATAACAAATTTTTAACAAAAAAAACATGATAAAAAATATAAAAATTATCATAATCGCAATTCAAAACTAAAAAAGAGGTTAAATTTTAATGAATTTTCAACAGCAAAAAGCAATAAATACCAATAAAACAGATTTAGAATTATAAAAAAGGAATTTTACTACATAAAACAGTAAAAACACGATGTTTTGGCAAAAAAATCGAAAAAAAATAACATAAAAAGCAAATTTTAGCCTCATATTTTCCCTAATCCCTGCACTAACCTTCAAAATATTTAGCATTTTGATAACTTAATAGCAGTTCAAATCATTTTATTTCGTTAAATTTTGGTGCATATTTTAAAGGATAGTTCTATTTTTGAATTTGTCTTTATTTAAAACCGTATATAAACCTATATATAAATGCCTAACATCCGATTTAAAGCACTTCAGGACGTTCTAAGCAGAACTATCCCCGAGGTGAAACCGCCTGCAGCCAAAATCTCAGAATATTTTGGCGCCAATGTTTTCGATAAAAAGAAAATGAAGGAATACCTTTCGACAGAAGCGTACCAGGGTATAGTTAATTCCATTGAAAAAGGCGAGCCTATCCCGCGCGACCTGGCCGAACAGATAGCTTCGGCGATGAAATCATGGGCGCTGGGTAAAGGAGCCACCCATTATACACACTGGTTT
>NZ_JBFUIJ010000008.1:0-196045 GCF_056401935.1 Mucilaginibacter sp. P4_D1
CTTCATCACTGTTAATCGGCAAGCCATAACAATGGCTTTTTGCACGTTTACCGCAACTTTTTTCTTATAGTTTTTCTATTTCTTCAGCCGAAAGTTGAGTGAATTTTTCTATCTGGGCAACAGCCATGTCTTCTTTTTTCATTTCACGGGCAATAGCAATAGCTTTTGCTTTTTCACCTTTTCTTTCACCTTTCTTTTCGCCTTTTTTCTCAGCCCTGTCTAATAAAAGTTCTTCAATGCACATGGTGGTGCTTCGTTTTGTTAAATTTATAGCGATTGGATTAAGCTGTATTTATTAGGAACCAGCATACTATGACATAGGCTGTTTTTACGTGTTTACAGCGGTTTCTTATAATTTTTCAATCTCCTCAGCGGAAAGCCGGGTGAGTTTTTCGATCTGGGCAACAGGCAAGCCATCCTTTATCATTTCGCGGGCAATAGCAACAGCCTCTTCTTTTCTACCTTCTTTTCTACCTTCGTTTCTACCCTTTTTTTCGCCTTTTCTCTCGGCCCTGTCCAATAAAAGTTCTTCGATACCCATGGTGGTGCTCCTTTCTGTCAAAATTTCTACCTGTTGCTCAAATTTAGTGTTTATATCCTGATTTTCAAAGCGTATGTAATACCTTAAAAAATTCATCAGCACCCTTATTTTTTCTTTATTTATCTGTTTGACCAACAATAGCCTGGTTAGGCTAAGCTTTAAGTTTAACAACAGTTCATCACGTTCCCTGCTGCTTTTCAGGTCTTTGCCTGCAAATGCCGCCTTTGCTGTAAGCACAACAAGGGCAAAAGGGTTGTCGCTGGCTTGCAGTGCCTCGTCGCTTTGGCTGGCTATTTTGTAGGTATTAAACGTATAACGTAGGCTGGTGCCCATAAAGTCTATCGCAAAATAATTGGGCCTTTCTTTTGTATTGGCTTCGGTAAATATAGCGTAGGCAACTATTGGTTTTTGATACTTATCCAGTATCCGGTAAAAGTAAGTATACATGCGACTTGCAAAATCTTTTTGATATTGGCCCTGTACTTCCACGTGCACCAAAATCCATTCTTCTTTGCCTGCTTTGGTAAATACCTTAACCAGTTTATCGATCACCTTTGGAGAATACTCATCATTTTCGGGCGGAAAAACCTGCTCCAGCTCTTTATCCAGGAATTCGAAGCCTTTATCAAAATCGAAAGTCTCTGGGGCCTCAGGATTAAGAAAACATAGGAAATCATCAAAAATATCTTCGAGGATACCTTTCCAAAGGAGGTCGTCTTTTCTTCTCATTTAGGTAAAACAGAAATTGAGTATAGTTAAAGTCTTTAACATAAGTCACCTAACTAACCAAGCCCGACCTTTAATGGTGCCGGGCTTGGTCGGTGGATAGTTGATTAAACGAGTAGCAGATAAGAATAAAGATGTTGGGTATTCAACACTTAATAAACCCGATCAACCATTTACTGCTATCTTATGTCTACACCGCGTCTGATAACGAAGTAAAGGTAAAATCACGAATCCGCATAGGAGGGATCAGGGCATTTTGGCCCGATTCGCCACTTACTGTACGCTCGGCTTTACCCAGAGCATCCAGGTTATTAAGCATGATAACCGGGCTTTCGTTAAACCTTAAATTCTTGATCGGGAATTTGATTTGCCCGTTCTCGATGTAGAATGTACCATCACGGGTAAGGCCGGTAAACAATAGCGTTTGCGGATCAACAGGGCGAATGTACCACAGGCGGGTAACCAAAATCCCTTTTTCGGTACCTTTTATCAATTCTTCCAAGGTGGCATTGCCGCCTTCCATAATTATGCCGTCGGGGTTTGGTATTGGCTTCACGCCTTGTTTTTGAGCCCAATAACGCGAGTATGTGAAGTTTTTAACTACTCCTTTTTCAATCCAGCTTCGTTTTACCTGCGGTTGGCCATCGCCGGCCCAACTGCCTGTTGGCAAATCGGGGTGTGATGGATCGGAGTAAATGTTTACCCTTTCATCAACCATTTTTTCGCCAAGTTTGGTTTTACCGCCGGGTTTACTTAAAAAACTGCGGCCTTCATCGGCGCTGCGTGCATCAAGGCCGCCATACAATTGTTCAAGTAATACAATACCGGCGGCGGGCTCTAAAATTACCGTGTATTTTCCCGGTTCAATAGCTTTGGCGCCTTTCGATCCGGTTGCCTTTTGGGCAGCTATTTTGGTAAATGCCAGTGTATCCAGTTTACTCACATCGTTATAACCCTTGGTAGAGTATCCCGAGCCTGTACCGTCTTCAGAACGTAAGGTTACCGAGAAATTTACATCTGTAGAGGTATTGTAGGCAAACAGGCCATGCGAATTCATCATCGAGCTAAAGCCCGCGCTGTTTTGCAAAAAGCCTGCTGCTATTAACTTATTTTCTTTTGCTGTATCCAGGCTTTTGCCCACCATATCTGTACGCAAGGCAGGGGTAATTGCCGCAGTTTCGGGTACAAAGGTTTTTGAGCGTGGCGCGTAGGTTTGCGGGCCTAAAAAGGATACAAACTCCGGATTCTCCGGCGCTAGCTGTGCCAGCTCTTCGGATAAGCGAACGGCTTTTTCAACCGAGGCATCATCATATTCGTTGGTGGTTACCACACCCAGTTTTTTGCCAAAGGCTGATGAAATAACCATACTGGTTTGGCTTAACGAGCCACTGGTAGATACTGTATTGCGGGCATACCTGATATTACCCGAGTCTGATCCGCCAAAGTTGATCTCGCATTCATCGGCTTTTGAATAGCCCAGCGCCTTTTTTAATATCGCGCGGCATTCATCTTCTGTTAAAATTGCCATATATTAAATTTTTCTTGCTGTATTAATTACGTTAACTCCTTTAAATAATGCTGTTGATGACCCGTGAGATACGGCGCTGGCCTGCATAGGCTGGCCTTTACCATCAAAAAATGATCCGCCTAAGCGATAATCATTTGCATCGCAAACTGCGGCGCAGGAGTTCCAAAACTCCTGCGTGTTTGACTGGTAAGCCACATCATTCAGCATACCTACAATTTTGCCATTTTTGATCTCGTAATACAGCTGGCCGCTAAACTGGAAGTTATAACGTTGCTGATCTATCGAGAACGAACTATCGCCAATGATGTAAATGCCTTTTTCTACGTTTTTGATCATATCATTTACGCCCATAGGCACCTTACCGGGTTGTAAGGATATGTTAGCCATACGCTGGAATTGCACATCCTGCCAGCTTTGCGAATAGCAACAGCCCTGCGATTCTTTTAAACCAATGATATGTGCCTGATCGCGGATGGCCTGGTAGTTAACCAAAATACCATCTTTAATAATATCCCATTTTTTGGCCTCAACACCTTCATCATCATAACCAACAGCGCCAAGCGAACCAACCTGGGTTTTATCCGCCACAATGTTTACATTTTTGCTGCCGAAGTTGAATTTTTTTGATTCCCATTTATCCAGGGTAAGGAAACTGGTACCTGCAAAGTTGGCTTCGTAACCTAGTACACGGTCGAGCTCGGTAGGGTGGCCAACAGATTCGTGGATGGTTAACCAGAGGTGGCTTGGATCTAAAACCAGATCGTATTTGCCTGCTTCAACAGATTTTGCTTTTAGCTTTTGATCGGCCTGGGTAGCTGCCGCGCGGGCATCTTCCAGCATATCATACCTGTCTTTATAAAGGGTTGTTACACCTTTTATCTTGTCACTTTCGCGCGGGGTCATATATTCATAACCCATGCCGCGTGGTGCGCTTAACGACTGGCGCGTTTCAAATTTGCCGGTTTTAGCATCAATTTTAGTAACGGCGAATAACGGCCAGATACGGTGGATATCCTGATCGATATATGAACCGTCGGTAGATGCAAAGTATTTTTGCTCGTTGACTAAAAACAGGATCGAGTTTACATAATTGGCGCCGCCTTTCATGGCTGCATCATTTACGGATAGCAATAAATCTGTTTTTTCTTTCATCGGCACTTCAAACGCGTTGCGCTCAATCGGCGTTTTCCAGCTTACTTCGCCATGGCCCTTTTGAGGCACCAGCTGTACCGGATCTGTTTGGATGCGGGCGTTTTCTTTCGCTATGGCTACGGCAAGTTCGGCGGCTTTGGCTATGCTATCATTATCCAGCTTATCTGTAGCGGCAAAACCCCAGCAACCGTTGGCAATAACGCGGATACCCATACCGTACGATTGGGTATCAACAATATTTTCAACCTTGTTTTCGCGGGTTACCACAAACTGGTTAAGGTAGCGGCCTATACGCACATCGGTATAGGTGGCGCCTTTTGACCGGGCAGCATTTAAAACCACGTCGGCCATTCGTTTTTTAAGGGCCACATCTACCGGGCTCATATCATGGCCGGGTAAAACGGGCGAACCGAAAACGGGGATCCTGCTAAGCATGGATGCACTAATGCCCATTCCGGTTAGGTAAAGGAAATCTTTTCTTTTCAAAGTCAGTCAGTTTTAAGTCCTAAATATAATGAGCGAAGTTTGGATATTTGAGTGTTTGAAGCAAAACAGGTTAATTTGTTACGGATTTGCTTAAGATTTTCTGACTACATACGTTTTTGCAAGCTGATCATGCCAGGCCTGGTGCATAGGGCTCCATAAAACGGTTAAAAAGCCAATGCAACATAACAGGCTTGATAGTATTTTACCAAAATTTCGTGCCAGGGCTTTACTAAAATCCAACCTTTGGCCACGGGCATCCACTACAATCATCTTGCAGACAATTTTTCCTATGCTTGCCTGCAATTTTGTGGCTTCAAAAACGGCATTGTACAAAATCCAGCTGAGTACACTGATGAACATCGGCAGATATCTGCTATCTTCTGTTTCATCATTGATGTTATGAAATAGCATCTTTTTAATAAGCAATATCACAACGGTGCCAATAGTAGTTGCTACAAATAAAAGTATGTAATCAATAACATAGGCCAACAGCCGCCACCAAAAATTGGCAACATTACGTTCGTCAGGTTGAAAAATGCCTATTGATCTAAAGTATTCCTGAAATTCGGGTAAATCGGTAGCTTGTTGCCAGTCATCGGCTATGGGCGATAACACTAATTCGTCGGGGCTTAATCCCACCTCCATTAACTCGGTATGTGTATAAGGGCCATCCTGTTGGCCGCCTTTTAAAATGTAATATTCGTTTATCATTAATCTACAGCTTAGGTTTGTGTAAATTAACTAAAATTGTAATTGCGGGCAAATTAATCCCAATCAATAATTTAGCGCGTACATAATAATATTTACGCCAAACTTGGTATTATCTTCGGCCAGGAAACGCTTATTCCGGTAGTCATAGTCCCATTCGCAACCATAATCCTTACTGCTATACAAAACTGCTATGCGCCCGTTAATTTCAATGGCTTTTAAATAATCGTGCACCAAATCATCTCCCCAGCCATTTAATTCAAAGCTGGTGGTAGGTGGGCCTTTATCGAAAGAGAAAAAAGAATGGTATATTTTATGGTTGTTAGGGATTTTTTTCAATGCGGTGGGGCCAAACAAAGCAACCATTTGCGCTTCGAATGATTTGGCAAAAAGGCCATCTATATCATGGTTACAGTCGTCCACAAAAATAAAACCGCCATTCTCTGCATACTTTTTAAAATTCGCCCGCTCTTTGGTATCAAACTGGACAAGCTTATGGCCGCTCAGGTAGCAAAATGGGTACAAAAATATATCATCGCTGCTTAAGGGGATCACTTTTTCCTGCTGATCAATAGGAATTGTGGTATACTCCAGCAGGGAATTGAGGAGGTTTGATGGCATGCGCTGATCGGTATCCCAATCGCCGGAGTGGTAACTTAACCTGGTAAACGTAAATTTTCCGCTGAATGCCATCGTGCTTTAAAACCTTAAAAGTAGTACAATATTTTATGCTGATGCTACATTTGTTTGCATTGCTTGTAAAGTTTTGGATACTTTATTTGATTTTTAATAAAAAATACTGGTTTTTAATCAAAAGGGTGATATATTGGGGGAGTACATTAAAAACGTATTAAGTTGGAACTGACCGAAAATAATATAAAAGCGCTGCTTGCCAAATTGCCTGCTTTAAAAGGCGAAATTCAAAAGGTAATAGTAGGGCAAGATGCCATATTGGACGAATTGCTGGTAGCATTTTTAGCCGGAGGCCATTGCCTGTTAGAAGGTGTGCCCGGCCTGGCCAAAACACTCATTGTAAAAACCATGTCGCAGGCGCTGCACCTGGCCTTCAGGCGTATCCAGTTTACTCCCGATTTGATGCCTACAGATATTATAGGTACCGAGATACTGGAGGAAGACCATGCCACAGGCAAACGTTTCTTTAAATTTAATAAAGGCCCGCTGTTTGCCAACATTATCCTGGCCGACGAAATTAACCGAACTCCCCCAAAAACGCAATCGGCATTGCTGGAAGCGATGCAGGAGTTTGAGGTAACCTACGGCGGCCAAACATACCCCCTGGATAAGCCTTTTTTTATCCTTGCTACCCAAAACCCTATTGAACAGGCCGGCACTTACCCGCTCCCCGAAGCCCAGTTAGACCGTTTTTTATTGCTGATAAAAATTGGATACCCAACCGAGCAGGAAGAGTTTGAAGTACTGAACCGTACCACCGGTACCAAAAAAGCCGATGTTAAGGCAGTAATAACTGCCGAAGAAATTATTCAGGCCCAGGCACTGGTAAGGCAGGTTAGTATAAGCGAAGACCTGGTAAAATACGTGAGCCAGGTAATCCGTTCCACCCGCCCCGATACCACCACAGTAGGCTATGTAAAAGAATGGGTGCGCTGGGGTGCAGGCCCGCGGGCAGGGCAGGCGTTAATATTAACAGCCAAAGCACGGGCATTATTAAAAGGGCGTTACTCCGTTTTGATGGAAGATATACACGCTATGGCCCCGGCTGTGTTAAGGCACCGCATATTGATGAACTTTAAAGCCGAGGCAGAAGATATTACATCAGATAAAGTGACCGCGGAGTTGATAAAAACAATAACCAGGCCTAAAACGATTTAATACGCGTTATTGCGAGGAACGAAGCAATCCCATACATGCAAATCTACTTGCTAAATCGAGGATTGCTTCGTTCCTTATAATGACGCCTTTAATAAAATCCGAAATCAAAAATGCAGCTTGATCCAAAAGTATTAATGACCATTAAGGATTTGCCGTTACTGGCGAAAACGGTTATTGATGGCTTCATGAATGGGTTTAACAAAAGCAAGGTGAAGGGGCCTGGGCTTGAGTTTAGCCAGTATCGCAGCTATCAGCCCGGCGATGATTTACGCTGGCTGGACTGGCGCATGTTTGCCCGGAGCGATCGGTATTACATCCGCGAATCGGAGGTGGAAACCAGTATTTCGGTAAAGTTTTTGGTTGATGCCAGCGCATCGATGGATCATGATGATAACGGGATAAAAAAGATAGACTATGCCCGTTTCCTGGTGGCGTCGCTGGCCTGGTTATCCAATTTGCAGGGCGATTCTGTAGGGTTGTACGTTTTTCAGGATGGCGGTTTGTTTTCGTTAGCATCCAAACCCGATCCGCAACATTTGCAACGGTTGTTTTATCACCTGCAACAGGTTAAACCAAACGGTAAGTTTACGCAGCCGGTTCATTACAAGGAGCTGTTTGCCGGCGATGGCCGTAAGGAGCTATTGGTATTTGTTACCGATATGTACCAGGCTGATGGCGAGATAAATAAACTGCTGGATTCACTAATAGCTTTAAAACATGAAGTGGTAGTATTTCACCTGATGGGCAAAAATGAGCTTGATTTCGACTTTAGCGGATATGCTTCATTAGAAGACCTGGAAACCGGGGAGACTATCGAAATAAACACCCAACAGGCAGCCGACTACCAGCAAAAGCTGAAAAGCCATTTAGAGGCAATCCGGATGCAATTACTGGGCAAGCATATCTACTACCGGATGCTGAGCACTGCCCAGCCGCTGGATGAAGCGCTGCGCGATTTTTTAACACAACGACATAAAAGCAAATTTTGAATGTGCTGTTTGAATTTATTTATTCCTCAAATCAATAATTCACTAATTCAATAATTAAAATAAAGAATGCAGTTTTTAAATCCCATATGGTTGTTTGCTATTGCCGCAATAAGCATCCCGGTAGTGATACACCTATGGAATATCAGGCCGGGCAAAACCCTAAAGGTTGGCAGCATCGCCCTGATAAGCGCCGCTGCCCAAAAAAGCAGCCGGAGTTTTAAGCTGAACGATGTGTTGCTATTTATTTTACGATGCCTGTTTTTATTGACGCTTGCTTTTTTATTGGCCGCTCCTTTTTGGCAGCGCAGCCAGGCAATAGCCAAAACAAAAGGGTGGGTGCTTATCCCTAAAGCCAACCTGAAAGAGACCTATAAAAATTTGAAATTTACTGTAGATTCTTTGTCTAAAGCTGGTTATGAGTTTCATTTTTTTGATGAAGATTTCAATAAATTTGAATTAAATAAATTACTGAATGATAGTTTATTAAAAGATAAGGCTGAAGTAAAAAATTACTGGAGCCTGGTGGCGAAATTAAACGAAAAGCTACCGCCAACCCTGCCGGTTTATTTACTCACCCCAAACCAGGCAAGGTACTTTAGCGGCAACAAACCGTCAGTGTCGCTTAACCTGCATTGGCAAACCTATACCCCGGCCGACTCGGTAAGCACATGGGTTGAAAATGCCTGGTTCACCAGTAATAATTCAATAAAAGTTATCGAGGGAAATAGCAGGCCATCTGGTACCTATTTTACGAATTATGTTATCCAATCCGAGGGCGATCCAAAATCGCCATTCATAGTAGATGTTAACCATGGCAGCCCAGTTATCAGCTTGAAAACGGCCCGGGAAAAATACACGCCGATTGACACAAGCACTTTGCGGATAGCTATCTATAACGATAAATACAGTGTTGATGAAAAGTATTTAGGTGCTGCTTTACAGACGATTATTGATTTTACCCAACGTAAGGTTGTAGTCAAAAAATATGCTGATGTGGCGCAAATACCGGCAAAACAGGATTGGTTATTTTGGCTCTCCGATAAACCTGTTGATGCCAATATACTGGTTAAAGCTGCCCATGTGTTCAACTATCAACAGGGGAAGATCGAATCGGAATCATCGTCAATAAAAGCCAGCGGCGCTTTTGCTTTAACCGAAAGGGAAGAGCCCGCAGCAATTTACAAACTGGTTAAAAATGAAATTTCGGGCGGTAAATCTATTTGGGTTGATGGCTATGGCAACCCTGTTTTAACGCGAGAGGAAAGCCCACAAACTACACAGTATCACTTTTATTCCCGTTTCAATCCCGCCTGGAATGACCTGGTTTGGAGTAATAATTTCCCAAAGTTATTATTGAAGTTGATTTTATATGGCACTGATTATGAAGTGTTAAACAGTCGTGATCTAACGAAAATTGACCATCGGCAAATGATGCCAAATATAATTTGGTCGGCAAAAAAAATAGATAATAGCAAAATAGTTGTGCAAACAGATCTGTCGCGCTACTTCTGGCTGATGCTGATTGCCGCGTTCATTGTCGAGAGATGGGTTGCCCATAAAAATAAGCCTGTATTAAAATGATTGTACCTACAGGGATAAATAAAATAAACGCGATACGCAGGTGGTATATCAGCTATCAGCTGCTTGCCGATGTGCTTTTTGCTGCCGCCATATCGCTGCTTTCAATTGGTTTGTTATGGTATTTATTTAAAGTGCCGGTACTTTGGGCGTTACCCTTATTTATATTATGCCTGGCAATTTTTCTGTTCATTCATCGGGCCTGGAAAACCAGCGACGTTTTAATAGCTAATTTTCTTGATCAACAATATCCCGAACTGGAAGAAAGCAGCGGGTTGGTATTAAAACCTGCATCAGAATTAAACCTACTGGAAACACTACAGGTACAAAAGGTAGAAACTCAGTTGCTGGCTGTTCCGCAGTGGCATAATTCGTTTTTAAAGCGGGCAAAACTTGCGCTACTGTTGCTGTTGTTTGCAGTCGGATTGACCTGGGCACTAAATAAGCAGTCGGTAACAAATCAATCCTTGGCAGGAGTTGTTTTATTAACTGAAAATAATGCCATTCCCGAAAAGGTACTGCCCCAAATATCGTCGATTGACGTTGCGGTACATCCGCCAGCTTACACAGGTAAACAGCCTCGTAGCCAGGATAAATTTACTTTAAATGTAGAGGACGGCGCGACTGTGAGCTGGAAAATCGCCACCAATATCGCGGTTAAACAGGTGKCATTGCTGTTTAATGATAAGGAAACTATTAACCTTAAAAATATAAACCCCGATAAAACCGGTTGGCAAATTCAAAAACTGATTAATAAGCCAGGTTTTTACCAGGTTAACGTTGACGGCAAGCTTTCGGACTTATACCAGGTACAGGTAATAACAGACCAGCCGCCGGTTATTCATATCAAATCGCCTAAACAATACACCTATATTGATGCGGGCGAAGCGCAAAAAGTAAATATTGATGCAACCGTTAATGATGATTATGGTGTAGCAACCGCGCTTGTTTTCGCCACCGTAGCTAAAGGAAGCGGCGAGGCTGTAAAATTCAAAGAGTATAAAATCGATTTTTCTACCTCGTTCAGTTCGCACTTGCCACAATATAGCCTGCAAAAATTAATTAGTTTGCCGGCCTTAAACATGGAGCCGGGCGATGAACTTTACTTTTACATCCAGGCTACCGATACCCATCAACAACAAAGCCGCACGGATGTTTATACAGTATCTATACAGGATACCGCTCAATTGTTAAGCATGGATGGTATGCTAAGCGGGGTAAACCAAAAGCCGGAATTTTTCCGTAGTGAGCGGCAGATCATCCTTGATACCGAAAAGTTGTTGAAGGATAAAGACAGCATTACAACGGTGAAGTTTAATGACCGGAGCAATGACCTGGGTATTGATCAAAAGCTGCTTCGCCTGCGTTACGGCAAGTTTTTAGGTGAAGAGTCGGAATCTGACATTAATCCTGCGGATGTGAAAGATGATCCGGTTGGGGACATCAAAAATTACGGTAATGCGGCGGTAATATTGGATAAATACACTGATAAACATGATAATGCCGAGGATGCCCAGTTTTTTGATCCTGAACTAAAAAAACAACTTAAAGCCACACTTACAGAAATGTGGAAGGCCGAATTGCAATTAAGGCTTTACAAACCACAAGACGCATTGCCATTTGAGTATAAAGCACTGCGATTGTTAAAAGATTTGCAGCAAAAATCAAGGATGTATGTAGCTAAAACGTCGTATAATCCACCGGCGTTAAAATTAGAGAAACGTTTAAGCGGCGATCTGTCGAAGATCAATCAACCCATCAATAAATCGGATGTTAAACCCGGTACCGATCAATATGAAAATTTAAAAAAGGCGGTGCAGGTTTTAGCGCAGCTTAAGGTTGCGCCAAAAATGAGCGATGCAGATGAACATGTGCTTGCTTTAGCTAATCAGCAGCTCAGTTCAAAGGCCTCGGCTCAACCGGGTGCTTACTTGCCGGCTTTAAGTGCCATGCGCCGGATATTATCGAAACCAGATAAAATTAGGCCGGGCGATATCTCGTTGGTAGAAAGAGCTATTCAAAAAACGCTGATTCCAGCTGATAAATTGCCGGTTGCAGCGCAAATCCCCGCAGATTTAGGGTTATCGCAGCAGTATTATAAAAACCTTAACCAATTAAACCGCTAAATACAAATGAACTGGAACGCCATTGTTATCGTCATTTGCATTTTAATTGCTGCTTTCGCGGTTTGGAAAGAGTACGTTCGGGCAAATCAATCGCGTTTGGTTTTACGACTGCTTGCAACTATAACGGCCATAATTGCCTTAGCCTGTATTGCTTTACCTTTAACTTACCAGGTTAATGTAAACCGGCAGGATAAAAGGGAAGCGCTATTACTAACTGAAGGCTTTAGTGCCGATAGTGTGAGCAGGTATAATGCTGAAAAAATATTCACCCTGAATAGCGCAATCAGCCAAAAGAGTTCGAAGGCAACGCTGATCTATGATTTAGCAGATCTGAAATCCGATTCGACAATTACACAAATACGGATCCTGGGTGATGGTTTGGACAAGGAAGAACTACAGCGATTGGATCATGTACCGGTAATATTCCATCCCGCGGCTTTTAAACAAGGGATAACCGCAGTTAGTTGGAGTGAGCGCCTAAAAGCAGGAGATGAGATTAACGTTGCCGGAACTTATAAAAACAGTTTGCCTCAAAAAATAAAACTGGTACTGAAGGGCTTAAGTACAGGGTTGGATTCTGTAATCATTCCACCGGGCGAGGCGGTGCCGTTTAATTTAAGGAACACGCCCAAAAATCAAGGCAAAAACGTTTATAAGTTACTGGCCATAGCCGGGACAGACACGCTCGAGAACCAAAATATCCCCGTACAAATTGAACCGGCCAAACCTTTGAATGTTTTAATGCTAACCGCATCGCCCGATTTTGAGAGTCGGTTTTTAAAGAACTGGCTTTCCGAAAAGGGATACGCAGTGGCAGTCCGCTCGGCAATCAGTAAAGATAAATTCAACAAAGAGTTCATCAACCTGGATCAATTTCCGCTTGATCATTTATCAGCTTCGGTTTTTGGCAAGTTTGATGTTTTAATTGCTGACCTAAGCGTTTTGAAAACGCTAAACGGGGCCGAGGCTGCCGCTTTACAACAGGAAGTAACCCAAAAAGGCCTGGGGGTAGTTATACGGGCTGATAGTAGCTTAAGATCAAATTCGTGGCTGCAACGCGATTTCCCTGCTGACCGGCTGTCGATGAAAGATCCTGCACCGGTATCGCTCAGCATACAAGGCAAAACCGGTAACACAGCCAAATTGAATGCCGGAATGGTTTACCTGGCAAACCAGGCTAATACCCAAGCATTGGTTAGTGACGAGCACGGACATGTTTTAGCGGCCAATGCATTGGACGGTGCCGGTAAATTGGTATTCACACCCTTGAATAATACTTTCAGCTGGATATTGGGCGGTAATAAAGCCGACTATTCAGCTTTATGGTCGTTGTTGATTGCTAAGGCAGCACGAAAGATTGCCACAACAGAATCGTGGACAGTAAAATCGACTATCCCAACAGTATCAAATCCGGTTGAGTTACAGCTGGAGAGCGCGATAGCGCCATCGGCAATACAAATTGGCAGCGCGGTTATCGCCCCAATACAAAATAGCAAGCTCCCTTTTCAATGGAAAGTAAACTACTGGCCGCAGGTTGCCGGCTGGCAATCTGTAAAACAAAGTAACGGGACTTTAAACTGGTTTTATGTTTATAGTTACGATGATTGGAAAACTATAAGGGCGTTAAAAAAGCAAGCCGACACCAAAGCCTATATCGCCAACAACGCGATTAATAGCAATGTAACGAAACAGATACACGAAAAAGCCACGATTGCTGTAAGTAAAATTTATTTTTATGTTTTGCTATTGATGGCTTGTGCTTTTTTGTGGTTAGAGGCTAAGTTTCGGTAGTTATATAAGTAATAAAAGGAGGAAATATACTTTGAGAAGACGTGACTTTATCTATTTAACGGGTATGGGTGCCGGCGCTTTAATGCTGCCTGGTATGAATGCCCTCGGTAAAACAATCGATCCTTTACAGGCGCTGGAAGGCGTTGATGTAAAGATCAAAAAAGAGCTGGCCGATGTGGCTTTAAACGCAGCCAAATCAAAGGGTGCTACCTATGCCGATGTTAGGATTGGCCGCTACCTTAACCAGTTTGTGGTAACCCGCGAAAACAAGGTGCTTAATGTGGCCAATACCGAATCGTATGGTATCGGTATCCGGGTTATAGCTAATGGTTGCTGGGGATTTGCGGCAACCAACGATGTAACTAAAGAAGGTATGGCTAAAACTGCCCTGAAAGCAGTTGCAGTTGCCAAAGCCAATGCCAAAATTGGTGGAGCTCCCGTAGAACTTGCCCCTCAAAAAGGTTATGGCGAAGTAAGCTGGAAAACACCGATTACCAAAAACGCATTTGAAGTGCCAATCAAAGAAAAGGTTGATCTGTTGCTTAACGCCAACGGCGTGGCTATGGCAGGTGGTGCCAACTTTGTAAACTCGATTATGTTTGCTGTAAACGAGCAAAAATATTTTGCATCTACCGATGGTTCGTATATCGACCAGGATGTACATCGCTTATTCCCGAGTTTTACAGTAACCAAAATAGATCCTGCTGCAGGTTCATTTGAAACCCGCAGGTCGCTAAGCTCGCCGGTTGGTATGGGATACGAGTATCTTGATCCGTTGGACAGCGAGAAGGTGACTGGTATAACCACCCGCTACAAAAAGCGTTATGACATGATTGAAGATATGAAGTTTGCTACCCAGCAGGCAGCCGATAAAATAAAAGCAAAATCGGTTGAGCCGGGCAAATATGACCTGGTGCTTGATCCTTCGCACTTATGGTTAACCATTCACGAATCTGTTGGTCACCCTACGGAGCTTGACCGTGTGCTGGGCTACGAGGCTAACTTTGCCGGTACCAGCTTCCTTACGTTAGATAAATGGAAATCGGGCAAGTTTAATTTTGGCAGCAAGGCCGTAAATATTGTGGCCGATAAAACCCAGGTAGGTTCATTAGGAGCCGTAGGTTATGACGATGAAGGTGTTAAGTGTAAAAAATGGGATATCATAAAAGAAGGCACCTTAGTTAACTACCAGGCCATCCGCGACCAGGCACATATTATCGGGCTTACCGAATCACAAGGCTGCTGTTACTCCCAAAGCTGGCAGGATGTGCAATTTCAGCGTATGCCAAATATATCTTTGCAACCGGGCAAAACCCCATTAAGTGTTGATGAGATGATTAAAAACGTCGAGAAAGGCGTTTACATTATTGGTGATGGCTCATTCTCTATCGATCAGCAGCGCTATAACTTCCAGTTTGGCGGGCAGCTGTTTTATGAGATTAAAAACGGCAAGATAGCTGGCATGCTTAACGATGTTGCCTACCAGGCCAACACACAGGAGTTCTGGAATTCATGCAGCCAGGTTTGCGACGAGCGTGACTACCGTTTAGGTGGAGCCTTTAACGATGGTAAAGGCCAGCCAGGCCAGTCAAGCGCGGTATCGCACGGATCATCAACCGCGTTATTTAAGGGAGTTAATGTAATCAACACTAAAAGAAAGATCGGATAACTGAATTATGCCTATATTAAATAAAGAAGAAGCCCAGGCTTTACTAAAAAAGGTACTTGCCTATTCAAAAGCCGAGGAGTGTGAGGTAAGTTTAAACGGGAGCGAAGGCGGTAATATCCGCACCGCTTTAAATGCTGTTTCAACAGCTGGCGATATCAGTACTATTGGATTGGCCGTAACATCGGTATTTGGCAAAAAGGCCGGTACCGCCACCATTGATGAATTTGACGATGCCGCGCTGGAAAGAGTGGTGCGCCGGTCGGAGGAACTGGCGCAGTTAGCGCCGGCCAATCCCGAATATATGCCGATGTTAGGTCCGCAAACTTTTGCAGAGTCTATTACTTTTAATGCTAACACAGCAGCCATAACGCCTGATACCCGCGCCGAAATGGTAGCCAAAAGTCTATCGGTTACCAAAGAAGCAAAATTGACAGCCGCCGGGTTTCTCGAGAATTCTACCAGTTTTAACGCTGTAATGAATTCTAAAGGGTTGTTTGCTTACAACAAAGGTAGCGATGTTACTTTCTCGGTTACCACCCGTAACCAGGAAGGCACAGCATCTGGCTATGCTGCCAGGGGATTTACCGATGTAAGTAAGATGGATACCTTTTCGGCAACCAAATACGCCGCAGGTAAATGTTTAAGCTCATCAGGTGCAAAAGCCATAGAGCCAGGTAAATATACCGTTATACTAGAGCCTGTTGCAGCTACCTATCTGCTGGAAAACATGTTCCGTTTTGATGCCCGGAGTGCCGAAGAGGGCCGCAGCTTTCTGAGCAAGAAGGGTGGAGGTACCCGCCTGGGCGAGCAGCTAATGGACCCTAAAGTGAATATCTACTCAGACCCATTTAACCCCGACCTGCCATCAACCACATGGAGCGGTGAAGGCTTGCCGCGCGAAAAAACCAGCTGGATTGAAAAAGGCGTGGTTAAAAATTTAAGCTATACCCGCTACTGGGCTGATAAAAAAGGTGTTAAGCCTTTGCCAGGCCCCGGTAATATTATTATGGATGGCGGCGATGCCAGCCTGGAAGACCTCATCAAGAGCACCGAACGTGGTATCCTGGTATCGCGCCTCTGGTATATCCGCATGGTTGATCCGCAATCGTTGCTGTTAACAGGCCTTACCCGCGATGGTACGTTTTATATCGAGAATGGTAAAATCAAGTTCCCGGTTAAAAATTTCAGGTTTAACGAGAGCCCGGTTATTATGCTTAACAACCTGGAAGCCCTTGGCAAGCAGGAGCGGAGCATCAGTGTAGAAAGTTATCGCAGCTACCTCATCCCAACTTTGAAGGTGAGGGATTTCACGTTTAGCTCACTATCAGACGCTGTTTAAATCTTTAACAAAAACGGGAAATTTTAATTAAGATCCCGTTTTTTGTTATTTATATAGTGTTTTGGGGATACTATACCATAATGTCATCAAGTGCATGTACAACCGAAGCCACCGCATTTACGTCAACAGGTAGTGCGGGATGGTCTATAAGCTGTACAGCGAGGTTACCTATCCAATAAGGTGCTGTATCCTCATTACCCGCCGAACTATTACCATCGTGTGGGTAGTCAAGGGCCTGGTCATCAGAGTCGGCAGCATGTACTGACTCATGGATGAATGTACCCGCTATACTCCCTAACGATCTGTTCAATTTGTTGCCTGCAATATTGATGTGAATGGAAGTAGGATCGTTTGGATCTTCATACCCCAATTCCCTTGTGAAATATTTCTTGAATGTTTTTACAGATAACTGAAGGTTGCAATTTTGCATCGAGGCGGCTACCTGTGCTCCCGTTGCGTTGGTAAAATAAAACCCGGGTTTGGTTGCAATAGCCTGGTAAAAGGCGTTATCGGCCAAAAGCCTGTTTGCTTCTGCTACGCCGTCAATAAGAATCTGGATTGATCCGTTGTATGTTATTGTCATCATGATAAAATGGTTTTGTAACAGTAAAACTACACTTATCTTGTTTGGCCCGGAATACCTGCATCAAGGTATTTATTTCATGATTTCCCGTTGAATATCAAACAGAAACTCAAATAAATTGATCTCCGTGGGGATTTGTAGTTTCTTTCTCAGCCTGTATCTGCTTATTTCAACTCCCCTTACAGATATCGCCATTAGCTGGGCAATCTCCTTACTGGATAGGTTCATAATGAGGTAGGCACATAATTTTAACTCCTGCTGGTTGATACTGGGGTAGCGGTCTTTAATTACCGTCAGGAAGTCGGCGTGTACTTTGTTAAAGTGCAGCGAGAATTGTTCCCATTCCTCGTTTACCTTCTTTTCTTCGGACAGCAACCGCAGGATCTTTTTAATTTCTACCGTTTCAACAACATCCTTACCCGATTTGTTGATGCGTTGCAGTTCGTCCTTAACTTTTAAAATAAACTCCTTTTTTTGCACCAGGCTCATGGCCGAGCTGGCCAGTTCGGAGTTTTTATATTCAATTTCGCTCTCCAGTTTTTCATTCTTCAATTTCACCACCTCTTTTTCCGATCGCTCCAGCTCAAGTTGGTGCAGGTAGGCCATTTGCTTTTGCTCTTCCTCGTTCTTTTGTCGCTGTATCGCCAATTCTTTTTGCTGGTTGCGGATGTGCCGTTTTTCTTGTTGCTGGTAAATAAAATAAAGCAGGTAGCTAAAAATTATTATGTAAACAAGGTATGCCCAGATGGTTTGATACCAGGGCGGACTAATGGTGAAAGTATAGACGCTTACCGGCGATTCGTTATTCTGGTGATTGCGCGCCTTTACCATAAAAGTATAAGTACCTGCCGACAGGTTGGTGTAGTCCTTTTCAGTCTTTTTTGACCAGGCCGACCATTCCTGGTCAAAGCCTTCCAGATAATAGCTATACGTAACATTTGATTGGCCCTCAAAAACAGGCGAGGAGTATTCAAAGTGAAGGGAGTTTCGTAAATAACTCAGTGAACGGGTATTGGTTGATGATTGCTTATTATCATCATTAACCAATCCATAATATCCGCCAAAAAGCAGGCTGTCGGTACCTGCCGTTGCTTTAACCTTGCGGATAAAAACCGACAGCGGGTGGATATTCTGTTTGTATTTGGCATAGTTAATATGATAATAGCCGTTCTCGCTGCCAACAAAAACGTTGTTATCATTAATGGGATAAACATTTTCAAAGCCGCTTAATATTTTATCGGTTAGCTCGGGGATGTAGGTAATGGTTGGTTTCGGGGATGAATAATCGACCACGCCGAGGCTTTTTTCCTGTACAAACCAAATATTGCCTGATGGATCTTCTCTTAAATACCTAAGGCTTCTTGTTCCGAAAATCCCTTTATAAGCCTCGGAAGGCCCAAACTTATCAGTGGAAGCATCATATTCATAAACGCCTTTTTCTGTTGCTACAACTACACGGTTCCTGATCTTAAAAACAAAATTGTTTAAGGTTGATGGCAAGCCCTGCGCCTGGGTATACATTTTTACCTGCGCGTTGTCGGGGCTTATTTTATAAATACCGCGGGTGGGGTGCGATGTCCAGATATTACTTTCGGCATCAACGGCCATAAAACGGGCCGATTCATAGTATTTGCCAATATTCCCTTTATCAAGAAAACCGGTAGCTATTCGTTCAAATAACCTCACGCCGTAATAATTGCCTGCGGCAACTAAATTGGTACCGGGTTTGTTTAATAAAGGTTCAAAAAGCCAAAAGCCTGTGGCATTATAAATAGGGAGCAACTTATCCCCGCTTATTTTAAACATGCCATCATCGCGGCCGGCCAGCAAATCGTCGTTAACTACAGACAAATGCCATGATAAGCCATCGGCTAAAACGTTAAAATTATTTTTAGCGTAGCTTAAATCGGTAATATCTTCTACAGGGAGCTTGTATATACCTGTCGACATAGAAAAATACAGCGCGTTTTGGTATTTAGCTATGGCATAACCGCTGCCATCTTTAAACACAGCCGGGTTAATATGTTTTACGGCATTATTAAAGGCGATGAAATCGATGCCATTATCAAGCCCCAGCCATATGTTATGGTTTACATCCATAAACATGCAGCGCACATTTGTATTTTGAAGCCCCTCTTTTTTCGATATCTTTTCTATTACGGTGCCGTTTTCATCAACCTGGTAAATGCCGTTGGTATAGGTACTTAACAGGTAATTATTTTCGCCAATAGCAACCGCCGCCGAAAATGCCTGCTGACCACCTATATCGAAGCCGCTAAGCAGCCAGTTTTTGAGCTGGTTCCCGGTTAAAACAAAAACGCCGTTTTTGGCAGTAGTAACCAGGCTGGAGTTTTCGCCAAACCGGCAAACGCTGGTAATATAAAAGCCATTGGGCAGATCTTTTTTTTCGATAAAGGTTTGCCAGTTGTTGTTTTTAAAAACCAGTACGCCCTTTTGCTGATCATGTGCTATTAGCTGGCCCTGGTATAAGCCCAAAAATAACCACGACGATGAGTTATAAATAGTTATTTTGCCATAGCTATACCTGAAGATTTTATCATGTGACCGAAAAAATACATCATCGCCATAGGTCACAATATCCCAGATATCCGAAAAATTCTGGTCGGCCTTGGGCAGTAGGTTTTTTAACGAGGTAAAAGTAAGCTGTCCGTTGCTACCGGGGGCAAAGTACCCCAACTCGTCTTGTCCGCCCGCGTAAAGTTTCCTGTCCTTTCCAAATTCAATAGATCTGACAATAGTTTTATTAGGCAGCGGATACAACTGCCAGTATGCGCCATCAAAAACAAGCACGCCCTCGTTATTGGCAAAATACATGCGGCCCTGGGCGTCTTGCCTTATTTTCCAGTTTTGGGTGCCGCCGTTATATTGTTTTTTATCAAAATTAACCGTTTCGCGCTGGCCAATATAAGTTTGTGAAGATGCAGACTGCACACCCGCAAGCAGGAGTAAAAAAATAATAGTACGTAAAAACATATCAGGTTATAATGCGGCGATGAACATTTTAATAAATGTATCAACTATAAGCGCGATTAGCTACTAATATGACKATTTTTTCAAACTGTGTGGTAGTGATGTAGTCCGTTTTTTCGCTGCAACGGCCCATGCATCTACATTTGAAGCGTCGAAACCAATTGACCAAACCAATTATAATATTAAAAATTTTAACGCGAGTATGAATGTATTATGCCTCATGATGCCCTGTATAATTAATTTATGTAGTGGTAAATACAGTATGGAAAATATCACAGCTATTAGCCCCGAATTTCCACCCTGAACCATAAAAATCGTTTATTCTGCATCCTGACCAGGTGCGTTGCGCAAGGGTAACAAGCCTGGAATGCAGCTTTCAATTATAATTATATAACCTAAAATTCAAATTTGTATGCAAGTAAAACTCAGGTTTTGCATGTGCATCGCCTTACTATTTTGCTTTGTAAGCGGTGCATTTGCGCAAAACGTTCGATTAACCGGTAAAGTAACCCAAAAATCAGATGGGCAGCCTTTACCCGGTGCATCAGTATCTATTAAAGGTACAACAACAGGTGCAATAACAGATGTAAATGGCAATTATTCGCTTAATATACCGCAGGTTGGCGCTACAATAGTAGTATCATTCCTGGGTATGGAAACCTTAGAAAAAGCAGCTTCAAAAGGCGGCGTGCTCGACTTTGCTTTAGAAGATAATGCCGCAAAGGCATTGAATGAAGTAGTAGTGGTTGGTTACGGAACGCAAAAAATAACCAAAGTTTCGGGCGCCATATCAACTATTAAAGCTTCTGACATCCAAAAACTAACCCCAACACGGGCAGAAGAAGCGCTGCAGGGGCAGGCAGCCGGCGTAAGCGTTATCCAAAGCGGTTCGCCGGGCTCAAAGCCTACGGTGCTGGTAAGGGGTATCCCATCATTTTCGGGTACCGACCCAACGGTAATTATCGATGGTGTGCAGCAAACTTTAACCGATTTTAACTCCATCAATCCAATTGATATCGAATCGATCAACGTGCTTAAAGATGCGGCTACAACAGCCATATATGGTGTACATGGGGGTAATGGTGTAATAGTAGTAACCACCAAAACCGGCAAAAAGAACCAGAAACCGCAAATTGCCCTAACCACCAATTACGGTATTCAGGAAGTAGCCCGCACAATTGGTGTATTAAATGCTTCTGAATATGGCGCTATTGTAAACGAAGGTAGCGTTACTTCGGGTGGCAGCGTGATATTTCCTGACCTGAGCACACTCGGCGTTGGTACCGATTGGCAAAAACAAATTTTCCATACCGCCCCCATGCAAACGTATAACTTATCGGCTACGGGCGGCAGCGAAAACGTGAACTATTTCCTGTCCGGCGGCTACCAAAGCCAGGGTGGTATTGTTGGGGGCATTGATAAATCGAGGTTTGACAGAGGGAACTTTACCGCGAACCTTAACTTCCAGCTAAGCAAAAAGTTAAAATTTACTATCAACGCAACCGATGTAATCCTTAAATCAAAAGGCATCCAGGAAAATTCTTTCAACAGCATCTTGGGTAGTGCGTTAAACTTTGATCCAACCGTACCCATTTATAATAACGTACCCAATACGGTAGGGAAATACGGCTTTAGTAACCATATTTTCTCGGAGGTTTATAACCCGCTTACCAAACTGGATAATACCTACAACACAAACACAGGCAACAAACTGTACGGCAAATTTGAATTGCAGTACGATGTATTTAAAGGCTTAACTTTAACCAGCAGGTTTGGCTACACCAAATATGATTCAAATGCAAAAACATTTACACCTCTTGTATTTTATGGCCCCCAGAACGTAGATAATACGATGAATGCCGACGGAACAACCGTTACCGGCATGCACAACAGCGTATCGCACGAAAAGGACAGCAACTTTAATTATTCTTGGGAAACCTATGGTAATTACAATTTTAACCTGGATAAAGACAATCATTTTGAAACTACCGCAGGTTTCTCGCTATACCGCACATCTGGCAACGCCGATGGGGCAAGCAGGCAGGATGTGCCTTATAACTCCTGGGAATTTGCCGATTTTACAGCCGCAACCGGCACAAATTCGGCTACAAATACCAATGCGCTTAGTGGCTACTACTACCAGTATTTCCGCCGGAATGTTTCGTACTTCGGTCGTGTAAACTACGATTATAAAGAAAAGTACCTGGCGTCGTTTGTGGCCCGTCGCGATGGTTCGTACGCTTTTGGTACCAATAATAAGTTCGGTAATTTCTACTCCGGTTCGTTGGGGTGGGTTGTAACAAGCGAAGACTTTTTTAAAGTTCCTTTTATTGATTATTTAAAAATCAGGGGTAGCTATGGCGCTATCGGTAACGAAAACGTTAGCCCGCAATATGTAAAAATTTCAACCGGCGGCCCTGATTACGGCCCAACTGCCAACAGTAATGGTTACAACTTTGATAATGTATTTTATCCGGGTTCAACTGTTGCATCGGCTGCCAATAACAGCTTGAAATGGGAGCGCCAGTTACAATCAAACGTAGGTTTTGATATTCATTTCTTTAACAGCAAACTTAATATCTCGGCAGATTACTACCAGAAAAAAGTAAACGGCTTATTATTTACGCCGAATGCTTCCTTATACCTGGGTACTGTGCCAATCCCTACAGCCAACATTGGCTCAACCAAAACTAACGGTTTTGATATCACCCTAAGCTATAATGAAACCTTAAACAAGGATTTTAAACTGGGTAATACGTTTACGTTTACTACAGCAAAAAACCTGGTAACCGCTACCAATACCGATAACAGCGCCAAAATATACGGAGGGGGCTATTTTAACGGTCAATCGCAAACAGTTACTGTGTTCCAGAAAGGCTTTACTCCCGGTTATTTTTATGGCTATAAAACGGATGGCCTGTTTCAAACTGCGGATGAAATTGCCAAAGCACCTACCCAGTCGGGCGCGCAACCTGGCGATATCCGTTATGTTGACATAAACAAAGACGGCAAGATAGACGCTAACGACCAAACCAAAATTGGTGACCCTTTCCCTAAATTCACCATCGGCTGGAATTTGAGTGCATCATACAAAGGCTTCGATTTTAGCGCCTTTACTTATGCATCTATCGGCAACGATATTTATAGGGCTTACGAGCGTAATGGAAACTATACCAATAAATTCCGCAGCGTACTGGCCAGGTGGACAGGCCCCGGAACTACCAACGATGCCCATAACCCAAGATACTCATTTACCGATCCTAACAGCAACATCCGCGTATCTGACAGGTATGTTGAGAACGGTTCATTTGTAAAGATTAAAAACCTGCAGCTGGGCTATACCTTTCCTAAATCAATAACCGGAAAGGTGTTTAACAGTGTGCGCCTATACGGCCAGGTTAAAAACGCTTTTGTAATAACCAAGTATACCGGTTATGATCCGGAAATATCAGGCGGCATCCTGGATACAGGTGTTGATCGTGGCGAATATCCGCAACCACGCATCTATTCATTTGGCCTTGATATCAAATTATAATCATTTAAATAGATCATATTACAATGAAGAAGAAATATATATTAATGAGTTTGGTTACCCTGGTTACCATACTTGCATCCTGCAAAAAGTTTGTGGATTACAATCCGCATGAAGATTTTGTGACAACGGAGCAGGACTATTTAAAATCGGAGACTGATTACCGCACCATGGTAATTAGCGCGTACTCGCCGTTACAATGGCTAAACCAGATGGTTCCCGTGGGCGATATCGCCTCAGATAATTCGGTAACCGGGGGCGAGAGCGCATCAGATGTGTTGTCGTTACAACAGATAGATGATTATACCAACACACCCATCAACTCAACCATGACCGATTTATGGCAGGTGGCCTACGAGGGTGTTAACCGGGCCAATTATTTAACCCAGTACAAGGATAAAAACCTGGCAGGCCAAACCATTACTTTTGCTGGTAAGGATGCCCTTTATGGCGAGATTTACTTTTTACGTGCTTACTACTATTTTTCGCTGGTACGCATGTTTGGCGATGTTCCCTTGTTTACCGACAAGCGTTTGGGCGTAACCGATTCACGTACTTTAAAAAGATCGCCTAAGGCTGATGTTTATAAAGCAATTGAGGCCGATTTGGCCAGTGCTATTGCTGCATTACCTGCTGTACAAACACAAAAAGGCCGCATTACCAAATATGCCGCGCAGGCGTTATTAGGTAAGGTTTACCTTTACGAAAACAAGTTTGATCAGGCAGCGTCAACATTAGAAACCGTAATTACCTCCAACGCTTTCTCGTTAGTGGCCGATTTTAATTCGATATTCCTGGCGGCCGGCGAAAACGGGTCTGAATCGGTATTCGAGATCCAATACACCAATGGATCGCCTTATTACAATTGGGGCGGTGTAACCCGGGGCCAGGGTAACTACTCGGTACAGCAATGCGGCATCCGTGGTTTAAACGGCAATATTCCGTATGCAGCCGGCTGGAGCACCAACCTGCCGTCGCAAAATTTAGCCTCGGCTTATTCCGCCGGCGATCAGCGTAAAGCGGTAACAACTTTTGATATCGAAGCCTACAAAAATGCCAATCCTGCATTAGGTATTACTTACCAGGTAGCGCCATATAAAAATACGGGCCTGTACAATGGTAAATACCTGCCCCGCAAAGGCGAAACATCTGGTCAGGTGGAGTTGAACTATTTAAACAACTTCCGTACTATCCGTTACGCCGAAGTGTTGCTGATGGCTGCTGAAGCCAACAACCGCGCTACCGCGCCCAACGATGTAAAGGCACAGGGGTACCTGAACCAGGTACGCCAGCGTGCATTTGGCGATGCTAACCACAATATCACCTTAACCGGCGCAGCGTTAAAACAGGCTATCTGGGACGAGAGAAGGCTGGAACTGGCTATGGAGGGCGACAGGTTTTTTGATTTGGTTAGAACAGGGCAGGCCGCCGCGAAAATTCCGGGCTTTAAAACGGGTAAAAACGAAGTATTTGCCATCCCGCAGTCAGAAGTGGATGTTTCGGGCTTAACACAAAACCCGGGATATTAATTCATTTAACTATTAAAACTAACGATCATGAATGCAAGAAAATATTTTTATAGCATAGCGTTATTACTGGCCGTTACCGCGGGTTGCAAAAAAGAATCATACACTGATACTTCTTTTGTAAACGGTATTACATCGCCTGCTAAGCTATCTGTCCTGTTTGATATTACGCAGGATAACTCGGGACTGGTAACCATTACGCCAAATGGCGAGGGAGCGGTATCATACGATGTTTATTATGGCGATGCGGGTAGTACTTACGTAAAAGTGCAGTCGGGTAAAAACGTACAGCACACTTATGCCGAAGGTAATTACACGGTTAAAATTGTAGGCCACGGCCTTAACGGTAAAACAACCGAATTTACCCAGCCGTTAACCGTGTCGTTCCGCGCTCCCGAAAACTTGAAAGCTACGGTAACTACATCGGGTTTAAGTATTAGCCTATCGGCATCTGCCACCTACGAAACCTTATTTAAGGTTTACTATGGCGATTCGACAGCGGTTAACCCCGAGCCTTTTAAGGCGTTTTTAGAAGGACAAACTTTAACCCACGCTTACGCCGGTGCAGGCGTGTACGTAGTTAGGGTTGTGGCACTTAGCGGCGGCGCGGCAACAACTACTTTGCTTGATACCATCAAAGTTGGCAAGCAAATAGATTTGCCGGTTACTTTTGATGATCCTAATTATGATTACACCATGAGCGATTTTGGTGGCAATCAATCATCTGTAGCGGCCGATCCGGCCAACCCGGCTAATAAAGTTTTAAAGGCCATTAAAACAGCCGGATCTGAAGTTTGGGCTGGTACCACCATTGGTACTTCCTTAGGTTTTGCATCTAAAATTCCTGTTACTGCGGCTTCATCAAAAATGAGCGTGCGGGTTTATTCGCCTGCGGCAGGATTGGATATCAAACTAAAAATTGAAGACCATACCAACGGCAACCACGCTGTTGAAACCGACGTTAAAACAACCGTTGCCAATAAATGGGAAACGCTGACATTCGACTTTAATTCGCCGGCCGCAGGCACGCCGGGATTAAACGCGGCGTATACTTATGACAAAGCATCATTGTTCTTCAACTTTGGCGTAAACGGCGATGGCAAGGCATATTATGCCGACGATTTGAAGTTTGTTCCATCGGCCCCTGCATTAACACAGATAAACCTGCCGGTTACATTTGATGATGCTACGGTTAACTATACCATGACCAATTTTGGCAACGACCAAACAACCGATGCCGTTGACCCAACCAACGCAGCTAATAAAGTAAAACTTACTACCAAGCCAAACGGTGCCGAAGTATGGGCGGGTGTAACCATTGGTACGCCAGCCGGGTTCCTTGCAAAAGTGCCCCTAACTGCAACAAGCAACAAAATGACAGTACGGGTTTACTCGCCGGCGGCTGGCATCGATATCAAATTGAAGCTGGAAGATCACACCAATGGCGCCAATTCGGTCGAAACGGATGTGTTAAGTACGGTGGCTAACGGCTGGGAAACGCTAACGTTTGATTTTACCAAAAACTCATCTGGTACACCTGCTGTTAATTATGGTACTACCTATGATAAGGCATCCATTTTCTTTGATTTTGGTACTGCAGGTAATGGTAAAAAATTCTATTGGGATGATGTGAAGATGGCCGCCTCCCGTCCTGAAGTTTTAGGTATCCCGCTCACTTTTGAATCAACTACATTAAGTTATGCATTTACCGATTTTAATGGCGGAACTGTAACTGTAATTGCCAACCCCAAATCATCGGGTATAAACACCAGTGCCAAAGTTGGTAAAATGGTTAAAAATCCTGGCGAAACCTATGGCGGTAGCTATATTACCTTACCAAACCCAATTGATTTTTCGACAAAGAAAACCTTTACCATGAAAGTTTACTCGCCAAGGGTAGGTGCAAAAGTATTGCTGAAAGTTGAAAACCTGACTGATGGCGGTACCAGCTTTGAAAAACAAGTGACTACCACCAAAGCCAATGAATGGGAAACGCTCACGTTTGATTACAGCACCATTAACACCGCAAAATCATACCAAAAAGTGGTACTGATATTTGATAACGGAACAAGTGGCGATGGATCTGCCAATTACACCTGGTTGTTTGATGATATTTCACTTAATTAATATTAACAGATCATGAAATTCAATATAAAATTAATCGCCATATTTTTTGCCGCTGCCGCGATAGTTTATAGCAGCTGTACAAAGCAAAAATATCAGTTCGGCAGTATCAAAACGCCGGCCGATCTTAAATTAACGGCAACCATTACCGGTGCCGACGCCGCAAACCCCGCCGGATCGGGTGCGGGTACTGTAGCTATAGCCGTAACTGCAAGCAACGCCATTACCTATAACATCGACTTTGGCGACGGCAACAAGCAAATTGTATCATCGGGCGTTATTACCTACAAATACAATAATCCTGGCACATTTGACTATACCATTACGGTGAATGCTGTTGGTACTGGTGGCGTAACGTCAACCATCAGCAAAAAAATAACAGTATATGTAGCCTATACCATTCCGCCGGCAATAGTTTCGGGCTTAACAGGCAGCTCATCGCGTACGTGGGTAACAGACAGAACAGCGCCCGGGCACGTAGGGGTAGGGCCAACCAATACGTTTACACCCGATTACTATGCAGCCTCGCCAAATCAGCGCGCCGATTGTTTGTACGACGACGAGATAACATTTACCAAAGATACCAATGGAAACATCATCATGACCATTGATAACAAGGGGCAATCATTTTTTATAGCGGCGTCAACCGCGCATTACGGGGTAAGCGGCGGCGATAATTGCTATGCTATTGATGAAACGGGCGCTAAAAAGCTGGTATTTATGGATGCTTCATCTGGCTCAAATTCAGGCAATTCAACCATGGTGCAATTTGTTGTGCCGGGTAACGGATTGATTAACTTTGGTACGGGCGGCAATACCTACGAGATCTTATCAATCAGCGATACCAATATATCGTTACGTAACATCGGTATCGACGGACTGGCATGGTATCAAAAATTAAAAGTTAAATAACCTGGATATGAAATTTTTAAAAGTCGTAATATTAATTCTACTGGTATCATCACTTGCCGCCTGCAGTAAAAAAAGCAGCGGTACCGGTACCCCCAATAATCCGCCCACCGGGTTGGATATGACATCAAACGTAAGCACCGATGCCAGTGGCAATGTAACTTTTAACGCTACTGCCACCAATGCAGTAAGTTATGAGTTTGATTTTGGCAATGGTGTTTTTCAAACATCTACATCAGGATCTGTAACCTATAAGTACCCGGCAGCGGGTACTTATACTGTAAAAGTTACTGCAAAAAGCAGCACAGGGCAAACAGCCGCAAAATCTATCCAGGTAACGGTTTCATTAACCGCAGACACCGGAGGCGGAACAGGGGCAGGTGCAACCTGGGCCGAAGAGTTCAATACCGATGGTGCGCCAAATTCGGCAATATGGGGGTATGATCTGGGTAACAATAATGGCTGGGGTAATAATGAGCTTGAATATTATACCAATCGGAGCGATAACGTTATCATATCGGGCGGCACGCTTAAGATAAAACTCAAAAAAGAGGATTATATGGGCAGCGCTTATACATCGGCAAGAATTTTGACGCTTAACAAGTTTTCGTTTAAATATGGTAAGATAGAAATAAGGGCCAAAATGCCTGCCGGCTCGGGTACGTGGCCTGCTATATGGGCAATGGGCGATGATATTTCCACTAATCCCTGGCCCGGCTGCGGCGAGATAGATATTGTGGAACACCTTGGCCGCGATTTGAATAAGATTTATGGTACGGTACATTATCCGGGCCATTCGGGCGGCAATTCTGTAGGAGGCACTACGGTCATTACAGGCGCCACTACCGATTTTCATAGGTATGCTATAGATTGGTCGGCAACGGCTATCAAATTTATGGTTGATGACGTAGTTTATTTTACCGTGCCTAATGACAACAGCTTGCCATTTAACCACAAATTTTTTATCATACTTAATGTGGCTATGGGAGGTAATTTTGGAGGTGCTGTCGATCCTGCATTTAACAACGCCCAGATGGAGGTTGATTACATCCGGCTTTACCAATAAGTTTAACTTGCAACGCCATTTACCTGCGCATAAAGCCTGGGTAGACGGTGTTGTAATTAATACTACAACTAATTAAAAATTCACTTAATCGTAATTTATGATAAACTATCGAAAGTATAGGTACTGTTTTTTACTTCCGCTTTGTGMTATCCTGATGCCAACAACACCCAGCTTTGCTCAAAAKAAAAAAGCGACATTAAAAACGGCAGAAAAAGTTGTTTTTTTCGACGATTTCTCGGGCAAAAAACTGGATCGGGGTAAATGGGGGGCCGAGATAACAGGTCAGCATAACAACAATGAATTGCAGGCTTATATAGATACTAACGCAACGGCCTTCCTGGTAAACGGAACAGCTGCTGAAGGTGCAAGGAATGGCGCTTTGGTAATAAGGCCACAATCGATGCCCGGCTTTAAAACAAAGGATGGACAGAATTTTGATTTTATATCGGCGCGGCTAACCACCGAAAATAAATTTGAGTTTACGTACGGCAAAGCCGAAGCAAGGATTAAACTTACAGATGGTGCCGGACTTTGGCCCGCCTGGTGGATGCTGGGCAAAGGTGCCTGGCCCGAATGCGGCGAAATTGACATTATGGAATACGTAGGCGAGAAGGATTGGGCAAGTGCTGCCGTGCACGGCCCCGGCTACTTTGGCGAAACCCCTTTTGTAAACCGGCAATATTTTACAGCAGGCAACGATGTTACCCAATGGCATACTTACGCCGTTGAATGGACACCCGATGCCCTGAATTTTATTTACGATGGCAAATTGATGTTCAGGGTAAATAAAAAAATGACAAATCATTACGGCAAGTGGGCGTTTGATACCAGGAAGTACCTTATCTTAAACTATGCTTTAGGTGGTGCTTATCCTGTAAAAATAAATGGTGTAATGTCGCCGTATAACGGTATGCCGGCATCGTCAGTAAATCTTGTTAAAAAAGGCGAAGCAAAAATGTTGGTTGATTGGGTTAGAGTAACTCAAAAAAAGTAACATTTATCAAAACGCTTTTTGAATTTAGAACCGGACTTGACAGCCGGTTTTTTTGTGATTTGAAATTTAACAGGCGGTTCAGCTATAAGAAATGAAAAATTAAGTAGAAAATTTTACAATAAACCAAACCCTTTTGTTTATTGTACGTATAAAGGTTGAGAATTGATTTCTATAAGAACAGTGTTGTTGGCTATGTTATTGGTTGTAAATAATTTACCGGTTTAAGGATTTATTTAAACCAGACCTTATTATCATAAAGCTGAAACGAATAGATATTGAGGTTAATGAAGATCCGTCTACTTTTTTTTATTTTTTTACTTATTTCCCTGCGTGGCCTTTGTCAGTCATGCTCATTATCTGTATCCATAGCTTCTTCGGAGCCGGGCATATGTGCAGGCAATACCATTGATTTAACAGCTACGCCCGCTGGTGGTACCGGCAGTTATGATTATGCCTGGAGTACAGGCGAAACTGTTAACCCAATTCACGTAAACAAAGCAGGTAATTATACGGTAACTGTTACCGATAAATCCTCGGGCTGTACGGCCAGTAAAACAATTACAGTAAGCATTACGCCAACGCCTACAGCGCCTGTAATAACAGGTGGGGGTACAGTTTGCCAGGGTACAAGCGCCCATCTTCAGATTACATCGGCAGGTGATAGTTTTCAATGGTATACGCAGGCGGCAGGCGGCAGTCCTTTTCATACAGGCACCAGTTACGATACGCCTCCCGTTAACGGCTTTTCAGCTTACTATGTTGAAACTACTACCGCCGGCTGTACAAGCGCCCGGGTTACTGTTTCTGTTAACGTTTTAGGCAGACCGGTAGCCCACAGTGTTAAAGCCTGTGCAGGTAGCCCGGTTACGCTATCGGTAAGCAACGGCGATAATTATAGCTGGTATACCTCAAGCACGTCAACAAATGTTGTTAATACCGGCCCAACGCTTACCATAGCATCATTAAATCAATCAGTAACTTATTTTGTATCTTCAACTGTTAACGGTTGCACAAGCCAGCGTACCGCTGTATCAGCCACGGTAACCTCGGCGCCGCAATCACCCACGGTTAACAGCAACAATTCGGTATGTTCAGGTTCGGTCATCACTTTACACGCCGATTCGCCATCCGGCGTTGTTGATTGGTTTGATACACCAACCGGCGGCACCCCTTTAATATCAAGCCCGGATTATACAACACCGGCGCTTACTGCCAATACCACCTACTACGTACAAAGCACGTTAAACGATTGCCAAAGTGCCCGTGTACCGGTTAATGTAACTGTAACACCTATACCCGCAGCCCCACCGCAACAAACCGTAAATAGCTGTTATAACAGCAGCGCACACCTAACAGCGGGCACATCAGGCACCTACCAATGGTATGCCGATGCGGATGGCAAACACTTTTTAAAACAAGGCCTTACCTATGATACCCCACCATTAACCCAGGATGTTACTTACTATCTTATGGCCGTTAATTCAGGCTGTAATAGCACGCTTAGCCCGGTAAATGTTGTGGTTGCGCCGCTTGTTCCGGCACCATCGGTATTAAACCCACCCATTACCTGTTACGGTTCCACAGCCGAGCTTACCGCTACCGCTCCCGGAGGCACCTACCAATGGTTCGCAACCGCTACCGATAATAACGCATTGCCGCTTACCGAGAACGGAAAATTCACAACACCGGCGTTAACCACTACCACTACCTATTATGTGCAAACTGTAGTAGGGCAGTGTACAAGCGCCCGTACTGCGGTAAAAGTACCTGTATTAAGCCAGGTAACCCCACCCGTAGTACATGATACCAGCACTTGCTCAGGAACCCCGGTAACCCTGACAGCAAACGGGCCCGCCGGAAATTATGCATGGTATGATAGCAGTAATACGCTCCTTCAGATTGGGCAAACATTTACTACCCCGGCGTTAACATCTACCACTACATACACCGTACAAGTTACCGTTAATGGTTGCAGCAGCGCTCCTGCTCCGGTAAAGGTGACGGTTACACCATTGCCGCAATCGCCGGTAGCCGGGCCGTCGCCTACAATTTGTCCGGGTACTACAGCCAATCTTACAGCCAGCGTACCCGCGGGCGAAAGTATCGATTGGTATGCAGTACCCTCCGGAGGTGTATCTTTGCATACAGGAAACAGTTATACAACACCGCAATTATCTGCCAATACAACTTATTATCTGCAAAGTACATCGGGGGCCTGCACCAGCACGCGCACCCCAATTACAGTTACCGTTGATAACAGCGGTACTACGTTTACCTATTCATCGTCAACATTTGCAACAACAGGCGCAAATCCAACGCCGGCTATTATCAACCCATCGGGCGGTGGTACTTTTAGCGCACCTTCAGGCGTAGTATTTGTAAGTACTACAACAGGGCAAATTAATGTAGGCGCAAGTACTCCCGGGACCTATAAAATAGTTTATACCAGTAGCGGTACTTGTTCGGGCACTTATTCGGTTACTATAACTATTACCGATAATCCTCTTACTACTTTTACATATAATACTCCTGTTTGTAAAACCGGGACCAACCCTAAACCCCAGTTTGCAGCTGGCGCCAGCGCCGGTGTTTTCACAGCATCGCCCGCCGGATTAACCTTTGTAGACAAATTCACCGGCGAAATAGATTTAAAAAATACCAGCAAGGGAACATATACTGTGCAAAACACTATACCACCCAGCGGCGGTTTTGCTGGCGATTCATCGACTTTTAAAATTACCATTGATGACGCCGTTGTAATTACCGCGGGGAGCAATCAGAGCGTGCCGCTAAATACACCGGTTACTTTAAATGGCAGTATAACTGGTGCACCAGGAGGCACCTGGTCTGGTGGCGCAGGACAATTTTCTGATGTGAATGACCTTCACGCTGTTTATACTCCTGCAAATAACGAAAGCAAGGCTGTGCTCACCTTACTTTCAAATAAGCCTGCCGGAGCATGTAATGCAGCATCGGCAACGGTAACCATCTTGTTTAACACGCCTCCGCCGGCGCCTACTGCCCAAGATGCCCAGATTTGCACCGGCAGCAGCACCACGCTAACGGCTACAGCACCCGGGGGAACCTATAATTGGTTTACCGTAGCTAATGGTGGCTCATCAATAAAACAAGGTGCAAGTTATACCACTCCCGCACTTACGGCTACTACCACTTATTATGTGCAAACTACTGTAAACGGGCTCTCAAGTCCGCGTACAGCTGTAACGGTAAGTATTTTTGACCAACCGCCAACGCCCACAACCTCGGCAGATACGGTTGTTATTTGCGCCGGAGGTACAGCAAAATTTATTGCAAGTGGCTCCGTCGGAAACTACCAATGGTTTAACGAAAGCGGGCAAACCGTGGCCACAGGCAATACGCTTACAACATCACCATTAAACACCAGCACATTTTATAATGTACAAAGTACAGTAGGGCAATGCGTAAGCGCTATGAAAAAGGTAGTTGTTATAGTTAACTCAATACCTTACATTACCAGCGCCTCAAGCGGTTTTATCTGCAGCGGCAACCCTTTAAATTATACCATAACGGCCAATTTGCCAAATGCTACATTTAGCTGGGGGCGGGCGGCTGTAGCCGGTATCAGTAACCCGGCAGTTTCAAACCAATCCAGCGCTTTAATTTCCGAAACGTTAATAAATACCACGGCCAATCCAATAAATGTAACCTACGCAATCACACCAACAGGTGGCACATGTTCAGGTACGCCTATTAATTATGTTGTTACGGTTTACCCTACACCAGTGATAACCAGTTCTGCAAAGGATACAATTTGCAATGGTACCTCTGCCAATTACACTATAAAATTTAGCACGGCCAATACTTCATTTAGCTGGAGTAGGGCTGCAGTGCCCGGCATTACCAATAACGCGGTGAACGGCCAGGCTTCAAATGTTATCAGGGAGGTTTTATACAATACCAATACTACCCCGGTTGATGTTGTATACACCATTAGCTATAAAACCAACGATTGTGATGGGGCGCCATTCAGTTGGGTGGTTACTGTTAACCCGGCACTTAATATTACCAGCGATACTACATCCCTGGCATGTAACAAAACACCACAAAATTATACCATAACATCCAATGTACCCATCGCAACGTTTACCTGGAGCAGGGCAGCAGTGCCGGGCATTAGCAATCCGGCGGCTACCGGTAACACCGCGTTGATTGATGAGGCCTTAACAAACACTACAACATCGGCTGTGACCGTTAATTATATTTTAACACCGATTGCCTATGGTTGCTCCGGCCTACCATTTACGCATCCGGTAACAGTTAACCCCAAACCCAATGTGCCACAGGCCAACAGCAATTCGCCGGTGTGCCTGGGCAATACCATTAATTTACGTACCCCATCGTTAGCAGGCGCTACATATATGTGGACGGGGCCTAACGGTTATTCATCAACATCGCAAAACCCGGATATCCCGGCTACTGCGGCAAGCGCTGGTACTTATAACTTATTTGTTACTGTTGCCGGGTGTACAAGCGATGCCGGTGTTACCACTGTGCAGGTAAACCAGCCGCCACTTGCCGAGGCTACGGGCCCGCTGCTGGTTTGTGTTAACGCTACGTCAATTCCACTTAAAGGGTCGGTAACTGGTGGTACTACAACCGGTATCTGGTCGTCAAGCAACCCGAAAGGGAAATTTTTGCCATCGTCTACAACTATCGATAATGTGCAGTACATCCCATCGCCAGAAGAAAAGGCTGCAGGTAAGGTTACCATAACCCTGTCATCTACCAGCAAGGACGATTGTACAATATCAACCTCAACCCTAAATATTGTATATGGGCAGGAGCCTGGCGCCGATGCAGGTAAGGATCAGAATGTTTGCTCGCAGGATCAATTGGTACAATTGGCCGGAAAGATCCTGGTGCCCGGTGGTACAGGTTCCTGGAGTACGGCCAAAGGCGACGGTCATTTTAATTCAGGCAACCAGGCCAACGCGTCATATTCACCGGGGGCTAACGACAGAAAGAATGGTTCTGTTATGTTAACTTTTAATGTCAATAATTCCGGTCAATGCTATACACCGTCTGATTCAGTTAAAATAACATTCTTTGGCCCTCCGGTGCTCGCTACCGAAAAAACAAGATATGTGTTGAAAGATAAAACGATTACGCTGCATCCGTCGGTAAATGACAACACAGTTGCATATTTATGGTCGCCCAATTATAATATCAGCGATATCCATGCAAAAGAGCCGGTAATAACCGGTAGCGTAGATACCACGTATACATTAACCATTACTGATAGCCTGGGTTGTGTAACTACCGGTACAACTCATATTGTGGTATCGCCAACACTTTCGGTATCCAATGCTTTCTCGCCCAATGGCGATGGCACCAATGATACCTGGGAGATAATAGGTCTGGTAGCCTACGAAAATTCGACAGTAGATGTGTTTAATCGTTACGGTACCCTGATATTCCATTCCAAAGGCTACGGTGTGCCATGGGACGGTAAATCAAACGGCCAGCCGGTACCAGTTGGCGTTTATTACTATATTGTAGATACCAAAATGAATGGGCAACGGTTTACGGGATATGTTACGGTTTTGCGGTGATCTGAGGTCTGTGATAGATTATATTAAGATGGTTAAAACAAACACGTCAGATTTTTTTTTACACCACACACCACACACCACACACCACAGATCAACCTAAAATCCCAAGCAGATCAGTCTTCGACATGGATTGTAAGAAGGAGCCGTCGGTATTAACCAGGTTATCGGCCAGGCTGCGTTTAAAGTCCTGCATCTGCATAATTTTTTCTTCCACGGTATCGGGGCAAATCATCCTTACCGCTACCACGTGCTTGTTTTGACCTATACGGTGCGACCTGTCGATCGCCTGGTTTTCAACGGCGGGGTTCCACCAGGGGTCCACCAGGTATACGTAATCGGCTTCGGTTAAATTAAGGCCGGTACCACCTGCTTTCAGGCTGATGAGGAATACGCTGATCTTCGGGTTGTTTTGAAATTCGTTCACCGCGGCCTCGCGGTTACGGGTACTGCCCGTGAGCCAGCTGAATTCAATTTTACGGCTCACCAATTCTTTTTTGATGAGTTCCAGCATCGATACAAATTGCGAGAATACCAGTATTTTATGCTGATGCTGTTTGCTCTCAATCTGCTCAACCAGCATATCTATCTTGGCCGATTCGTTGCCCGGCAATTTCTCGCCCTCAATTAGCAACGGCGAATCACAGATCTGCCTCAATTTGGTTAACCCCTTAAGTACATTCATCGGCGTTTTTCGCAACTCGTCGCTGGTGGTGGCCGAGATGTATTCGCGGAATTCCTTCTCGTAAGCATCGTAAATTTTGCGTTGCTGCTCCTTCATTTCGCAGTACAAAACCATCTCGGTTTTTTCGGGCAGTTCGGCTGCTACCTGTTGTTTGGTGCGGCGCAAAACAAAGGGTTTTATTTTATGCTGCAATTCGGCGGCGCGTTTGTGGCTTTTAAACTTATCTATCGGCACTGCGTAGATATCTTTAAAATATTGCTTTGTACCCAACAAACCCGGGCAGGCGAAGGATAGCTGCCCGTAAATATCGAAGGTGTTATTTTCGATAGGGGTGCCGGTAATGGTTATCCGGTTGCGCGATTTTAACAAACGAGCCGCTTTATACCGTTGCGAATCGGGGTTTTTGATCTGCTGCGATTCGTCAAGGAAAACGTAGTTAAACTGGTAATGCTTTAAAAAGTTAATATCGGCCAGCAAGGTACCATACGATGTCAGGATAATTTCGTAGCCATCAAAATCGGCCGTGCTTTTTATCCTGTCGGCACCGTAAATGGTGTGCATCCTGATGGATGGGGCAAACTTTTTAACCTCGGCCTGCCAGTTAAAAATGATAGACGTAGGTACTACCAGCAAATTGGTATTGCGATCGCTTTTTTTGCGTTGCGATAATATGAACGCGATGATCTGCATGGTTTTACCCAGGCCCATATCATCGGCAAGGCATCCACCAAAATTAAAATCATCCAAAAAATTGAGCCAGTTTAAGCCCTGCTGCTGGTAAGGGCGAAGTGTAGCCTTCAAATCTGCCGAAACCTCTACATGCGCTATCTTGTCAAAATTGGCTAACTTTTCACGATAGGTATATAATTCGGCTTTCACTTCTTCGTCCATTACCTGCTGGTCAAACAGTTCGGCAATGGCGGTATAATTTATTTTGTGGATACTTAAAATGTCCTCGTCGGTTACTTCGCCGGCGTTAAAGTATTTGGTAAATTTTTCTATCCAATCCAAAGGTAAAATGCCCAGGGTGCCGTCGTCAAGTTGTATGTATTTGCTTTTGTTGCGCACCGCTTTTTGTACCCGTTTTAGGCTGGTTTTGGTTTTTCCAAAGCGGATGCCTATTTCGGTATTAAACCAGTTGATGCCGCTTAGCACCCTGATGGTGATATTTACCTTGTTTGGGTTTAGCTTATTGCCCTCCAGTTCGTTAAAGCCTAAAACGGTAATGCCATGCTGACGCCAGTCTTCAAATACATTTAAAAACCACTCTTCCTGTAAAAAATGCCTTTTGTGCAGGTAAAAGTAATGCAGGTCGTTGTCCAGTTGTTCTTCAAAATAGGGGTGCTGCCTTACCAATAAGGCGGTTAGGGCTACCTCAGCATCGTCGTCGCGCTTTACAATAAATTCGTTGCCTTTATGGTCAAGCCCGTGAATGGTGCGTTTGGTGCGTACCGGAATTTCGGCCTCGCCGTAGCGCATCACGGGGATGATCATCACATGGCTGCCAAAATCCGACAGGTAAATGATCTGTTCTGTTTCGGCATCAAAGCCCTGTTGCTTTAACTGGGCCTGCGTGGCCGGTTTTATATGCTGATAGGCAATGCTGATCCTGTCTTCCAGTTTGGTGAGCAACTGTATTTTAAACTCCTTGTATTTAGAGTGATGGATAAGCAGGTTCTCGGGCCGTTTACGCATCAGGTCTATAATGCCCAATAGCTGAAGGTTATCGGCCAGGTAAAGCTTATCCTTTGTCAAAATAAAATAACTGAACCGGATGCCCAGGTCTTTAAGCTGATGCACCTCGCCGTCAATTTTAAGCTGGCCCGAAAATTCATAAAAAGGCCCGCGCGGTTTAATATCCAGGTTTACGTTTTGCGGTAGCAAGCCCACTTTAACCGGTACAATGGATGATGCCGTAATATTATCAGATGCCTCGGTGTTGTGGTAATAAAAATCGTATTGCAGCGGGTTTTTGATAATAGCCTTTAAGGCCAATATATCGGCTGCGGACCGTTTACTGTTAATATGGTTTTGAAACTTATTTATCCCCGTAAAAAACTTGATCTGCTCATGGTCCTCCGTACTCCATATCTGGTCTAACGGGTTTATCAGCGTCAGCGGGTTTTTAATTTTTCCCTCTTTGGTAATTTGCGCGCTGTACAGCTCCACAAACAGGTATTTATAATATTTATGCTGTTTTAAAACAATACACATCGATTGGCCGGTATTGCCATCGGCCTTATCAGTAATTGCCGCATCGGGGGGCAGCATCATTTCGCCGTACTGGGCCAGGCTATCTTTGGTAACCGGGATGAGCGAGGGCAGGCGCGGAACAATCACCGCCTGTTTATCGGTATACATCACTTTCAAAAAAGCATCCAGATCGGGCTCATTTTCCAGTCCGTAATCAAGGGCAACTTTCCGTAGTTTTTCGTCGCGCAGGCGGGCATCAAAATAGATGCGCAGCTCGTTTTTTTTAATAATGGCGGTAAGTACTGCGGTTTGGTGTGCGCAAAGCCTGCCGTGGCTGGCATTACAGCCACAGGTTAACAGTAGCTGGCTGTTGTTTTGCACTACGGTAACCTCCGGAAAGTTATCACCATCAAAGTCGTGATAAAACACGCCGCTGTCAATATCGATAACCTCGGGCACGATCTGTTTATAATAGGATGGATGGTTATCAAAACCACCGCCCGACCGCTGGAGTATAACAGTATCGGTAATGGCCGCAAAAGGCAAATCTAAAATATAAGTATGGCCCTCATGCTCATCATCCTCATAAATAGCTACGGTATCCAATATAATTCCCCCGGTGTGTTTTGGGTAAATATCTTAACAATTGCCGAAAGTAGGAGTATGCGTGTGATGAATTTTTGATAACAACATTGTCATAAATATTGCGCGTGCTGAACGTGCTGTCAGATTCTCTAACCTCGGACGACTATGCCTGTAGTCTCCAGATTACAGGATAATAAGGATTATGGATGCATAATTAATAACAGAAGACAGTAAAGCTATCTGATGTTGGATGGTTTCAAATCATAATGTTATCTTTAGCACAATCAAATCTTATCATGAAGTATTGTTTTTTTATATCCGCATTAATGTTGATGGCCGCGCTATCATGTAAAAAGTCGGCTGCGCCGGTTGTTGTTCCACAGCCCAATTATGGCAAGGTGAAAATTGGGCGTAACGATTACAGGACTGTAGTGATAGGAAAGCAAACATGGACAGAACAAAGCTTTCATTACTGGTACGATCCTGTAGATGGCCCGTATGGGAGTAATTCTGATGGTTACTACGTAACACTATCAAATAGACCCGATACTTTGCCAGACGGGTGGCGGGTAGCCACCGTTGCCGATTTTAATAAGCTAACCGCTAATTTTAAATATACGACAGATTTTAGAGGAAACAATGTAGCAGTTGCCGGTGGTGGTATCGAACAAATTTGTGGTAATTTTCAATGGACCACCACAGAGGGTACAAATGCATTATTTTTTAACGGTCAGCCTTCTGGCTACGTTATGAGGCCTCAGACCGCCGATGGCGGTATGCACGACAAAACCAGCGGTTATTATCTTGCCGCTAAATACGTGGGCGACCGCGATTATCATAACGTATTGTTGTACAAGCTGAACCCCAAATATGCAGGCATTGTTAGTGTAAATGATGGTACCGATAGTATAGCAACAGCGCTTATGCGTTTTGTAAAGGATAATTAATGATAGGTTAGGTAACGACGATTTTAGGGAGTCGTCCTTTTGATTTGAAGACAGGTACCTTGTATAAATAATAAAGCCCCTCGTTATCAACGAGAGGCAGTTAATTGTATGTCATAAGTTTTATTTGAGAGATTACTTCTTCTTGTTATTGTTGGCCTGTGATAACACCGACCCTGCCAAGCTCTTGGATGTTGCTGAAGAATGTGAATTTCTTAAAACAGAGGAAGCTTTAGTGGCTTCTTTAGAAGATGATTGTTTTTTGTTCATGATTTATCTATGTAGCTTGTTTTATACCACACTCAAATATACCCAAAACAAACGAGGTTTTCATTGAAAAGCTAATTTTTTTAGCTAAAATTGAAGATGTTTATCAACACTTTTACTTTTGTCAACTATATGCTTCTAAGTCCAACTCCTATCTGTAATTTTAAGAAATGAAACCTTATCTCTTCAATGCCATTCTTGGTTTTTTAGCGCTTATAGTACTTGTACTTCCGTTTACAGGGAAGGTACATGATGGTAGATTTAGATGGTTCAAAGGATTCACAATTAGAGGCTGGATAGTTTTAGCGGCGTTTATAGCAAGCATCACTGTAAACTACTTCAAAGACTTACAAGCAGATAAAGATGACATCGAAAAAAATCKAATAGTTAAGATTGAAAAAAGACAAGATGATTCTATTGCTAGAAAACGAAACGACGAAAGTAACGCTAAAATAGTAACGACATTTACAGACGCACTAGCAAAGCACGGATTAAAATATGATTCGGTCGAAAAAATAATTCAGAAACTTGTAAAAGACTCTTTAAGGAAAGAAACTAAAGTTGTTAGATCGGATGAACCTAATTTGGATATATGCAATATACAACAGGGACCATTTCACAGCGATACTACTGAACTTTTATTGTCGCTATGCGCCACTAAGTCTACGGTCTACAACATCCAATTGAAAGTCTACCAAGCGTACGAGTTAGAAAATAAATTTTTCTYAGTAAACGGAGTTCCTGATTTTTATGCACATAATGGAACTTTAGCTGTTGATAAAAAATTTATTGGGAGCATAAATTTCATAAAATTAGATCACCGTGTTAGATATATGGAATTTTTGTTCATCGGAACTTACACTAATGAAGATAATAAAATTTTCCACCTTAGAACTATATACAACTACGACTTTATAAAGAAGACTTGGGGTATGGAGAATGAGCCTTATTATTCCAATGCTGTGACTTTTTTCCATAAAAAGGGGGTAATATTTTGATTAAACGATATGTTATTTTATTGTTATAAACAATATTTCCTTCGCATATTTTAATTTTCTTCCTATTTTTAAAACCTAAACATTCACAATAAATAACACCGTTTTGCAGCTAACAGAAGACCAGATATACGCCCTTGCGCCCGATGAAGCTTCAAAAAAAGCGGGTCGCGACTTGGCCGGTCCGGCTAAATGGGTAACCAAAGGCATTAATGAGCTGGCGCTTTGGGGCGAATGCCAGGGCAGCGGCAGCAAACCTTACCAAACCCAGGTTGATTTAACTTCCATAGCCTTTAAATGTTCGTGCCCAAGCCGTAAGTTTCCGTGCAAGCATGGTTTGGGGCTGTTGCTTTTATGCGCCCAGCAGCCAGCCTTATTTACCAATGGCGATATGCCTGCCTGGGTGAGCGACTGGATTAGCAAGCGATCTGAAAAAGAAGAAAAAAAGGTTGAGAAAGCCGAAAAGCCCGTTGACGAAAATGCACAGGCCAAACGGCAGCAGGCGCGGGAGCAAAAAGTAAGCGGCGGCATTGCCGAATTACTGGTTTGGATAAAAGACATTGTGCGCGGCGGCATTTTAACCATGCCCGAAAAAGGGGCAAACTTTTGGGAAAACATGGCGCGCCGCATGGTTGATGCCCAGGCAGGCGGTTTAGCCGGGATGGTGCGCGCTTTAGCCACCACCAATTTTTGGAACGAAGGCTGGCAAAGCAGCTTTATGGATAAACTGCTGCAATTGTACCTGGTGGCCGAAAGTTACCAGCACTTGGCCAATATTAATCCCTTATTACAACAAGATATCCGCACGGCCATTGGGTTTACCACCAACCAGGAGGAGTTGAAACAGCAAACGGGCGTTACGGATACCTGGCTGGTGATTGGCAAGGATAGCCGCGATGAACAGCAGCTTACTGTGGAGCAAAACTGGCTTTATGGCATTAAAACCAATCAATACGCGTTAGTGCTGCAGTTTATAGCCAGAGGGCAATTTGGGCAGCTGGCTTTAAGCCCCGGCATGTATTTAGATGCCGAGTTGGCTTATTTCCCTTCGGCGGTGCCTTACCGGGCAATTATTAAAAATTACAATGCGTTAAAGCCGGTTGATTTGGCCGCGATACAAAGTTATAGCGGCTGGCAGCAGGTGGCAGGGCAGGAGTCGGACCTGAACAGCCGTTTGCCTTTCAGGGGCGAGATGCCTTTTGTGGTGGCCGGGCTAAAGCCGGTGCTGTATCAAAAACAATGGTGGTTGCAGGACCAGGAGGGCGGCCTATGCAAAATAGCCCCGGCTTATCAAAATATATGGCAGCTGATGGCCATAAGCGGCGGCGAGGCACTCACCATGACCGTTATTGGTAAAGAGAATGAGTATCGCCCCCTTGGGGTTTGGCATCAAAATAATTATAAAGCTATCTGATGAAGGCCTGGGAACATGTTATAAATGCCGCCATGCTGGGCACCGATAAACCCATGCCGGGCAATGCCGATTTGCCGGACGAGATAGCTATTGTTGCTAACGCGATTGATAGCACCGACACTTTAGATAAAGAAGCAAAATACCTGCAAAAGGCAGCTTTAATATACAATTACAGGCAATGTGGTTTTACCCCATTGCAAAAACAAGACCTGCCGCAAAATATAGCCCAACCGGAAACAAAATCCTATTGCACTGAAACAGCGGCCAGGGTTTTAGATGCCATACTCGACGAAAACAACGATGCCCTACTGGAACTTTGGCTAAACTTGTGCCACAAAGCCGGGCAATTATCTTTGCCGGATGTTTTGCCTGTATTGTTGGAGAAGGCCGAAAAAGATAAATCATTAAGACCGTTAATAACCGGGTGCAGCGGCAACCGCGGCCTTTGGCTAAGCAGGCTGAACCCCGCATGGGATTATTTTAGTGTATTGCCCGATGAAGATATTTGGCAAACCGGCAAACCGGCCGAAAGGGGGGAGGTACTCAGGAAGGTGAGACAAAGCGACCCTCAAAAAGCACTGGAATGGTTACAGCAAACCTGGGAGCAGGAAAACGCGGCAGGCAAAGTGGAGTCGCTAAAAGTTTTGAAAACAAACAGCAGCCCGGCCGATTTACCCTGGCTGGAAACTTTGTTGGCCGAGAAAGGGCAGAAGGTGAAAGAGGAAGCTTTGACTTTGCTGAAGCATATTCCCGGCTCGTCTATCGTAAAACAATACGAGGATTTGCTGGCAAAAGCTGTCACCCTGAAAAAGGAAAAGGCCATGCTGGGGATGATGACCAAAATCTCTATCCGGCAGGAATTACCGGCAACGGTTGATGAAAGCATTTTTAAATCGGGGATAGAAAAACTGGCCGGGCAAAAAAGTTCGGTAAATGATGAAGGCTATATCATTTACCAATTGATGGCTTCCGTACCGCCTTCGTTTTGGGAAAAACAGTTTGATGCCACGCCCGAGCAGGTGGTGGGCTATTTTGAAAAATATGCAGTATCGCAAATTGGTGCTTTGGCTAAGGCCGTTATCAGGTTTAATGCTGATGGCTGGATCCCATATTTTTTTTACAAGGCCGAGATTCATCCCGAATTTGTGAATAAACTACCCGTACAGCAGCGCGATAAATACCTTTTTATGTTTATGGACAATGATGCCCCTAATACCGTACAAATAGCGTTACGTTGCCGGCAGGAGTGGGGAATTGAATTTACAAAAGCAGCGCTTGTACATATGGTTGCCTATCCTTATCAATATAACCGTGGCGATTTTGGCCGGATGATCAGGCTGATTCCGGTGGGCATCCTGGACCACCTGGAAAGGATAGTGCCCAAAGATTTGAACCACCAGGCTCCCTGGGATAAAAACAAAAATTACTTAATTAAATTACTCGGCTTAAAGCAACAAACGCTTCAGGCCTTTAACGCATAAAATAATTTAACATGTCACAGATCTTACGTCAGCATGCAGAGCAATTATTTGCACAGGAACTGGAAGAACTTAAAAAGCAGGATTCGGAGAAGCGCCCGGTAAACTGGGTACTATCGCCGCAGGCCGTGGTTACCTACCTGATGGGCGGTAAACTTAAAAACGGTTTCGAGGTATCGCCAAAATACATCGGCAATCGCCGCTTAATGGAAATTGCGGTAGCAACCTTAACTACCGACCGTGCCCTGTTGCTTTACGGCTTGCCCGGAACCGCCAAAAGCTGGGTAAGCGAGCATTTAGCGGCAGGCGTAAGCGGAGATTCGACCCTAATTATACAGGGAACTGCCGGGACAAGCGAAGAATCTGTACGTTACGGCTGGAATTATGCCCGCCTGATAGCGCAAGGCCCAACAGAAGAAGCACTGGTAGAAACACCCGTAATGCGTGCCATGAAGGACGGTAAAATAGTGCGTTTGGAAGAACTTACCCGCATTGGCGCCGATGTACAGGATACACTGATCACCATCCTGTCCGAAAAAACATTGCCCGTTCCCGAACTGAATATGGAAGTGCAGGCCGTAAAAGGCTTTAACGTAATTGCCACCGCCAATAACCGCGATAAGGGCGTAAACGAATTATCAAGCGCGCTAAAGCGCCGTTTTAATACCGTGATTTTGCCCTTGCCCGATACCATTGAAGAAGAAATTGACATTGTGCGCCGCCGGGTAGAGAGCTTTGAAAAAGTAATGGAGATGCCTGCCGAGCCACCGGCCTTGCAGGAGATCCGCCGGATAGTGACCATTTTCCGTGAATTGCGCAGCGGGGTTACTTTGGACGGTAAAACAAAAATTAAAGTGCCATCGGGCACGCTAAGCACAGCCGAAGCAATTTCGGTAGTGAACAGTGGGTTATCCATGGCCGCCTATTTCGGCGACGGGCAAATCAAGGCCGCCGATTTGGCTGCAAGCATCATCGGTTCGGTAATTAAAGACCCCGTGCAGGACAAACTGGTTTGGCAGGAGTACCTGGAAACCGTTGTAAAGCCACGCAACGATTGGAGCGATATTTACCGCGCCTGCCGGGATTTGTAAAGCCGAAAGCTTAAGGCGGAAGGCTGAAAGCTTTTAGCTGCGTCCTTAATAATTTGATTTGTTTACGATGAGGTTGAAAATTAACCAATGGGAGTAAGTATTTTAGGTATCAGGCACCATGGCCCCGGTTCGGCACGGAATGTGAAGGCGTTCCTGGAATCGGTAAAGCCAGATATTGTGTTGGTTGAAGGTCCGCCGGAAGCCGATGCCATGCTGCAATGGGTGGGGCACGAGGGTTTAAAACCTCCCGTGGCTTTGCTGTGCTTTCAGCCCGACGATTCGCGGCGATCGGTATTTTATCCCTTTGCCAGTTTTTCGCCGGAGTGGCAGGCCATACTTTACGCTAAAAAGAATAATATCCACGTAAGGTTTATGGATTTGCCGGCCGGCAACCAGATGCTGGTAGAAAAAGAGCGTGCCGTTGTAATCCCGGATACAGACCCCGATAAAGATGCGATAAACTCCGATGCGCAGCCTTTCGAAAATCTGTATAAAACCCCGATAAGCTATTTATCGGATGCCGCCGGCTTTGCCGACGATGAAAAATGGTGGGAGCAGATGTTTGAATACCGCTCAAACAACGATGATGTATTTGACGCCGTAGCCGAAGCCATGCAGGCCCTGCGCGAAGGCCTGCCCCAAAAAGATAAAAAACTGGAGCAACTGCGCGAAGCTTATATGCGCCGCACCATCCGCCAGGCCGAAAAGGAGATGTTCCATACCATCGCCGTTATTTGTGGTGCCTGGCATGTTCCCGCGCTGCAAGGTAAATCGTCGCAAAAAGATGATAACGAACTGTTAAAAGGCCTGCCCAAAGTAAAAACTGAATGCACCTGGATTCCCTGGACGTTTAACCGCCTGAGCTTTAACAGCGGCTATGGGGCGGGTATCAACTCGCCCGGATGGTACAACCATGTTTGGCATCATCCTACGGATGACGGCACTTTGTGGATGGCCCATGTTGCCCAATTGTTTCGCAAGCAGCAGATGGATACGTCGGTTGCCCACATCATTGAAGCAGTGCGTTTAGCAGGCTCTTTAGCCTCCTTACGTGGCCTGCCAAAGGTTGGGTTGGAGGAACTGAACGAGGCAACCCTGAGTGTATTATGTAACGGCGAAAGTATTTTGCTGAAACTGGTGCATGAAGAGCTGATTGTTGGCCACCAGATAGGCGAGGTGCCGGTGGATATTCCCAAGCCGCCGCTACAGTTAGATATTGAAAAACTGCAAAAGAAACTCCGGCTCCCGGCCACTGCCGATTACAAAGATTACACCCTGGACCTCCGTAAGGATACCGACCTGGAACGAAGCGTGTTTTTACACCGCCTGTTGTTGTTAGGAATTGATTGGGGCCGCCAGCAATATATCACCGGCAAGGGCACCTTCAAAGAACAATGGCGCCTGCAATGGGATCCCGGTTATTCGGTAGATATTATCGAGCGGGGCAACCTGGGCAACACCGTTGCTGAGGCCGCTGCAGCCAACGTGCTCAACCGCGCCACCGAGGCAAAAGAACTCAATGAAATCAGCGACCTGCTTGAAAAAAGCATCCCTGCTGAATTACCCGGGGCGATTGAGTCGCTGATTACCCGGCTAAACGATTTAGCAGCCGCCTCGGCCGATGTAATCCAGCTAATGGAAGTAGGTCCCGGGCTTATTACGGTGGCCCGTTACGGTAACGTGCGCAAAACGGATGCTACGATGGTATTGACTATCATCAGCAGCATTATCACCCGTATTTGCATCAGCCTGCCCAGCGCCTGTGTTGCCATTGATGAAGACGCCGCCCAAAAACTACTGGAACTATTTTACAAACTGAACGACGGCATTAACCTGTTACAGGACACCGATATCACCGCCCTTTGGCAACAAACCTTGCGGGTGATAGCCGGTAATAAAAATACCTCGCCGGTAATTGGGGGCTACAGTACCCGCCTGTTGAATGACGGTAAATTATTAGAGGGCGAACAGTTGATGCAGTACTTCGGTTATGCCATGTCGTCGGCAACCGCGCCGGATATTGCGGCCGCCTGGCTCGAAGGATTTTTAAAAGGCAGCGGAACTTTGTTGTTACTCGATCTGGATCTTTGGCAGGTGATAGACAACTGGGTGTCAGGTTTGACGGATGAGATTTTTATGCAGGTGCTGCCGCTGCTCCGCCGCACGTTTTCCAACTTTACCAGCCCCGAGCGGAGGAAGCTGGGAGAAAAGGTGAAGTTTGGTGCATCAACGGTGCAACAACGGGTTAATAACGATGCCGGATTGGATACCCAACGGGCATTGAAAGGTATCCCGGTGGTTATGGAATTATTAGGTTTAGCCATCAGCAATAACAACACTCAAAATGGAAACTGAACCACAACATTTACGCAAATGGCGGCTCATTTTGGGCGGCCACCAACAGGAGGGTACCGGCTTTGAACTGGAAGAGGCCGACCTGAAGGTAGACCGTACTTTAGAGGCATTATATGACAGTGATAAGACCGGTGGACTGGGGGCTTCTTCGCCAAACGTAAGCCGCTGGCTGGGCGATATTCGCACATTTTTCCCATCAAGCGTTGTACAAGTAATGCAGCAGGACGCGCTTAAACGCCTGAACCTCACCCAGATGTTGTTTGAAAAGGAGATGCTCGAAAACATCGAACCCGATGTTCACCTGGTAGCAACCCTGATGACACTGAGCCGGGTTATTCCCGATAAAACTAAGGATACCGCCCGCCAGGTAGTACGCAAAGTAGTTGACGAACTTATAAAAAAACTGGCCGAACCTACCCGCCAGGCCATCAGCGGTAGCCTGAGCCGGAGCGTACGTAACACCCGCCCACGGCACAGCGAAATTAACTGGGGTGCAACAATTCTCAAAAACTTAAAACACTATCAACCTGAATATAAGACTATTGTGCCCGAAAATAGGGTGGGGTATGGACGCAAAAGATCGTCGTTAAAAGATGTAATCCTTTGCCTGGATCAAAGCGGATCAATGGGCTCGTCCGTAGTATACTCCGGGATTTTTGGTAGTGTAATGGCTTCTATCCCAGCTATCAAAACCAAAATGGTGGTATTTGATACCGCTGTTGCCGACCTCACCGAAGAGCTGACCGATCCGGTTGAACTATTGTTCGGTGTGCAGTTAGGTGGTGGTACCGATATCAATGCTGCACTAACTTATTGCCAGCAAATAGTTACCAAACCCGCCGATACCGTAATGGTTTTAATAACAGACCTTTACGAAGGCGGTAACGTGAACGAAATGCGCCGGCGAGCTGTGGAAATTGTGGCTTCAGGCGTTCAGTTGGTAGTATTACTGGCTTTGAGCGATGATGGTGCACCATCTTATGACCATCGGAACGCCCAATTCCTGGCCGATTTGGGTGTACCGGTTTTTGCCTGTACACCTGATAAATTCCCCGATTTAATGGCGGCAGCGCTTACTAAGCAGGATGTTGCTTTGTGGGCTGCTAAAGAAGACCTGGTTCTAAAGAAATGATTTGAATGTTGTTCAATAATATCGGCCATTTTTACCAGCTATAAATAGCATTTTATCTTTAGTATTTTTTGCCATAAATAAAATCTTTGTTTACCTTAGATAAAAAGTATAAGGTATTGATTTTTAAAACTTTAAAAAGTATTATTAAGTCAATATTTGCACTGTTATTACTACTTAAACCTTAATTTATGTCAAAGAAACCAAGTGTTACCCCCGATCAGGCTAAGAATATAGCCTGGTACCTTCAACCTGTTGATTTACATACCTTGCTTCCTATTAATGTTGGGTTGCGGTCGGCGCAGGAAGCAACTATGATATCTGTCCTCGGTTCGCCTCAATTACCCCTTACCACGGTTGATCAGCCCGGTAAAGCGAGTCCACTGGTAAAAAAGCTTGCGTCTACCCTAAATATCAGCCCCTTAATTATCGCTAACGGTATTAAGCCCTCTGTCCAAAGCCTTGATGCTATACTTAAAAAAGCCTTTAGTCAAGAACAAGCTGCGGGTCATGATCTTAAAAGTGTACTTAGTTCGGCATATAATATGCTAAATGTTCGTTACCGCAAGCCGCCAAAGGGCCCGCCGTCAACCCAAATCAGTAATCATGCTTGGGGTGCTGCTATTGATTTCAAGATAATTACCCAGGACTTTTTGGGCGATACCCATTCAACCATACCTAAATATATTGAAGTATTACTGCCTCTTTTTAACGAAGAAGGCTGGTATTCGGGAATAAGCTTCCATGATACAATGCACTTCGAAGTTTCCGATGGAACTATCCATCAGTGGTCGGCAGAAGGAAAATTTAAGATTTAAAAAACTTAACGGACACGTCGCAAATATTGGTTCAAATTTTAGGTGTAACCGCCTTAAATGGCTTATCAAACGAATTAGCCCCATTTACACCCACTTTACGGCGGTAAACTTTATCCTGGCAGGTAACATATAATATATCAAAATTGGGGCCGCCAAAGCAAATATTGGCGGGGGTATTTCCGAAGGGGACGGGTATTATCGAAATTACCCGTCCTATCTCGTCCATAACCTGGATACCCATTTTTGTAACGGCATAAATACGGTTGTTACGGTCACATTTTAAACCATCGGCCCAGGCGTTTTCGGCATTATCGGGTACATGCAGCCAGCCAAAACGCTGCTTGGCCGTTAATGAGCCATCAGCTTTAACCTGGTAAGCATATACCCAATGGCTTGCACTCTCGGCAACATATAACTCCGTTTGATCGGGGCTAAGGGCCAGCCCGTTAGGGAATTTGAGCCCTTCATCAACAACCAGTTTTTCGCCATTGGGCCTTATAAGGTAAATTTTGCCCGGCTTTTCGGCACCGTTGGGTGCTGTTACATAAATGTTCCCGTTGTTGGCTACAGTAAGGTCGTTTACATTGATGCCGTCAGCAACCATGGTTTCCTTATTGTTTACATCATATTTTAAAATTTGATTGGTAGCAGTTGCGGTGTTGTAACGTAGTCCGTCGGCACCAAAAGCTGTGCCGCTGGCTTTTTTAGAATCTATTTTTAGTTGGGTTAAGTGCCCCTGCAAATCTACTTTGTAGGTTTTAGCATTGGGGATATCCTGGTAAAATACCTCTCCCGCGGCATTAACGCCGGTTCCTTCGGCAAAACCATAACCTTCGCCAACCAGTTCCCAGTCTTGGCCCGGTATGATGATTGTGTTGGTGAAAGCGTTTTTTGACTGACCTTTTGCAACCGGTTTTGGATAATCTTTCCATAAAAAACGCATGGCTTGCGGAAATATGGCCGTAGCATGGATTCCATTGTGTCCGCCATCGCCCCAGGCGTGCTCAACCTCGTAACCAGCAAACTGCAACGCTCTTTCCATCATCTGGGCAGTTATCCACCAGTCGCCAACGTAGTTATTCAAATCGTTTGTTCCGTCCTGCAAAAATACCCTGATTGGTTTAGGCTCAAATTTGCGAATGAGGGTAGGGAACCGCTCGGCACCACGAAAACCTACATAAGTGCCAATCGAACTAAATACCCGGCTAAACTGGTCTGGCCTTTCCCAGGCTGCGTTAAAGGCGGCTATCGCACCGCTGCTTGATCCGCCTATAGCCCGGTCATTGGCCTTTTTTGAAAGCAGGATGGGTTTTCCGTCTTTGGTTTTTTGCTTCTCAACTTCGGGGAGTAATTCCTGTATTAAAAATTTAATATAATTATCGCCCAAGCCATCATATTCGTAGCTGCGGTTGTTACGATTTAATGCGTTGTCGGCATCTTCGGCTGGTATGCTGCCGGGTTGTATAAACACCGCGATAGTTACTGGCATTTCTTTTTTGTAAATAAGGTTATCAAAAACAACCGGGGCTTTAAACTGGATACCATCCTGGTTTACATACAGGCAGGCCGGTTTTTTGCCGTCATACGCGGCGGGCACATAAATCCAGTATTTACGCGTGGTGCCGGGGAATATCTTTGAACTATCGAATTTAAATTCCATCATATCGCCCTTGGGTACGCCGGTTTGATCCATTGACGCAGGATCAGCGGGGTAATTTTCGGCCGGCGACTGGGCAGCGGCATCCAGCCAGGATATAAAACATACAAAAAGAAACAATACTTTTATTGGTTTCATGGCGGGCTTATTTCAGGTTTATGTAATTGGTTTTCAAATATATAAAATTGATAGTAAAAATGATGTGAGACTGATTGAGGAGATTGTTTAATTCTGGTAAAATATAATTCCTATAGGAATAGTAGTTTATGGAAATAATTTTATATTTGCGACGTAAAAACACCACCATGAATGCTTTTTTAAATCCTGGAATAGGGTTCAATAAATTCTCTCCTGCTACTCCGCGRCAATTCATGTGCGGTTATTGTTGTTGTTGCTAATCCGGCACAACATCCTGTTATTTTTTTGACGCTGATTTTCTTTCGCATGAAGAGGCGTGCAGCCTTCAAAACATTCATTTGAAATGAAATTTACAGGTATTGTTTGATGGGCAGCCTCAAAGGATAATATATCACTTACCAATAATCTGAGTAATGTGCTTAGTAAAAAATAACCAATACCAGGTAGCATAGTCAACAATCTATGATCGGTACCATATGTTTATCAAATCAAACAAATAAATGAAAAAACTCATTCTTGCTTTTATAATATTTTTTGCCATCAGCCTGGGCACCTGGCAGGTACATGCCCAGCAAAAAAAGCCAAATATCATTCTTATTGTTGTTGATGATATGGGGTATGCCGACCTGGGCAGCTATGGCTCTGAAATTCATACGCCCAACCTGGATAAGCTGGCTTCGCAAGGGCTTCGTTTAAAAGAGTTTTATAATAATGCCATCTGCGCGCCAACCCGGGCATCCATATTAACGGGCCAGGATCAGCATAAGGCAGGAATTGGTTATTTTGATCAAAACCTGGGTTTGCCGGCTTACCAGGGCTACCTGAATAAAGAATCGGTGACCTTGGCCGAAGTACTCAAACAAAATGGATATAGTACTTTAATGTCGGGCAAGTGGCACGTGGGCAACGATAGTACCAGCTGGCCAAACCAAAGAGGGTTCGACCATTTCTTCGGTATCATAGGCGGAGCTGCGAATTACTTTAATGCCGGTTACATGCCACTTGCGGGCGCCAAATACCCTGTTATTATTGAAGAAGATAACAAACGCTGGCATAAACCCGACGATAGTTATTATATGACGGACGAGATTGGCGATCATGCCGCCAAATTTTTGGATGAGCAAAGCAAAACCAATAAACCGTTCTTTTTATACCTTACGTTTAATGCACCACACTGGCCGTTGCAGGCTTTGCCTGAGGATATTGCCAAATACAAAGGAAGGTATAACATTGGTTGGGATTCGCTGCGTAAAGAACGTCTTGCCCGCCAGTTAGCCTTAGGATTGCGCGATCCAAACCAGCCGCTTGCTGTACGTGATGCCGAAGTACCCAACTGGGATAATCTCACCTACGATGAGCAGCAGCTGTGGAAAGCCAAAATGGAGGTTTACGCTGCCATGGTTGACCGTATGGATCAAAACGTTGGCAAGGTGCTTGATAAGTTAAAACAGCTTAAAAAGGACGATAATACGCTCATTGTATTTATATCTGATAATGGCGCGCCAGCCGAGGATGTGGCACATGGCAAGGTACACGCGGCCCGTAATATTGGCCCGGTAGGTACATCCGGCTCGTTTGAATCGCAGGGGAAAAATTGGTCGTTTGTATCTAACTCGCCGTTACGCTCATTTAAGGGTGCCCTATATGAAGGTGGTATGAGTTCGCCGCTTATTGCCTGGTTTCCCGGTAAAATAAAAGCAAATACAATTGAAAGAGGCACCGCCCACCTTATTGATCTGGCACCTACATTTTATGATGTGGCAGGGGCTAAATACCCGGTGGTTTATAACGGTACCAAAACCAACCCATTGATTGGTAAAAGTCTTGCCGGTTTGTTTTTCAAGGGCGAGGACCTGAACCGGAACAAACCGCTGTTTTGGGAGTTATGGGGTAATCGCGCTGTACGCGAAGGTAAATGGAAATTGGTATCAGTATTCCCGGTAAATCAATGGGAGTTGTACGATATTGATAACGATCGCGGAGAAACTAATAATCTGGCTGCAAAGAACCCCGAAGTGGTACGTAAGCTTTCATTAGAATACCTGCAGTGGGTAAACGCAAATAATGTAGTTTTGGATTTTAATTTGATAAAACCCAAAGCGATACTGGATATTAAAGCAAATTAAAGGTGTATAAAATAACTGAGCCGGTAATGAAGGAAATAAGAATAAAAACCAGGCAAATTTATAGAGCAGGCTTAGGCCTGATGGTATTGGGAATTGGCTTTTCGGCATCATCGTGCAAACCGAAACCGGCTGCCGCAGCCGTTGTTGTTAAGCCGGCATTACCGGTCAAAAAAGCCATCTGCTGCGAATCGAATATCCCGGCACGTTTTCCGTCGCTGGCCGGTCGCCAGGCCGCTTTGTTAGGAAAAGCTGACGTAAACACCGCTCACCAGGGGATGGTTTTTATTAAGCCGGGTAGTTTTCAAATGGGGGGCGATAATAAACAGGCGTCGCCCGATGAATATCCAAAACACCAGGTTACGGTTGATGGCTTCTGGATAGACGTAACAGAAGTTACCAATGCCCAGTTTAGCAAGTTTGTAAAAGCTACCCGTTACATTACAACGGCCGAAAAAAAGCCAGATTGGAACGAGCTGAAAAAGCAATTGCCTCCCGGAACAGCCAGGCCGGCAGACAGTCTGATGGTAGCTGCATCGCTTGTGTTTAGTGCGCCCAATCACCCCGTGGATCTGAATGACTATAGCCAGTGGTGGGTTTGGAAAACAGGTGCAAATTGGAAACATCCGCACGGCCCTAAAAGCAGTATTGCTGGGAAAGATAACTACCCTGTGGTGCACATTTCCTGGTACGATGCCGTAGCTTATTGCAAATGGGCGGGCAAACGTTTACCTACAGAAGCCGAGTGGGAGTGGGCCGCACGTGGCGGCTTGCCAAATAAGATTTACCCCTGGGGTAACGAGCCGGTTGATGCCGGTAAGGTAAAAGCCAATACATGGCAAGGACACTTCCCCGATAATAATACCGTTAAAGATAAATTTTATGGAATAGCGCCTGTTTCCAGCTTTGCCCCAAATGGTTATGGTTTATACGATATGGCAGGTAATGTTTGGGAGTGGTGCGCCGATTATTATAATAACGGTTACTACAAAACAATTAGCCGGCCCGGGGGCGTTAAAAATCCAACAGGGGCTACAAAAAGCTTTGACCCCGACGAGCCTTATGCCATTAAGAGAGTAATCCGTGGTGGATCATTCCTGTGCAACGATAGTTACTGTTCGGGTTACCGTGTTGCCCGCCGTATGAAAAGTACCGAAGACAGTGGCATGGAGCACCTGGGCTTTCGTTGCGTAGCTGATAAATAAATTTAAGCTGCAGATAGCACCAATAACCTGTCTGCTAAAACAATAACCTGAATGGAATTAGTTTTCATTCAGGTTTTTTCGGTTAACGGAATAAGCTTATGGCGTCGGGAAGATATAAGGATTAAACAAACGACACGTTATTTTTGTTGCGTGATCCTGGTTATCCAAAGTCCCTTTGGTACCAGTATGAAGCAACAACAGGYACAAATATTTGGATGCGCCTAAATTGCGGAATACGTTAATTTGGTGTTAACCATGATAAAATATAAAATATTGATTATCAAACATTTATAAATATTTTTTCTGAAATGTGTTAAGTTATGTTAACCCAATTAAATGCGTTTGCCCCCGGTTTCAATCAAATAATTTAGATAAAGAAAAATAAAAAAACTAACTTTCAAGCATCATCKCAAGCAAGCGAAAATTTTAAACCTATAAAATAGCTAAAGTAAAATATGAAAAACCTTACAATGTTAGGCACTAAGTTAACTGGCCATTTTTTTCAGATGCAAATTATGCTGTTGTTATTAGTTTTTTCGGCGTTTACAGTATCAGCCGTTAATTTAGAGCCGAAGAAAGATCCTGACGTAATTGGCAGATGGGATATCACTATAACCAAAGGAGGTAAAAGTTTACCTTCCTGGCTGGAGGTGCAAAAATCAGGCACCCATACGCTGATTGGCCGTTTTGTTTATGCTTTTGGAAGCGCCCGCCCGATTTCGGAAGTTAAGCCCGAGAACGGTAAATACAGCTTTTCTATTCCTCCGCAATGGGAAGAAGGAACCCGCAATATGGATTTTCAGTTTGAAGTGAGCGGCGATAAATTAAAAGGTACGATGGTTTTTACCGACGGCCTTAGCTATGAATTTACGGGTGCGCGCGCTCCGGTACTCATCAGGGCTAAAAGCCCAGTTTGGGCTGCGCCTGTGAAATTATTTAACGGAAAGGATACAAAGGGCTGGCATACCGACGGAAAAAATCAGTGGATAGCCGAGGGTGGAATTTTAAGAAGCCCGCATTCGGGAGCTAACCTGATCACTGATAAAACTTTTACTGATTTTAAACTCCACATTGAATTTAGGTACCCGCAGGGAAGCAATAGCGGCGTTTACCTGAGGGGCAGGTATGAATTGCAGGTTATCGATACAAAAAGCGGCGACCCTGAACCTATAAATAACCAGTTCAGCTCAATCTATGGTTTCCTGCCGCCAAATAAAATGATGGCGAAGAATCCAGGTGAGTGGCAGTCCTATGATATTACGCTGGTTGGCAGGATGGTAACTATTGTGGCCAACGGAAAAACGGTAATATGCGACCAGGTAATCCCCGGAATAACCGGCGGAGCGATAAATAGCCGGGAAGGCGAACCCGGCCCAATTTTGATACAGGGCGATCACGGGCCGATAGATTACAGGAATATTATTATAACACCTGTCAAATAAGAAATCCAAATAAACGAAAAAGCCTTTCCGCGAAACCAGGAAGGCTTTTTTCGTTTCAATCCCAACTATATTTGTACTATTTGATATCGGCCTTGGTCTATGAAAAGCAACCAACAGTCGGTAGTCTTAGGCCCATCATCGATTCATCAGCCAATAACGCAGAAAGCATAGTTGAGGTTAAGTATATTTGTTTTCTGGCAGATCATTGCTTATGATCGGCTTCGATAAACCACGTATAAACGAACGCTAACTTTTATCTAATCTGTGAATCGTATGAACAATCCTCGGTATAAGCAAAATCTTAAAGTTATAAAGTTTAGCCCGGTCAAATTACTTTCCGTAGGTCTTTTATTCACTGCGTTAATTTTTGCCGCAACAGGATGTGTAGCGCAGGCTACGCCGCCAACTTCACTCCTCGCATTATCAAAAGCCGATCATATCCTGGCTATCATCGATCCGCTTACACTGAAAGTCGTCGCACGTGTTCCTGTTGGTTCAGATCCCCATGAAGTTATTGCATCAGCCGATGGAAAAACAGCTTATGTTTCGATTTACGGAGGTGGCAGTCTACATGAACTAAGTGTGGTTGATCTGGTGGCCCAAAAGCCCTTGCCTACTATTGATACCAGGCCATTCATGGGACCGCACGGCCTGACGGTTGCCGATGGCAAGGTGTGGTTTACCGCAGAGGGGACCAAAGCTGTTGGGCGCTATGACGCTGCAATTGGTAAATTCGATTGGGCTATGGGAACGGGACAGGATAGAACACACATGATTTACGTAACCGGCAACGGGAAACAAGTTTATACCACAAACGTTTCGGCGGGAACCGTAAGCATTTTGATAGATAGCCTGCTGAAACCTGCTCCTTCTCCAATGGGATTCACGCCGCCGGCTCACCAGGACTGGGTACAAACGGTTATTCCGGTGGCTAAAGGCTCTGAAGGATTTGATGTATCTCCCAATGGCCGTGAATTGTGGACTGCCGGTGCTGATGACGGCACCATTTCCATCATCGATATTGCTGCAAAAAAACTAATAGGTAAAATTGATGCGAAAGTTTTGGGGGCCAACCGGCTTAAATTTACACCAGATGGCAAGCGGGTACTGATTACAAGCCTGCGAACCGGTGATTTGTTTGTTTATGATGCAGCATCGCACAAGGAACTGAAACGCATTAATACCGGTCATGGAGCAGCAGGCATCCTGGTAGACGATGACGGATCCCGCGCGTTTATCGGCTGCACCGGCGATAACTATGTTGCGGTAATAAACCTGAAAACGTTGGAAGTAATCGGGCATATAGATATACGTGGCGCAGATGGATTGGCTTGGGCGGTTAGGCCGTAGTGGCTATTACAACGACCTTTTCCAACTGTTTATCACAATCTGAATGTCGGCATCAGAACCTGACCGTGCTGACTTATTTTTGCTGATGAGCAATCTTGAAGAGCCAGGCATTCATTGTTAATGCTTTTTTAATGGTTTATTAAGTTATGTAGCTTTATTTGTATTGACAATTAATGCTCAATGAATAAGAAAGTCTTCATACTAACTAATATACTCCTGATTTTTACAATAGCTACAGGGTTTGCCAAACCGAAATTTCCTGCTGATACGTTGCTTGATAAATATAATGTAAGCTGGGATACACCGGGCCCCGGTTCGGCCCAATCGATGCCTTTAGGAAACGGGGATATTGGCCTGAATCTTTGGGTCGAAAAGAATGGCGATCTTGTTTTCTACATTAGCAAAACCGATGCCTGGGGAGGCGAGTTAGATGCCCAAAAGGATGAGTGGATGAAACAGGGTGGGGTGTTGATGAAGCTGGGCGCTGTTAGGGTATCTGTAAGCCCCAATCCGTTAGCGTTAGGTAATGGTTCGGTTTTCAAACAGGTGCTTAAGCTAAAAACAGGCGAAATAGTAATACAGGAAGGAAAAGACAGCTCGGCCATAACCTTGCGTGTTTGGGTTGACGCTAATAACCCGGTAATAAGGGTGGAGACGCAAAGTGCCGGATTAACAACTGTAAAAGTGAAACTCGAAAACTGGCGGGCAGGTTTAACGGATGCCATCTTAAACAATCAAAAAAGCCGCATTGCGTGGTATCATCATAATGTATCAACTGCTGATACTCATTTGGCCAACCTTACCTTTGGGGCTATTATTAAAGGAAAAGGCCTCGCGAATATTGATAACGTAACGCTACAGTCAGGGAAAAAGGTTAAATCGCAATTGATCTCTATTTATCCCTTAACATCGGTTTCAACCAGTGGCCGTCAGTGGCTATCTGGTCTTGAGGAGAAAATGAGCCGGATTGAAAAATTAAAACTTGAACAGACGCGGCAGGCCCACCAGCAATGGTGGCAGCGGTTTTGGCAACGCAGCCGGGTATTTATCAGCTGTGATGCACAAGCTTACAATGTTACGCAAGGCTATGTTTTACAGCGTTTTGTTACAGCATGCGCGGGCAGAGGAGCCTATCCGATAAAATTCAATGGGTCTATTTTCGTGGTAGACAACCCCGCTAAAAATGAGAATGCCGATTTCCGTGCGTGGGGCGGGCAATATTGGTTCCAAAATACCAGGGCCATGTACTGGCCACGGCTTATGGCCGGCGACTTTGACATGATGCGGCCATTGTTTAAAATGTATGCCAATATTTTGCCTGCTAATACTGCGCAGGTTCAGCAGTATTACCATCACGGAGGTGCATATTTCGCAGAAACCTCGCCTTTTTGGGGTGGCCTGAGTTTTATGGGCCCCGATGTGAAAGCAAATTATACCAATCATTACTTTACGCCTGTATTGGAGTTAAGCATGATGATGCTTGACTACTATGAATACACAGGCGATACTAAATTCGCCAGGGAAACTTTATTGCCCATTGCCACTGCAGGGCTGCAATTTTTTGATCAGCATTTTGGCCGCGATAGCACAGGGAAATTGCTGCTTGATCCCGACAACGCAATAGAAATGTTTTGGAAGGTGCGTAACCCGGCACCTGATATTGCGGGCCTGCATGCTGTACTTAGCCGGATGATAAAATTGCCTGCTGGTATGGTAGATAAAAAAACACTTTTGCAATGGCAAAAACTATATAATGAGCTGCCGCCATTGCCAACATCAAATTATAACGGAAAAACAATACTTCTGCCTTATACAGGCCCCCAAACAGCAAAATCATTCAATAGTGAAAACCCCGAATTATATGCGATATACCCTTTTCGGATCTATGGTTTAGGAAAGCCGGATTTGGAAGTAGCTGTAAATACTTTTAATACACGCAAACAGCGTTCAAAGGGCTGCTGGGTGCAAGACCCTATACAGGCAGCCATGGTAGGCCAGGCCGACGTGGCTAAAGAATATGTGAGTTTTGCCCTTACACGCAAAGATCCGGCCCTTAAGTTTCCGGCATTTTGGGATAAAGCCAATGATTATATGCCCGATGAAGACAACGGGGGCAATGGTGAAAACGGATTGCAGCAAATGTTGATGCAGGTTGATGGTAAAAAAATAATGCTTTTACCTGCCTGGCCGCTTGGTTGGGACGCCGATTTTAAACTCAACGCGCCATATAACACAACTGTAGAAGGAAAGGTTGTAAATGGAAAGCTCAGTAACCTGAAAGTTACTCCTGAAAGCCGCATGGCCGATGTAATTGATATGACGAAACAACAGGCAAAATAAATGTTAAATTAGTATTGCTATTTGTTAAATTTATGCCAGTTATCTGGCTCAAATTTCAATGGCATTATAGCCTTATATAAAGTTATATTCCTTGAATCTGTATGGTTTTTATTGTAATTTAGCCGGTGCATCACATGTAACCTAATAATACTGCATGTTYTATAACCTGAATTATAAACTATACGCCGGGTACATAAGTTTTAATGCTTAATGTGTACTTACCAACATGAGATTTTTTTTATCGGGAACTATAACGGTTATTATATTAAATATCCTATCTGTATTGCCAGTTAATGCGCAATCGTATGGGCTTGGGTTTTATAGCCACGAAGTGGTGCAGGATAAACGTACTACATTAGATTTAAGCCTGAGTAATGTTTCGCCAAAAGAAAGCCTCGAAATTTCATTCGACTTGTCTTTCATGCCCAATCATGAAATATATTTTGGTTATATATTAAGGATAGTTGACGATAATAAACAAAACATCGATTTAGTTTACGATAACCAGGCTAACACCCGGCATTTTAAGATCATCATTGGTGACCGGCTTTCAAAAATCTCCTTTAATATTGACGATAAACGGCTTTTTGAGCGTTGGAACAAATTGCGCTTACTGATTGACTATAAGAATGATAAGATAACCATATTCTCCGGGCGGGAATCATTTTCGGAGTCGGGCGTTCACTTGCAGCAAAGTAGAAATTACAAACTACTTTTTGGCGCCAATGCTTACCGCCAATACCAAACAACCGATCTTCCCCCGTTAAAATTAAGGGATGTTAACGTAACTCAAAGCGGTACGCTATTGGCTAACTGGCCGCTTAACGAATGGGAGGGTTGTGTGGCCAATGAAAGCGTAAGCCAAAATAACGGAACAATAACAAACCCCTTATGGATAAAAGCCCGCCATCGTAATTGGCAAATGGAGAGGGAATTTACAGTGCCGGGTGATGCCAGTGTTGCGTTTGACGCAGACAATGAGGCTGTTAACATAATTTCACAGGATTCATTAGTCACGTTTTCGGTGAATAAAACACCGCAGTTAAAAAGTGTGGCTTATCGTTCGGGCAGGCAATTGCTGGTGCCAGGGGATCAGGCACTGTTTGGCAACGATAAATTATATTATCTGTATATCGATCAGATGGCCGTTGCTACCTACGATTTTAAAACCGGGCGGTGGAACAAGGGCTTCAAAAGCCTTGCAACCAATAATGGGCACCTGAATAAGTTTTACAATAAAACGGATAGTTGCATATATACCATTGGCGGCTATGGCCAGCTGATTTATAAGGATAGTGTGAAATGTTATAACGTAGTTACCAATAGCTGGCAAAAAGTAACAGTGAAAGGCGACACTTTTACCCCCCGCTACCTGGCGGGCCTGGGCGTCAATAAAACCGGCGATACTGCTTACGTAATAGGCGGGTACGGCAGCGCTTCGGGGCAGCAGATAGTGAATCCGCGTAATTTGTATGATATGATGCGGTTTTCGGTTAAGGATAAATCCTTTAAAAAACTGTTTACTATCGATGTTAAAGATGAAGATTTTGTGTTTGCAAACTCTTTGGTCATCAACGAAAAAAGCCGGTCGTACTATGGGCTCATTTTTCCCCAGCATAAATTTAATTCAAGTATTCAGCTTATCCAGGGATCGTTGGATAAGGCAAGCTATCATTTGGTAGGTGATACCATCCCTTTTCTTTTTCATGATATTCACTCCTATGCCGATTTGGGCTATTTTCCGCACAGCGGCAAGTTTTTGGCTGTAACGCTCTTCAGAGAAAACGATCGGACAAGAATCAAGATATATTCTCTGTTAAGTCCGCCAGAGCCGTTGGCAGATAAAGTGGTTGAGATTAGCCATGTCAATTATTTCTTATGGATAGGAGGCATATGCGCAGCTGGCTTAGGTTTAACGTTGGCTACTGTCATTGTCCGTCGGCGTAAAAAAGTAATTATCCCGATACCGTCTAAGGTAGTTAACGATTTACCTGTAATTGCTCACCACACTGAACCGGAATTCGTAGAAGAAGATGATCACACGCGAACCAGCAACAGTAATGCCATATTTTTATTTGGCGATCTTCAGCTTTTTACTCCTGATGGGAACGAGATAACCAAGTATTTTACCCCTTTATTAAAAGAGTTGTTCCTGGTTATATTACTGTACTCCGTAAAACTGGATAGGGGGGTAAGCTCCGAAAAGTTGAACGAAATACTTTGGTTTGATAAATCAGAAAAAAGCGCACGTAATAATCGCTCTGTAAATATTGCCAAACTTAAATCGCTGCTGGATAAAATGGGGCATTGCCATTTATCAAAAGATACCGGTTATTGGAAGATAGAGATTGATTACACCAATATATTGGTTGATTATCACAATTACCTGAATATTGTATGCAACAAAACCAGGCTGAATAAGCAAAGAATAATCCAGCTTACCCATATCACCCAAAGAGGTAATTTTTTATCGAACATTGAATATGAGTGGCTTGATGCTTTTAAATCAGAAGTGTCTAACGAAATCATCGACTCCTACATTCAATTTGCAAACAGCGTCCAAATTGCCGACGACCCCGAGTTTTTAATAAAACTGGCCAATGATATTTTCTACTTCGACCCTGTAAACGAGGAAGCTATGATATTGAAATGTAAAGCTCTTGCACATATTGGTAAACATTCGCTGGCAAAAAATACTTTCGAGAGTTTTAATAAAGAGTATAAAACAATTTATGGCGAAGCTTTTGACCGTGATTTTAATTCAATTCTTGAATAAATCTGTTACAAAAGCTATTTTTCCTGCTGATTAATCAATTATTAATAGTTCATTAAGCATTATGGGCAATTTTGGCATCATAAACCAAATATAAATTTTCTGAGATGGTTAATCATTTTTCCCGCTTGTTAAAGTCGGTTCCGTTATGTGCGTTATTGAGTGTTACACTCGCTGGTACATGTTACGCGCAAAGCGCCGATGGTAATTTAGAATACATTGACCCACGCATTGGCAATGTGGGCCAACTTTTAGAGCCCACCCGGCCTACCATGCACCTGCCCAACCAGATGATTAGGATGTACCCTAAACGGGCCGATTATATTGACGATCAGATTTCAAGCTTTCCGCTCAATATGGTTTCGCACAGGCTGGGCGAGGTTTTTGCCATAAAGCCAGATGATAAACCGCTCACGGTCGATTCCTGGGACCAAAAAATGCCTTATGACCACGATCTGGAAATAACGCGACCATGGTATTATTCCACTTACCTTATTGATAAGGACATTAACGTGCTGTTTACCCCGGGTAAAAAAGTAGGCATATACAGATTCTCCTTTCCTGCAAAAACAGCCGCTAAAAGCGTCCTCTTTAACGTATATAATGATGGTGCCTCCAGTTGGAATTTTACCGGTGGTAATGAAGTAACCGGCACAGAAACTTATCATGATGATATTAAAGTATATGTTTATGGTCAGTTTAGCGCAAAAGGAATAGCAGGGGTTATTAAGGATGGTGTTTTAACCAAACAAACATCAATTGAAGGTAAAGATGCCCGATCTTTTATTACTTTTTCAGACGGGACTCCTGATAATATCGAGTTTAAATATTCCATATCATATATAAGCGCCCAGCAAGCAAAGCAGAATTTTAACGATGAATTTACCGGGGTTGATTTTACTACTTTGATGGCAGCTGCAAAAGGCGCATGGGCAAAGGTTGCCAACCAGATACAGGTTGAAGGCGGTACTGTGGCACAACGTAGGTCGTTTTACACTGCACTATACCGTAGTAATGAGCGTATGGTAAACATTAACGAAGATGGCCATTATTATAGCGGTTATGATAAAAAGGTGCATGACAGTAACAGGCCTTTTTATGTAGATGACTGGGTATGGGACACTTACCTGGCATTGCATCCGCTCAGGTCGATATTAAACCCGACCATGGAATCGGATATGTTAAACTCCTATGTGAATATGTACCAGCAAAGTGGTTGGATGCCTACCTTCCCGGTGTTGTTTGGCGATAACCCCTGCATGAATGGTTTTCACTCTACCGTGATGTTTTTAGATGATTACCGTAAAGGCATTCGTGGTTTTGATGTAGAAAAGGCATATGAAGGGATTGTAAAAAATGCAACACAGGCCACCATGCTGCCCTGGGAAAACGGCGCTAAATGTGAGCTTGATGATTTTTACTATGCTAAAGGATATTTTCCTGCTCTGCAAAAAGGCGAAAAGGAAACCGTAAGCCTGGTACATTCATTCGAGAAAAGACAGGCTGTAGCTGTTACATTGGGTGGCAGCTATGATGATTGGGCTGTTGGTGAATTGGCTACCGAACTGAATAAGACAAATGATCAATCAATATTTGCAAAGCGGGCATCTAACTATAAAAACTTATGGAACGAGGATAAAAAGATGTTCATTCCAAAGGATAAAGACGGCAACTGGATAAATATCGATCCTAAATTTGATGGTGGCCTTGGCGGGCGCGACTTTTATGATGAAAACAACGGATGGACTTACCTATGGCAGGTACAGCACGATATACCCGGATTAATCGGTTTAATGGGCGGCAAGGATAATTTTGTGGCTAAGCTTGATCAAACATTTCGCGAAAGCCTTGATCGCAGCAAGTACCAGTTTTGGGCCAAATTCCCCGATGCTACAGGTCTGGTTGGGCAATATTCTATGGGCAATGAGCCAAGTTTTCATATCCCATATCTGTACAATTATGCAGGTGCGCCCTGGAAAACCCAGAAACGAATCCGCTTTTTACTGGACGTATGGTATAAGGATAACATATTCGGTATCCCCGGCGATGAAGATGGCGGTGGCATGTCGGCGTTCGTCGTGTTCTCCTCTATGGGTTTTTATCCAATTACACCGGGCAAACCTATATATACTATTGGTAGCCCTGTATTTAGTAAGGTTACCATTAGTTTGCAAAATGGTAAGCAGTTTAAGATGATAGCAAATAACTGCTCGGTGATTAATAAGTATATCCAGAGTGCAAAGTTTAACGGCGAAGTTTTAAATAAACCATGGTTTACGCACGATCAACTGACGGCCGGTGGGACTCTCGAACTGGAAATGGGGCCAAAGCCCAATAAAAACTGGGGTATCTGATCTAATCTATAAAACAAAAATATTAACAATAATCCTGATGAAAAAACAAGTTTTTAGCATCTTGTTGCTACTGCTATGCGCTGTTGCCTATAGTCAAAAACACAGCAAAACATCAGCGTTTAAAAGTTATAAAGGGTTGGTAATGGCCGGTTACCAGGGTTGGTTTAATGCCGCTGAAGATGGGGCCGGCCGGTGGTGGAATCATTATGTATCGCACGGCAAATTTGAACCTGGATTTACCAATATCGATTTATGGCCCGATGTAAGCGAATATAAAAAGACCTATAGATCTCCCTTTAAATTGGCCGATGGCAGCGATGCGTACCTGTATAGTTCATACGATGCCTCTTCGGTTGAAACACATTTTAAATGGATGCAGCAATATGGCGTCGACGGTGTATTTGTACAGCGTTTTATTGGCGATGTGCAGCGGAGTAGGGGGCGTAACCACAATGATGTGGTTTTGGGCAATGCACTTAAGTTTTCTGAAAAATACCATAGGGCAATTTCGGTAATGTACGATCTTTCGGGAATGGGCGGCAGAGGCGACTCGCTGGTGATAAAAGATTGGAAACATTTGGTTGATAGTATGAAACTAACCAATCGCGGCAATAAGCAAACCTGGCTATATCATAACGGAAAGCCACTGGTAGCCGTTTGGGGCGTAGGTTTTAACGACAATCGTAAATATGGCCTTGCAGAAGCTGAGCGAATCATCGATTTTTTAAAGAATGACCCTGTTTATGGCGGATGTGCCGTGCTGCTTGGTGTGCCAACTTACTGGCGCGATTTTGGGAGCGATACCGAGAAAGACCGGCACTTGCATGATCTGCTTCGTAAGGTGGATATTGTACACCCCTGGTTTGTAGGCCGTTTTAATGAAGAAGCTTACCCCAAATTTCAGGCCCGGATAGTGGATGATATTGCCTGGTGCAAAGCTAATAAGATTGATTATGTGCCTACAATTTTCCCGGGTTTTAGCTGGCATAATATGAATCCGCGGGCGTCCCAAAACCAGATTCCGCGCAACCGCGGAAGCTTTTACTGGAAACAAATTAACGGGGCAATTAAGGGCGGGGCAAGTATGCTATATGTTGCCATGTTTGATGAGGTTGATGAAGGCACAGCTATACTCAAGGCGTCTAAGAATCCCCCCGTGGGGCTTAGTACGTTTGTTAAATATGAAGATGATATTCCTAATGATTATTATTTATACCTAACGGGGTATGCCGCCAAAATGCTTAGGAAGCAGCTGCCTTTACAGGAAAATGTACCACCGCCGGTAAAAAAATAACCGGGGTTTAGTTGATGTTACCAGGCATTTGGTAACCGGTGTGCCCGGGGTGAGATACGGGCGCACTTATTTTTAAAACCTTACCAAGGAGGGCTTTTTCCGGGTAACAAAAGATCAGGAAGCTTGTCGGAACAAATGAAATGCTTAAAAGGTACGGACTAACTGGGTGGTAAAATACCCCTGTTCTTTAGAAAAGTACAGGAAATGAGAGGTTTACGGCAGTGATTTTAGAAAAATTTCTAACAGTTCCCCGATAATTTTCAAAAGAAAAGCCGCAGCAACTATTAGTTCCCGCGGCTTTTCTTCGATAGATAACTTTTGTTACAAAATAGGTTTTGTAGGCCTTGTTGCCGTAAGCGGGGTTATCTTTTTAAACATCTTTGCCCCGTCGCCGGTAAGCCTCAGGTAGTAATCTGCAGAGCAGGCGGTGCCGTCTTCATCAAGCCCCAAAAAGCCTGAGCCTGCCGGTATAAATGCCTGGCTTTCGGCAGTCTTGGCTATCTGGTTGCCTTCATTGTACTCATCAAACATCGAAATGTAGATGCCCTGGGCGCCAACCCTGGTCATGTTGTAAAACTGTCGCCACATAAAGTCGCCGTGGGCACGCTGGCGGCCAGATAAGTCGCCGGGTAGTATACAGGGTTGGTAGTCAATTCCGTTGGCATTGCAATAGGCCTGGTCGGCTTTATTAATGGTTACAAAAAAACCGTCGGACTGGTTGGCATTGCCTATCCTGCCAACCATCCATGGCGAAAGCATATCAAATGCCTTATACGTACTTAAAAATCCCGGGCGTGAATCGCTGGTTTGGGTAAGCCAGTTTGTAGGCACGCCGCCAATAACATAACATCCCTTGCTTTTAAACCATTTAATCACTTCAAGGCAGTTTGCCGCAGTAAAGTCATGGTTGTTATCAGAAAAGCCAAATCCCCAGATACACACAACAGGTTTGCCATTTTGCTTTGCATAGGCCGGCGACGAGGTGTATTGCGACATTTTGTTTGTCCAGTCGGTTTTTAATTCGCTTTGCATATTTGTCCAGCCGCTTACATCGTACATAATGTAAAACTTGACACCATTTTTTTCGGCGGCTATTTTGGTTTTGGCGGCCATGGCATCGCGTACCGGACCTTCCAGTCCGCTTGGGTTAAAACGCTGTAAGGCAGCACCGTCAATACCATAGTCTTTCATCCATTTAAACTGGGTATCGATAGTTTGATCTGAAAACGAAGAAAACACCGTAGCCGGTTGCCCGTTCCCTAAATTGGCAAATTGGGTAGGGAATTTATTGGTATAATCGCGCATATCTGGCCAGGCCGAAATAGCTTTATTGGTTGGTGATGGCTGCTGTTCCCAGGTTTGAGCCCAGTGCCAGTACCTGTTTATCGGCGATCCGTCGCCTATAGCCGCAAACCAGCCCTGGTAACCTACTACTACTTTGCCCACTACATCGCCAACCGGCGATGGTGTTCGGTCAATGGTATCTGTTGGTGTTACAGGTGGGGCTGGGGTATTAGTACTTTTTTTTGAACAACTGGTGTTCGCTGCTATCAGCGTTATTAGTAGCAACGCGTTAAATGATCTTCTTCTCATGTCCCTTGTTTTATTTGTTTATATCTTTTATTTTTTCACTCCGTTAATATCTGTTTGAATTACTTTCCTGATAGTGCCATCGGCGTTGTAATAAAGCTTGTTTACACAAACAGAACGCAGCCAATCATTGTGCGAAAGTGAGCTATTATGGTAAAAGGCATACCACTGCCCTTTAAACTCAATTATTGAACCATGGTCGGTAAAACTGTCGGTAGGGTCCATGTATACACCTTTATAGGTCCAGGGACCAAGCGGGTTATTACTTGTTGCATAGCGCATACGATTAAATTTTCCGGCCTCGTTAAAATTATCGGCGTATGAGAGGTAATACACGCCGTTCCGTTTATGTACCCAGCTTGCTTCATGAAAATCCGTAAGGCCCTGCATGGTTTTCATTTCGCCATCAAGTTCCATCATATTATCCTTTAACTTGCCGCCTTTACAGATGTTACCACCGCCGTAGTATAAATAGGCCTTCCCGTCATCGTCAACAAACACACAGGGATCTATCAACGATTCGAGCCCATGGATGTACCCCTGCGATTTAAAGTCCTTTGCCGGGCTTTTGCTAGTTGCTACGCCTATTTTCCAGGTAGTATTCCATTCGGTACCGCTGGGATGCGGGAAGTAGAAGTAGTAAGTGCCGTTTTTATAAGCGCAATCGGGCGCCCACATAAAACCACCTTCGGGGCGACCCCAATCAACCTCGCTTGCCTGTAATACCTGTCCTTCATCCCGCCAGTGTACCATATCATCGGTAGAGTATACATGATATTTATCCATCAAATCGCAGCCACGCGGCGGGTCGATGTCATGAGAAGGGTATAAATACAACCTGCCATCAGTCCAAACATGTGCCGATGGATCTGCAGTGTAGATATTGGTAATAAAAGGGTTTTTAAAACCGTCGCCCTTTGGGTCTTCAATAACTACTGTTGGGGTTTCGCCGGTGGGGTTGCTTTTTTTTGAGCAATTGCTTGCTGCCACCACCAGGGTTGTTAAAAGGATTGTATATACTATCTTCCCGTTCATATTATTTACTTTTTTATCGCTCCTGTTGGTATTACTTTTTTAATAGTGCCATCGGCATTATAGTAAAGCTTATCTACACAGATAGACCGTAACCAATCCTGGTGAGAGAGTGAACTGTTATGGTAAAACGCGTACCATTGGCCCTTAAACTGAACAATGGAACCATGGTTGGTGTAGCTATCAGTAGGGTTCATATAAACACCTTTTGAAACCCAGGGGCCTAACGGACTATTGCTGGTGGCATAACGCATTTGGTTGTGTTTGCCGTTCACATCGTGATTGTCTGAATAGGATAGGTAGTATATGCCGTTCCTTTTATGTACCCAGGTGGCTTCATGAAAATCTTCCAGGCCTTCCATTTTTTGCATTTCTCCATCAATTTCAATCATGTTGCTTTTTAGTTTGCCACCTTTGGAAGTGCCGCCGCCACCATAATAAAAATAAGCCTGGCCATCATCATCTATAAACACACACGGATCAATCATCGATTCCAATCCTTTGATATACCCTTGCGATTTAAACCCGCTTGCCGGGCTTTTGCTGGTGGCCACGCCAATTTTCCAGGTGCTGTTCCACGCGGTGCCGCTTGGATGGGGGAAATAAAAGTAATAGGTGCCATTTTTGTAAGCGCAATCCGGCGCCCACATAAAACCGCCTTCTGGGCGGCCCCATTCAACCTGGCTGGCGTTTAGTATTTCGCCATGGTCTTTCCAGTGCACCATGTCGTCGGTTGAGTAAACGTGGTATCTGTCCATCAAATCGCAGCCGCGCGGCGGGGCTACGTCATGCGATGGATATACGTACAGGCGGCCGTCTTTCCAAACATGGGCAGATGGATCGGCTGTGTAAATATCAGTAACAAATGGGGTTCCGACAGCTGCGGTATCGGCCGGTTTATCCTGGGCAATACACAAAGACGTTGATAGTGTTCCCAGGCCTATGGCCAATATAGCTGATATTTTTATTAAATTATGCTTTATCATCAGGATGCTGTTTCTTTTTTTAAATGGCAGAGAAATTACTTTCTCCGCCATTTTGATGTTTATAAATTAATGAAGGGTTGGGGAATAATTATTTTGAGACAACTTTGATGTCATCGATGCCATAATTTTGATCTGTTGTTGCTTTAGCTGCACTCCAGAAGAATATCTTTATATAGTTCATAGCTGTTAAATCCGGCCCCCCGTCTCCCGACACATATCCGTCGGTAAAATTGAGCTGCAAGTGATTCCATCCATTTTTTAAGGTCGGGATAATTTTATCCATTCCCCAGCCAATACGTTTGTTATCCGGATCGGCGGCGCTGCTGAATTGTATTTGACCATCTACTTTAAGTAAAGAAACGTCCTGGACATAAAACCAAAGATCCAATAGCCCTGTTGCTATGGTTACCGTTGTATTAACAGGAGCGGGCAGGGTTTTAATAAACTGCATAAAGTCCTGGCCGGTTTTTATTGTTGCCTTCAGATAACCGGTACCTTCTTTTTGGCCGGTTATTGTTAAAACCGGGTCTCCGCCTGCTACCTGCCAGCCGTCAGTTTTATCACAGTTATCAATCACTACGGGCGGTGGCGGCGGTAATGCTGCAACCCTGATATCATCGATACCAAAATTTTGGTCAGTAGCTGCTTTAGCTGCGGTCCAGAAGAATATTTTTACAAAATTCATTGCTTTTAAATCCGGCCCGCCATCTCCGGATACGTATCCATCGGTAAATTTCAGCTCTAAGTGGTTCCAGCCGTTTTGCAGTGTTGGGATAATTTTATCCATGCCCCAGCCAATACGCTTATTATCCGGATCGGCGGCGCTGCTAAACTGTATCTGGCCATCTATTTTAAGCAAAGAAACATCCTGAACATAAAACCAGAATTTTAATTCGCCGGTACTAAAGGTTGCTTTTGTATCAACAGGAGCGGGAAGGGTTTTAATAAACTGCATAAAATCTTGCCCTGTTTTTATCGTTGCCTGAATATAGCCAGTGCCTTCTTTTTTGCCGGTTGTTGCTAAAACAGGATCTCCGCCTGCTACCTGCCAGCCGTCGGTTTTATCGCAATTGTCAATTACAACAGATGTATCGATAACCGGGGGTGTTGTAGTATCAACCGGGGGAGGGGCTTTAAGGCCTGATGTATCCCGCGAAACATATTTTTCTTTTTGGCAGCCCACAATTATAAAGCCTGCCATAAGGATGGCGCATGCCATCGTTGTTTTAATGAATTTCATTTCCTTTTTTGGTTTAAGGTTAAATTATTTAGGAACGTCTACCTGTACTATTTCCGAAAAATTGGAGCTGTTGAAACTATCGCTCAAACGCACCCCGGCACGTACAAAAAATGTGCGGCCCGGAATAAGGTTAGGAACGGTTAAGGTGATTGATTTTTGCGCTGTAGTCAGGTCAATAAATTCTTTATTGATGGTTACAGCATTTAAATCCGAGAAGTCTCTGATAGAAGCTCCTGTACCTACCAGCTTTGTGGTATTCACATAAGGCTGCACATCTTTAATAGTTGGCAACCCTGCTACAACGGGCGCGGTAATATCAAACTTTAAGGTTAAAGTTGTGCCTGTTAAACTTGTAGTAAAGTTTTTGATAATGATGTACGGTGTAACAACAAAGTCGTGTTTGGTACCTTGGGCAATATTCACCGTCACGGTATCATAAACCGGCCAGAAAGCGCCGCCTGTAGGCACAACCTTATATGCACTTTTAAAAAGTTTGGTATCCTGAAAGGTGCCATCAAACTTACTTGGAATGGTTTGTGGGGTAGTCCAGCCAATTTGCTGAAGTTTTATTGTGGTGCTACCGCCTGATGTTGGCAAGTTACCACCTTCGGACGAAATTATATTGCCTTGGAATGAGGCGTTAGGACCATCGTAATTGTCTGTTTTTGTACATGCAGAACTTGCAAGTATAGTTACGCCCACCAAAATTCTGCTAATCAGTTTTTTCATATCTTAAAATTTAAATTCTTAATAATTTGGATTATTAGGGAGCAGGTTAGGGTTCTTTCCGATTTCGCCTCCGGGAATTCCTTCATAATAAAATTGCTTCTGGAAAGAGTATTCGCGATTAAACAGTTCTGTTTCGGCTAAGAAGATGAATTTGTTTTCATTTAACACATAATATGGCATCAGGCCTTTAAAGTGCGCCCTGTCAAGCACCACATCGGCTGTGCGCCATCTTTTTAAATCCCAATAGTATTGGTTTTCAAATGCAAGCTCCATACGCCTTTCGTTGCGAACTTTATTTAAATCGATAGTAGTGTAAGGGGCTGCACCGGCCCGGCTTCTGATGAGGTTAACAGAAGTTAATGCATCGCCGGCGTTGCCCAATTCCATAGCAGCTTCTGCCCGGTTTAACAAAATCTCGCCATAACGAAGGTCAATCCAGGGCTGCTCGCTCCTGTTAAGGTCAACCGCCGATTGGGGTTTGTTATAATCAACATATTTGCGCACATAAAAGCCTGTGCGGGTTAGTTCATCGCCACCTGTCCATGGGCCGGTAAAGCCAATTACCTGCTTGCCCTGGTACAATGTTTTTGTATCGCCTGCAAGTATGTATGAGCGTGAATTGGCCTGTTTAGCAACCTCAGCGGCCGCTGTTCCGCTAAAAGATGGGTAAATGCCCCGTTGCATATCAAACATAAGCCCCCTTAACGTTGCGCCAGGGAAATAAACGGTGGCTAATAACCTTGGCTCAAGACCTTGCATCAATTGTGCACGGTTATCAAAACGTTTAGGTGTACCATCGCCATTAGTTACCGGTAACTCTCCCCAAAGCCGTACAAAATCTAATGTAGGGTATGAACGCGAAAGCGCATTAGCTGTAAAATAACGCGGCGACATAGTAGCATCCCAGCTATGAGCAGTGTGAGTAGCAATAGAATATTGTTTTATAAAAATATTTTCGGGGCTTGTGCTTTTTAAGAACAGATCAACATAGTTTTGTACTTTATCTGAATTTGCACTGTAAAGCGAGTAATGACCATCGAGCAATTTAGCGGCATCATAAGCTGCCTGGAAATAAGCAGTCGCTTTATCTGCAGGGATACCAACCAAGCCTTGTGCGCGCGCCGGGCCATCAACAAAGTTTACTGAACCGTACCTGGCCACACACGCGGCATAAAGCATTGCCCGTGATTTTAAGGCGGCTGCAACATACCTGTTGGCCCTGCCTGCATCACTGGTTTCGGGCATCATCTGGTAACCCAAATCAAGCTCGGTGCCGATAAAATCCCATACAGCCTGTTCTTTATCGCGGTGCACCTGGAGTGTTGACAGTGGTGCGCCAGGATCTTGTGGTACCGTAATAATTGGGATACCCCCGTAACGCTTGGCCATGCCAAAGTAATAGTACGCCCTTAAAAAATGAGCTTCGCCCAAAAGGGCATTTACTGTTGGCTGGCCTAGCTTGGCCACATGTTTAGGCAATTCGGCTATCAGGGTATTTACGTTCCTGATATCGCCATATGGCCAGTAACCAAAGCCACCGCCAATATCCATCCCGCCAAAAGGGCCAACTTCTTCGCCCGTAACCGAGGCCGAATTATAAAAGTTTTCCCAATCGTTGCCACCGGTTTTAAACCCCTGATCGGGCCGGTATTTAAAGTCTTCAATAGGTAAATTATGGTATATGGTTGCCAAAAACGATTTAACACCTGCCTCGCTGTCATATATAATCTCGGGAGTAAAGATGTTAGTCGGCAGAATATCCAACCTTTGGCAGGAAGTAAGCGAAACCCCTACGCCAATAGATATTGCTATAATAAATTTATGTATACTTTTCATGTGTCAATAGTTATTCGTTAATAATTCATGATATGCCCGGCAGTCTAAAACGAAACGTTAGCTCCAAGATTGAAGGTTCTGTTCATCGGGTAGGTGTAGCCTGCGAAAGCTTTGCTGAAATCGCCGTTATCTCTCGGATTTGGCCCCTGATGCTCAGGATCATAGTTTTTCAATCCGGTAAATGTTAACAGATTGTAGCTGTTTACATATATCCTGAACTTTCTAACACCTATGCTTTTCAAAACTGCCGGCGATAAAGAATAACCAAATTCAAGCGTTTTTACACGCAGATAGCTGGCATTTTGTATCGCTTTTGTACCCTGTGCGGCAGGCGACCCCATTGCAGGGTAATAGCCTGGTACCCATTGTGTATTCGGGTCAAAAACGTTTGCCGAAGGATCTGCCGTGTGCCAGCTGTCAAGGAAGCGTGTTAAAGCGCTTCTGCCATACATCAACGGTTCTGCAAATTGTTCGCCATACTGTACGTAAACCCCGGCTGCGCCTTGTAAAAGCATGTTCATATCAAATCCTTTATAACTTAGGCCTACGGTAAAACCATAGTTGTATAGCGGTATATCGGTAGTGGCAATAGGATGACTGTCTTTATCATCTATAACCCCGTCGCCGTTCCAATCCTTATAATAATAGTCGCCGGGTATGGTATTGTTATTGCCACCACCCGTGTTTACGCCATAATTATATATTTGCTTATAGGTGGTAAACTGCCCGGCATACTCTGGCCCCCACCAAACATTCTGATACCTGTTTGTTTGGTTCTCTTTCCAATTTAAATACTCGTTACCTGAATTACTGCGAAGAACAGTCATGTTTTTTAAGCGGGTTGTACCTATGTTACCCGTAAGGTTTACGCCCAACTGACCAAAGGTATTCCTGTATGATAAGTTAAGATCCAAACCCTGTACCCGGTCGCTGTTGTAATTAATCTGGGGCACATCGGCACCTACTGTTCCGGGTAAAGCCACCGAAGGGGTAGCGGGCAATCCGGTTCTGTCGTTTCTGAAAACTTCAATAGTTCCGTCAACTTTTCCACCAAACAAACCAAAATCAATAGCTATATTCTTTATGGTGCTTATTGGCCAGGTTAAACCAGGGTTGCCAAGTTTTGGCGCCGACCCGTTTACCGCGCTTGACGCAAAAATGTAGTTGTTTACCGGATAGGTGTAACCGTTTACATAATTGAATGCATTACCCTGCTCGTCACCAACCTTACCGTACGAAGCTCTGAGCTTCAGGTTGGAAAGGATGTTATCTGAGACCAGTTTGCGGAAAAAATCCTCTTTTGTTAAAACCCAGCCTATTGATGCACCCGGGAAGAAGCCATATTGATCGGCCCCTGGTTTATACAAACTGGTGCCATCCCGGCGAAAACTGAATTCGGCAAGGTACTTTCCTTTAAAATCATAATTAAACCTTCCAATAATACTCCTATGTGCCTGGTCCTGCAAAGCATTGGCATCCATTCCACCATACATATTGGAATTTTGCAGGCCGCCGAATAAATAATTTACCGGAATCTCGGTATCGCGGTATGCGTTAAAATTATCAGCAGTTTCATGGCTTTGCTCATAGGTAGCCATAGCTGTGATATTGTGGTCATCAAAAAAAGTATGCGCGTAATTTAACGTTACCTGGCTTAAAGTATTTAAGTGGGTATAATAGGCGCGGGTGATGCCCGAAGGTGAATTTACAACGCTTGGTATGTAACTATTGTCGTCTGCTTTGTAAGTATATAAAGAGAATGTCTTTTTTATCTGATTATAATCATTAACCCCATAATCAATATTAAATAAGGCCTTTGCACTTAATCCCTTTATACCTGGGATGTCATACGTTAAATTTAACTGGCTGGTAATACTTTTGTTCCTGCTCCTTTTTGAACCCACTTTGTCGGCATCGGTTATGATAGATGGGTTCATGTTATCATCAATTACAGCTGGATATAAAGGATTATCATTGGCGTATATCTGGTGTGTAGGTATCTGGTTCCAGGTGTACTTATAAATAGTCCATTCGTCTGTATAAGGCTGATTTTTTTCATCCATCCAGGCCGATGTTAATACCTGCCCTTTTAACCCTTTTGTTATATTGGCCGTAACGTTTGAGCGGAAATTATATTTGTTGTAGTTTAAATCTCCGGTTTTAAAAACACCGTCCTGCCGTTGATAACCAAAGTTGAAGAAATAGCTGATTTTGTCGTTTCCGCCATCAATATTTAAATTATGCTGTATTTGGTTGGCTGTCTTCCTGAAAACCATGCCTATCCAGTCGGCCGATTTGTAGGTGCCATCAAGCCATGGTTTGATGTCGGCATATGAATATTGYGGGGTTACATTAGATACAAAATTATTGGCAAAATCGCGTTTAACTTTTTCATTTGTAAGCAGCATATAATCTACAGCGCCTACGCCCTGGGGCATACCTAAAAACGTTTGGATAGCGTCGTTAACAGAATAATTGATGTTAATGTTGCCGTTTTTTCCGCCTTTTTTGGTGGTTATTAAAATGGCGCCACCTGCAGCCCTTATACCGTATATAGATGCGGCTGCATCTTTTAGTACAGAAACGCTTTCAATTTCATTCGGGTCCATGCGGCCTATTGTTGATTGGTCGCCGCCAATTACACCATCAATTACAACCAATGGGGCGCTTGTAAACCCCCTGATATTTAAATTGTTGGCAAAAGATCCCGGTTCGGCAGTTGTTTGAACAATGCGTACACCCGGTATTTTACCGCTAAGCATATTTATAACACTTTCGTTTTTAGTTGTTACAATCTCTTTGCTTTGTAGTGTTGATACAGAGCCGGTTATGGTGGCCCTTTTTTGTACACCATAGCCCACCACTACTACTTCATCAAGCGTTTTGTTAGTTGCAGTTAATGCGATGGTGCCGCCTTTTATATCTTTTACAATTACCTCTTTGGTAAGGTAGCCTAAATATGATACCTGTAAAATCACGTTAGTATTTGCAACGTTCAGGGTAAACTTTCCTGCTATATCAGTTATAGCACCAGCTGTAGTACCTTTAATTTTTACACTTACCCCCGGAAGTGCCGACCCATCGGTTAAATCAATAACCTTTCCGCTGATAGAAGTTTGCTGGGCTAACAAACCAAGCGGGAAAAGGAAGAGGAGTATAAGTAAGTATCTAAGTTTTTTCATATTGTCTCTCTGTTAATATTTAAGTTTAATTGGTTTGGTTTACCGTGTTAGGGTAATAAATAGCGCGTGCGGCAGCTACTTACGGCGGGTTAGGTGCGTAATGATACATGGTGTAATTTGGTTGGTTAATAAATCACCTGACGCTTATATGAGGGCTGGCAGGTGCTATAATTGGTTTATTTTACTGACACAAAAGAAGAGGCGATCATTAATAAAAAATAAATAATAGATTAATTTTAGCTGTAAAAACACTAAAAAGGAGGCTTTTGAGATATTTTTCGCAATCGATTGCGGTTTTTGTGGTTTTGGGAGGATTTTTGTTTTTAACAAAGCCTTGCCATGGATTTACGTGGCAGTTTTACTAAACAAATATTGCCAGGTGAATTAAATGGCAATCAATTCTTCTGATCTTTGCGAGATCAATACGAAGTGGAGGAGGGGTTTTATTTACGGTGATAGTATACTTGGTGTTAATGTCAATGGTAAATTGACGGATAGTCTTTAGCCCAAAGTCTTTAGCCAAAAAAGAAAAAATTCTATTGTAGGCTTACGACTTTGTACTGTTGGCTAAACATTAATAAATGCAAACTATTAGTTTATTTTACTTTTTGCTACGATGTCATGCAATATCATATCGGCGTGCACCCGCGAGTTTTCAATAAACCAAAGGTGAGTGTCTAAGCCGCCGCAAACAACGCCTGCAAGGTATAAACCCGGCAGGTTGGTTTCCATAGTTTCGGGATTGTATTGGGGGATGAATTTATCTTCGGACAGGATAATGCCCAGTTTTTTCAGGAAATCGAAATTGGGTTTATAGCCGGTCATGGCCATTACAAAGTTGTTGGGTATTGTAATTAATCCATCGGGTGTTTTGATATCAACCTCATGTTCGCGGATAGCCTCAAGATTGGAGTTGAAATAAGCTTTAATGCTGCCTTCTTTTATCCGGTTAATGATGTCAGGCCGTACCCAGTATTTAACCCGGCTGCTAATTTCCGGCCCACGCACCACAATGGTAACGTCGGCACCCTTGCGGTAAGTTTCCAGAGCCACATCGATAGCCGAGTTGCTGGAGCCAACAACCACTACTTTTTGCAAAGTATAATAATGCGGGTCCTGGTAATAGTGTTTTACTTTGGGAAGGTTCTCGCCGGCGATATTTAAATTAACCGCGATGTCATAAAAGCCGGTAGATACGATAACCTTTTTTGCCCGGTAGATTGCTTTACTTGTTGTTATAGTGTAGACATCGTCTTCGGCTTTTACATTGGTTACCTCCTCAAATAAATGGAGCGGAAGGTTGTTGGATAGTGCAACCCTGCGGTAATATTCCAAAGCATCATTACGGGTAGGTTTGTTATGAACGGTTACAAAAGGTACGCCACCAATCTCTAATTTCTCAGAAGTTGAGAAAAAGGTCATGGTTGAAGGGTAGTTATATAACGAGTTTACCAGGCAGCCTTTTTCGACGATTACAAAACTTAAACCTGCTTTTTGGGCTGCCAGTCCGCAAGCTAAACCTATGGGGCCGCCACCTATAATGAGTATATCGAGCATGCCGCTAAGATAGGCAGTTTTTGAGAGAGAATTGTGGAGTGATTTCGGATTAGTTTCCTTTTGGTTATCCAGGTGAACATGCTTTTGCCGGGAAAAATATAGGCACAAAAAAAGGGTAAGCTACTTTTATCGCGCCGCTCAACTCTCTACCCTTGCTGTGTTCCCACCCTGGGGGAGTTCAAGAGGAGCTGGCCGTAAAAGACTTACCCCGGGGCAAATATAGAAAAAGGATGCGTATCAGGTTAATAAATTGTTAAAAAAGGCTTAGCCGCTGATAGCTAAAGGAATAGATTGTTGTTTGTTGCCCGTTGTGGGTTACATCGGGCATAAACCCCTGCTCTTCGTCAACCTTGAATGCGGGAAAACTGCGTATTTTAAAAATTTACTGCGTTTTTTTGACGGGCAAAAATAGAAAAGGCGGTTATTTAACCGCCCCCCTTTATTTTTTACTTTGTTAATATCAATTCAAGATCTTTTTTGATCAGATCAGCGTTTTTTGGTTTGATCTCGTAATCGAAATTAGCGGCACCATCAGTCGCGATCCGGATAATTGAAACTGATTTGGTTTTCAACGTTTCGATATCATCTTTTTCCAGCTTATAATATACAAGGTTAATAACCCGGTCGGCCTGCGAGCCGTAAGTTACATGGGCATCACCGCCAGCATCTGGTTTTAAGTCCAGTACGCTGTTATCAGTAAACTTAATATTGGTAATGTTAGCCGGACCTACAGACCATAACCGGGGACCATTCATATTATCTATCCTGAAACATAGCACGTAACTTGTTCCTATTTTCTCTGCGTAAACATATAATAGCCTGCCTGTTGCAAAGCCCAATTGTGTGTAAATTCTTTCATCAGATGTTTTCCACGTGGTGTCTCCTTTGATCTTATCGATCTCTGGTTTTTCTAATTTTTGGGCACTCGCAGAAAGTGTAATGCCGGCGGCTAAAATAGCCAGGAGGTAAATTTTTTTCATTGTGAAATTTTTAGGGTTAAGTAATAATTGATAAAAKGTTATAGGTTTAAAGCCAACAAGGTTTTATGTTAAGGTTTAGGTTTTTTTATTCAATATGAGTGTTTATGCCACGGCCAGCTTTCTGTCGAAAGGGATTTTTTTATATACTTTATAGCTATCAAATTTGGTGTCGGCCTCTTTTTCCAGCACAGTTATGCCATCGGCTAAAAACTCATCTTTGTATTCAATTTTTACAAAATGGGGCCACAGGATGTTAAATGCTTCTATCGGTATTTTACGCGCAATGGTAATGTGTGGATGAAGCTTTTTTATCATCAATAAATCCTTAATGGCGGTAAACCAATCGGATGTTTCTTTATCCAATTCTATTTCGGCATAAATGGTACGGAAGGCCGGCCCATGCGAAAAAAAGTTAAACCCTATGATCCTGATGTTATGCACAATGACAGTGCGCCTGATAATAAAATCGACCATATCATAAAAAGGTCCGATAAGTTTTGGTTTCTGTGAGCCGGGATCGACCTCATCGCTGTTAACATCCAAGGTAATATGCGCACGCGAATTCATCCCCTGGAAATTACCTATGYGGTTAAAACACGCTTTTTTAAAGGCGTTTATCTTTTGATCAATACGATCTGGCGGAGACAATACAGTCAGATAATATTTAAGGCTCATATTCAAGTTAAAAAAGACTGGTTTGTTTATTAACGACAGCTGTGTTTTTTAAATGCCGCATTAAATAATCCTGGTAAACACTGTTTAATGAATCTGGAGAACCTTTAAACTCAAATTCGCGATAAACCGACGAACCGGAATTAACCAGGTTTTTTAAAATGGTGAATTTTGATACCACAAACCTCTTTTTCAACTCTTTCCTTTGAAAATAGGGCCAAAGTAAATTAAACTGTTCGGGGGTAAGTCCGCGTGCTATGGTAATGTGCGGTGTTCCGCTGCCTTTGCCTACTATATCCCACAATAATTTAAGCCAGTAGGTGTTATGGTCGCTTATCTTAAGCTTTGCGTAAATGGTTTTGTTATAGCCGTTGTTTTCGTTAAAACAATCAAAGCCATCTATCTCAAAAACAACTGCCGGTAAAGCCGTTAACCTGCGCTCAAACATCGAAAAGCCATGGTCATGTACATGAATGGGGTGCTTTGGATAATTGTTGGTAGTTATATGGGGCTTTGACCCCATGCCCGGGTAATCGCCGATTACCCGCCGGGCTTCATTTTTTAATTTAACAATCTCGGTATTAACATGATCGGGCAAGGACAATACGAAGTGAAAAAATGGCGAATTCATATAATTGCTGATTAAATTGTTTCAAATAAACTGGTCTGATCCTGGCCGACCATTTCAATCCGGCCGGCTTCAATGTTTTCGGTACCAATAAAGCCTTGCTGATTTTTAAATTCAAAGGCTTTAAAAAACTCCCATTTGGCATATGGGGCAAACGTATCGCGTTTAACTATGGTAAGCGCGTTTATCCAGAATGGCTCAACCAGCTTTTTATGCCTGAAATGAGGCCATAAATCGTTAAAATCTTTTTCTGCTATATTCCTGGCAATGGTTATATGCGGCGTAAGCGCCTTTTTTATTTTTAGTTTTTTCTTTAGCTGGCCAAACCAATCGTCAACAGCTGGTGTCGACCGTATATTGGCGTATATGGTAAATTTGCCGTGCACATGCGGGAAATTTCCAAATCCATCGATATGCAGTAATACGGGCGGCAAGCTTCTCAATTCTGTTTCTAACAAGTCAATGTTTCTATCAGTCATGAACKGCTTTTGACGTTCCTTATGCTGGATTGAAATATGAGCAGGCGAGTTCATACCTTGATAATCTCCAATGAGCCTTGCCGATGCCTTTTTATAGCGGGCAATTTCGGCCCTGATTATCTTCGGTGGCGAAAGCAGCATTAAATGATCTTCGTACATCCTCATGTTCTAAATTCTGTTAATCAAAAATACTAATATTATTAGTAAAATACCAATTTAATTAGCAAATTTGTTTCGTGGATCAAAAACGACATATCGTACACATCGATCTCGATTCATTTTTTGTGTCGGTAGAGCGTAAGTTTAACCCAGCGCTTATTGGTATTCCTGTGCTTATTGGTGGCTCGGCAGATAGGGGTGTGGTTGCCTCTTGTAGTTATGAAGCCCGTAAATTTGGTATCCACTCGGCCATGCCAATGAAACAGGCCATGAAGCTTTGCCCGCATGCCACGATAGTACGTGGTTCCCATGGCCGCTATTCTGAGGCGTCCAAAGAAGTTACAGATATCATCCACGACTCGGTACCGCTATTCCAAAAATCATCGGTTGACGAGTTTTATATCGACCTTACCGGCATGGATAGGTTTTATGATTGTTACCAGGTAGCATCAAACCTTAGGCAACGTGTTATTAAAGAAACGGGGCTACCTATTTCATTTGGGATGGCATCAGGCAAAACGGTGGCAAAAATGGCTACCAATGCGTCAAAACCAAACGGTCAGCTATTTATTAAGCATGGCGAAGAATTAAAATTCCTGGCTCCATTGCCTATCGGCAAAATTCCCGGCCTTGGCGAAAGCACAGCTCAAAAGCTATATCAATACGGTATTGAAAAAATTGGCGACCTGCAACGCGCTGACCTTAAGTTTTTAGAAACTGTTTTTGGCAAAGCAGGGATTTTTCTTTGGGAAAAAGCGCATGGGATAGATCATAGCGAGATTGTGCCCCATTCTGATCGTAAATCTATATCGACAGAGCATACTTTCGATATCAATGTAAACGACCAACGGACCATTGAAACCATCCTTGTTTCGATGACGGAAGAACTATCGTCAAAACTGCGGCGTGAAAATAAACTGGCATCGTGCCTGGCTATCAAAATAAGGTATGCCAACTTTGAAACCCACACCCAGCAGCAAAAGATAGCCCTTACCGCGGCCGAGCATATTCTGTTGCCCGGCGTCAAAAACCTGCTGAAAAAAGCGTGGAACCAGCACCGGCCCATCAGGCTGATAGGGGTAAGGTTAAGTAACCTCGCAAGCGGCCGCTATCAGATTAACCTGTTTGAAGATAATGAGGAACGCATCCGCTTATACCAGGCAATGGATAATATCAACTTTAAATTTGGTGATAAAACTATTTGCCGGGCATCGGGCATGGAGATAGGCACGAGGAATTTTAACCCGTTTTTGAAGGGTTAGGCTCTAAAAGGAAGAAGATACAGTTAAGGACAGTTTGCTAAAAAAAACGGTTAATTTAGCGCTTGTACTTCTGGTAAACCTGTAATTACTCCCGCCGTGATGAAACAAATAAGACCATTGCTATTGTTGGTACCCATATTCATGATCCTGAGCGCTTACAAACCCAGGGAGTTGACCTGGGTGGCCATAGGTGACTCAATCACTTATCTAAACGATCATCTTAATGAAACGGGTAACCGGGTAACCAGGGGATACCTAACCGGCGTGACCGAGCAGTTAACCGGTTTGAATTATATTAATAAGGGCTTTAACGGCTGGACATCGGGCGGTATCGCACAAAACATAGACAGCCTTGGAATTCCGGTAGCGGATGTTTACACTGTTTTTTTGGGAACTAACGACTGGTGGCAGGGAAGGCCTGTTGGCAGCCCGGACGATTATAAAGCCGGTAAAGGCAATGCTACCGTTTACGGCTCGTTCCGCATTATTATCAATAAGCTGCGTAGCTTAAACCCCGATGCAAAAATTATGCTGATAACTCCCATGCAAAGGGTTGACTTCGTGTATATTAACGATCAGCGAAATAATGCCTTTGGCAGCTATCGCACTAAGAATGGCCAATCGCTGGAAATGCTTGTGAACGCTATAGATTCTATCGGCCGCTGGGAACAAATTCCGGTGGTTGACCTTTACCATGACAGCCGGTTGGCAATAGAGAACCTGGTTAAATTTAAACGCCTTAAAAACCCGGTATTGGGCTCTTACAAGAATTACGTTTACCCGGAATTTACCAACGTCCCTTTTAATGCTGCTACAGATGATTACCCTTATCCTAAGGAGGCCATCGGGTTAACATACGACGGTTTACATCCTTCGGACCAGGGAAACGCTGTTATTGCCGGAGCAGTGACAAAAGTATTTAAGCAATGGTTTGGTGCAGATAATGCAACCGATTGGAAAGGATACATCGACCTGCAGGCATATACCAAACCGTTTTGGACGGCTGATACCATTGTAGATGAATCTGTACAGGTGATGAAGGATCAGGCCAATTTCAGTACGAGACTGCTTTTTAAGCCTACTAAAATAATATCGGTAAAAGCCGCCAATTACAGCAAGGAATATATTAAAGGAAAGGACTGGACTGAATACAACGGTAACCTGGTTATCCCGGAAGGCTCATTTGTTCCTTACTTTAGCCCGGGAGACCTGATTTTTGATAAAGCCAGACCGGGGCGTTCTATGGCGGGTAAAGTGCCAGGCACCCACGTGCTTTTTAGCGAAGGTCCGTTTTTCAGTTCAAGGCAAATATTGGTTTCGTACCTCCCTGAAAAGCGGCGAAACTGGAAAGGGCCGGTGCCCAGGTTTGCCGGATTGCTGCTGCCAAATACGCTTGTTAAATTGAAAAACCAAACTGGCCTTAAGGTAGTTTTTTATGGTAACAGCATAGAAGTAGGTTATAACGCCAGTGGCCTGGAAAAAACACCACCCTATATGCCTGTATGGCCAGAACTGGTGATTAGTAGCCTGAAAGCAACTTACGGGAATCACATTGCCTTTGCCAATACCTCGGTAGCTGGCCGTGCGGCAAAATGGGGACAGGACTCTGTACGCCGCCGGGTAATGGCAGAAAACCCAGACCTGGTAGTAATTGGGTTTGGGATGAACGACGGGACTGCGAAGATAGCCCCCCCGGTGTACAGGGAACAGATTAGGGGGATCATAGATTCGGTTAGGTTGGCCAATGCAAAAGCGGAATTTATTCTGATAGCGCCGATGCTTGCTAACCCGGCCTCGGTTTTCAGCGGTTTTCAGGTACTCTATAAGGCGGAACTGGATAAACTGGCAGGAAAAGGTATAGTTGTTGCCGATATTACAGGTGTACACTCTGAATTGTTAAAGCATAAAACTTACCAGGATATGACCGGTAACAACATTAACCACCCTAATGATTATCTGGCCAGATGGTACGCCCAATATATTTTAGGGTTGTTGCTAAACAGATAGTTGACTCCAGTAATTTTCGTTTTTTATTGTCGCAGTAGCGTTCTGCGACGTTAGGCATCTTAAATCTTATATCTTACATTCGCTCTTAGTCACAGTTCGTCAAAGGTTTTTTACCATTGGTCAAAGTATTTATATTGATTGCGCCGGCTTTGTTTCCTTTGATAAAAAAACAAAACGATCATGCAATCCACACAACGACAAACTTACCTCGATTGGTTACGAATCATATCAATCATCGGCGTATTATTTTTTCATTCGGCCATGCCCTATGTGGCCGAGGATAACTGGCATATAAAAAACGCCCAAACCAGTAACCTAATGATGGAATCAAATCACTTTTTGCACCTTTTTCGCATGCCGCTGCTCTTTTTTATTTCTGGTACCGTGAGTTACTACATGATGCAGCGGCGATCTACTTTAAACTTCATCGGCTTACGTTTCCGCAGGCTATTTATTCCATTACTGGTGGGCATGTTTATCATTGTGCCGCCTCAAATTTATATGGAGCGGCTGGCAAATGGCTATCACGGCAGCTACTGGCACTTTTATGCAAGTGTATTTAATTTTGTGCCTTATCCCAAAGGCAGTTTCAGCTGGCATCACCTATGGTTTATTGCTTACCTATTTATTTACGATTTAATATTTGCCCCGGTATTTGCATGGATGGTCTCGCCCAAAAGTGATGGCTTTAAAACTAAACTCGCGGTCCTGGCTAAGGGTAAATGGATTTACCTGCTCATGTTGCCGGGTATCATTTGGTTTACATTTTTAAGCTGGCAATTACCCGAAACAAACGACTTAATTCACGACGGATGCTATTTTGTTTACTGGCTGTTTTTTGTTTTGGCCGGCTTTATATGTATTGTACAGCCCAAACTAATGGATAGCCTGCAACGGAACCGGCGTTTTGCTTTAACTATTGGCTTTTTGAGCCTCATGTTATGGGAATGCCTGAGGTGGAATGGAATCGAGCCTTTACACGCCCGCTGGCCATTTCAAAATATATTGTTTAGTTATGCTTTTACTGCTTTAAGGCCAATAATTGCCTGGGGATGGGTATTGGCTTTGGTTGGCTATGGCAAACAATATCTTAACCGCACTCATAAAGTTTTAAGTTATTTAAACCAGGCTGTGTATCCTTTTTATATTCTTCACCAAACTGTGATAGTGCTGCTGGTTTATTACATTGTACAGGCGCCAAATGAAAGTATCCTGTCGAAATATATTTATACAGTTGGGATCACCTTTTTTATAACTATGCTTATTTATCATTTACTGGTGCGTCCATATACCTTAACCCGCTTTTTATTTGGGATGAAACCTTTGGAGATGAGTCAAGAACCAAGAGTCAGGAATCAAGAAGATGTTGCTGAACTGGAAAAGCTTGGCAGCCGCGAACCACTTACTACATCCGTGGTATGAAATTGAGTTGCCAGGTAAGCAAATTTGCATAGTAAAAACAATTATCATACCTTAAACAAGATCAAATTACGACCTTAGTCTTAACTCTTGATTCTTAACTTTTGACTCTTTTCCCATGAAGTTTTTCAGGAAATATATTTCCCCCGCGTTGTATGGCCTGCTGGTATATTTTACCGTAAGGCTGCTGCATGACACTGAACATGATGAAATGTTTTGGAAAAGAGACTGGGGTTTAAATGTCCTTGAAATGAGCTGTAGTGTATTGGTGGGCTATGCAGGCATATATTTATTTGAATGGCTCTTTCGGTTTTATGACAGGCGCTGGCCACTGCAATTCAATTATCGGGGGGTAGTAAGAGAATTAACTATACTGGTGTTTGCTAACCTGGTTTTGGTGAACCTGATATTTACTCCAATGGCTGCATTTACTGACGACGGCCTATCCTGGGGTGATCTGGCAGACCTCACCATGATACCAACCTTATATGCCATTATTTATTATGGCATAGCCCGTAGCAGCACATGGTTAAAGGCCTACATTGCCAACAAAGTACAACTGGAAAAGTTGACTACCGATCAGTTAGAAACCGAACTTAAGTTTTTGAAAGCCCAATACCATCCGCACTTTTTGTTTAATGCTTTAAACACCATTTATTTTCAGATGGATGAGGATGTGCCGGCGGCCAAGCAAAGTACAGAATTGCTTTCCAGTTTGTTAAGATATCAACTTTACGATCAGCAGCAACAGGTACCTATAAACCACGAATTGGAATACCTGCAAAACTACATCCGCTTTCAGCAAATAAGGGCCAGCAGTAAATTGAAGCTGAATGTTTGTTTTGATGAAAGGTTAGCAGATCAGCCAATTTACCCATTACTACTGCTTCCGTTGGTCGAAAATGCTTTTAAATACGCGGGTGGCAATTTTGAAATCAGTATTAGTGCAAATATTAACAATGGTGACTTTATTTTTGCTACAGTTAATGATGTACCGGCACAAATACAGCCTAACGAAAACTATACTGGTATTGGGTTAGAGAATTTACGCCGCCGTTTACAGTTGTTGTATCCGGATAAACACCGGTTAACGGTTGGCTGTGAAGGGAATTGTTTTTCAGCACAGTTAGTGATAGAATTTAATTGATGAACTTGATAACTTGTATAATAACCGATGATGAACCTTTTGCGCGCAAGGGCCTGCAGGGTTATGTGGAAAAGACCAGCTTTTTTGATTTAAAAGCGCAATGCGAGGACGCAATGGAATTGAGCGAAGTGCTGAAACAACAGCCTGTCGACCTGCTTTTTTTAGACATCCAGATGCCGCATTTAACAGGGGTTGAATTTATAAGATCGTTGCAAAATCCGCCAAAGGTGATATTTACCACAGCGTTCAAGGAATATGCCACAGATGGTTTCGACCTTGATGTGCTGGATTATCTATTAAAACCCATCTCGTTTGAGCGATTTATGAAGGCTGCCTTTAAGGCCAAAGATTATTTTGATCAAAAGGGGAGTATGGGTATAGAAATGGGATACATGTTTGTAAAGAGCGAAGGCAAGCTTGAAAAAGTTGTTTTTGATGAGGTGTTGTTTGTGCAGGGTATGGAGAACTATGTGGTGATACAAACGGCCAACAAAAAGATCATCACCCACAGTACATTAAAAGCTTTTGGCGAAAGGCTACCGCAGCGTAAATTTTTACAAACTCATAAATCGTACTTTGTGGCGTATGATAAGGTAAACTCCATTGATGGTAATATGCTGAATGTAGGAATACACCATGTGCCTATCAGCAGGCAGTTACGGGAACAGGTGATGCAGCTGCTGATTAACAGGGGGAAGTAAATTGGTTGCCCATATCTTGTTCTTAACCGCGATATGTTCTTCAAGGTTGGAGGCCTGTCAGTGTGAGCCTGTCGAAGACTCGCGCGGAGAGGCCTTTGCCTACCATGGTTCGACAGGCTCACTATGAAAGCCTTTTTACAACTTTATTTAATTAAACTGTTCTTTTAACCGAACCAGTCTATCAATCATCAGGTTAAGCTTTTCTTCTTCGTTTTTAAACATCCTGGGTTTTAAGTAAAAAGTGGTAAACAAAAACCAGATGGTGATGGAACTATAAGTGCCAATTTTAAATGCCAGGGAAGATTTTTCCAACACCTCGATAAAGTACAGTGCCAGGCCGGCGCTGATTAATAGAATGTAGATATAATAAAACCAACCTGTAATTTTCGACCGTGTTTTTTGGTATTCTTTAAGGCTATCCAAATACTCGGCCGGGTTAATGGTTGCGTCGCGCTTGCTTAAAATGTGATAGTGCCTTACGGTAAGCGCCAAATACATCAGCATGGTAAGCAATACTATTAAAATACCCGCCGTTGTAACCCCCGACTTGAATGCCAGGAAAAATGTAACAATGGCGGCAAATACTGTAACGGCCACCATGGCCACAATTGTCCAATACAACTTGTTGGTTATGCCGCGAATCCCCTTCTTTACCTGCTTCAGCACATCATCCACTGAAAGCTGATCTTGCTTTGGCTGTCCCTGCCAAACCGACATCAAATGATCAAAGTCTTTCATACTGGTTATATAATTCAGTTAACTTCTGTTTAATACGATAAATTTTCACCCTCAGATTTCCCTCCGATATCCCCGAAACCTCTGCTATTTCGGGATATGGTACTTCATCAAGTACCAATGTTATTATAATTCTTTCCGATTCCTCCAGTTTTGATATGCATTTGTATAGTAAAGCAACCTGCTCATTCTTTTCAGAAAACTCCTCTCGTTTAGTTTCAGCTATTTGTTCGGTAAGTTCGTCTTTCGCCTGTCGCTTCTCCGATCGCAGGTAGGTTAAGCAGGTGTTTACGGCAATACGATAGATCCAGGTAGAGATCATGGCCTGGTTACGAAATTTATCCAGGTTTTGCCATACTTTTAAAAAAGTTTCCTGTAGCAGGTCATTCGCGGCGTCATCGTCGCCGGTATAACCATAGCACAAATGGAAAATCTTTTTAGAATTAGCTGCATAAATTTCCTTGAATGCTGCTTCTTTGTTGGCCACTGTTAATAGAATTTATATGGGTTAGATTATCTTAGTGTACATATGTTACAACAGGTAATCACTCTTTTTAAACCAGTTCAATTTTTTTTCGGCATCTGTAATTAATGCATTGTAGCTATCGGCAAAATCATATTGCAGGTCTTCATGTAGTTTAGTTATTAGCGTTTTTACCTTTTCAACCTGCCGGGTTAATATCAGGCGTATTGGTTTGTATGACGTGCGCCTGTCGGCATACTCCAGGTAATTACTACAAAAATTTAACAAAAACTCAATCTCCGCCGTTTTTGAGCCAGTAAACTTAGTGTATTTGCTTAACAATCGTAATATTTTACGCATGCCTTTAGCTGCGTTATAGCTCAGCGCCGGCAACTGGCTAAACATGAACCCTGCTTCGGCTTTAACTTTTTCTATAAAGGCGCCTTCATCGTAGGCTTCGAACAGCAAATAGGCCAGCAATTCTTTGTTTTCTTTTTTATAACGCGCCAGCCGAAGCAATAACTCAGACAACTGCTCATGCGGCAAATGCTGAATTTCTTTTTTGATATGCTGTAGTCCGTAGGTAGTAACTGTCATTATAAATAGAATCAAGAATTGAGAGTCAAGAATCAAGACATGATCAATTCTGGTTGCCAATATATACAAAATGTTTTAAGAGAGTCAAGAATCAAGAGCCAAGAATCAAGAAAAACACAAATCTTCAATGATAATACAAATTAAGAAGGAAGGTGTTTGCGGGGCGAAGAGTCAAGGGTCAACCATCTGTTTGCAGCTTAATTTTTCCTGTCTTGACTCTTGATCTTGACTCTTGATTCTTTCCGCTCCGATTCTTAACTCTTGATTCTATTTCACTACTTTTGTCGACTGATCAAAATCCATGCAAAAAAAAAGCAAGCTGACGCTGTACATTTTTATAGCGCTTATCGCCGGTGTAATAGTTGGTTATATTTACAACACTAACGTAATCAATAAAATTAATGCCAATATAAGTACAGCGGATGCGCACATTAAAGCCATTGATAAAAACTTGCTGGCATCAACGGATACTACAACCGCTGGCTTTCAAAACTTAAAGCTACAGCGGAAAGCAGAAGTTAAATTACAGCAGGATAACAGCACTTTAAGAGAAGACAAGCTTGAGGGCTTTAATATTTTAAGTAAGATTTTCCTGAATTTGATAAAGATGATTGTGGCGCCGCTGGTGTTTACAACGCTGGTAGTTGGCGTGGCAAAAGTTGGTGATATTAAAGCAGTGGGCCGGATAGGCGGCAAAACGATGCTTTGGTTCGTTAGTGCCACCTTAGTGTCTTTATTGTTAGGGATGCTGCTGGTTAACTTATTTGAGCCAGGCAAAACTATGCACCTGCCGTTGCCAGACAGCCATTTAAGTACCGGTATCAAAAAATCGGCACTGTCATTAACCGAATTTATCGGGCATGTGTTCCCCTCAAGCTTTATCAAATCAATGGCCGATAACGAGATATTGCAGATTGTGGTGTTCTCTTTGTTTTTCGGTATTGCCACGGCAGCGATTGGCGAGCAGGGTAAAATAGTTATCAAAGCTATGGATGCCATTGCCCATGTGATATTAAAGATAACAGGCTATGTAATGAAGTTGGCCCCTGTTGCCGTATTTGGCGCTATAACAGCGGTAATTGCAAAGCAGGGCTTAGGTGTTTTATCAACCTATGGCATATTTATTGGCGAATTCTACTTTTCGTTAGTGTTGCTTTGGCTTATCATAATATCAGCAGGCTTTATTGTTTTACGTAAGCCTGTGTTCAGACTGATTAATAACATAAAAGATGCTATGCTTATTGCATTCAGCACTTCAACCAGCGAGGCTGCTTACCCTAAAGTATTGCTGGAACTGGAGCGGTTTGGCTGTAGCAACAAAATTGTGAGTTTCGTATTACCATTAGGGTACTCATTTAATTTGGATGGCAGCATGATGTATATGACCTTTGCATCATTGTTTTTGGCGCAATCGTACGATATTCATTTGTCGTTTGGACATCAGTTATCCATGCTATTGGTGTTAATGCTTACCAGTAAGGGTGTTGCGGGTGTGCCAAGGGCATCGTTGGTTGTTATTGCAGGAACTCTATCAATGTTTAATATCCCAGAGGCAGGATTGTTCCTGTTGATAGGAATTGATCCTTTGTTAGATATGGGTAGATCGGCGACAAATGTTTTGGGCAATGCTATGGCAACGGCGGTTGTTAGTAAGTGGGAGGGAGAACTTGATAAAACACCGGAAATGGAACCGATTTAAACATAAGAATAAGCATACAAATTCGCTTTGCACATCGGGGATTGCTTCATTCTTCGCAATGACGGATGTAATGGTACCAACTCAATAATTCAGTAAATTAATAATTAATTAAATGTCTTCAAGAACTAAAAAAATATTCCTCATCTTCACTATTGTTGTTCCGTTCCTTTTATACTGTTTTTACTACTACGGTATGATGATAAAAAATGCGCCTTACCGATATGCCGATTTCCAATCGATATCTATCGCTTATGGGCCCAAAGATAGCCTGGTGAATAAATTCAATTCCCTCGCCGGCGATTACCAGTATATTAATAAAAGAGATTCGCTGGTGAAAACGCACGTGAAACTTACTGATAACGATCTGTTATACCTGCACCATAAAGCGGCCGACCTTGGTTTCTGGGATTTTCCGTCGAACGAGAGGGGTGACACCGTCAAAGAAAAGCCGGTGCGTTATATCATCGAGTTTAAATATAAAACCAAAACTAAACGGGTTGTTTTTGATTCGAACTTTGCAGGCGATCCTAAATTGATAGATGCCAATAAACAACTGATCAAAGAAATTGATCAAAGTTTAACAACCGCAGAACGAAGACTTAAAAAATAAAAGGTTGCGGTGTTGTTTATTAAATAACCAATCCCTATATTTGCACCTCGAATTTTAAAACAATAATTAACAAACATGTACGCAATAGTAAGTATAGCAGGACAGCAATTTAAGGTTGCAAAAGACCAGCAGATCTTTGTACACAGGTTACAAGGTGACGAGGGCGCTAGTATTGAATTTGACAGTGTATTGTTAGCAGAAAACGAAGGTTCATTCAAATTAGGTTCTGATTTGAAAGGCGCTAAAGTATCGGCTAAGATCTTGTCTCATTTAAAAGGTGATAAAGTAATCGTTTTCAAAAAGAAACGTAGAAAAGGTTACAAAAAGAAAAACGGTCACCGTCAGCAATTTACCAAGATCGAGATCACTGGTATCACATTATAATTTAAAGTTTTAAACCGAGCCGATTTATCAGCTCATAAAAGATATAAACAATGGCACACAAAAAAGGGGCCGGTAGTTCCAGAAACGGCCGCGAGTCGCATAGCAAACGTTTAGGTATCAAAATTTTCGGTGGTCAGCCCGCAATTGCAGGTAATATCATCGTTCGTCAGCGTGGTACTAAACACAACCCAGGCGTTAACGTAGGTATCGGCAGAGATCATACTTTATTCGCTTTAGCCGAAGGTATTGTAGTTTTCCGTAAAAAAGCTGATAACCGTTCATACGTTTCAGTTGTTCCGGCTACAGAAGCAGTTGCCGAAGTAGCAGCAGCACCAGCGGTAGTTGAAGCAGCACCTGTTGCAGAAGAAGCTCCAAAAGCAAAGAAAGCAGCAGCACCAAAAGCTAAAAAAGCTGATACTGAAGAAGCAGCAGCTGAATAATTAGCAAAGCTTTATAGATGATATAAAAAATCCCCGGTCAAACTTGATCGGGGATTTTTTTATTGCTTTATTGCGGTAGGAGTAAAGGAGATTGGTACTGTATAATACACTCTTACAGGTTTACCACCCACTGTTCCCGGTTTCCACTTTGGCGAGAGTTTTAAAACACGTATAGCCTCATTATCAATATCTGCATCTACCGAGCGGACGCAATAGGCATATTTTACCGCTCCATCTTTTTCAATTATCATCTTTACGAACACCGTTCCCTTAATCCCTCTTTTGAGGCAACTCGCCGGGTATTGCATATTTTTGACAAGGAACGACGAAAACTGACGCTCGCCTCCGGGAAATTCAGGTATTACATCTGCCATGCTGTAAACGGAATCTGCCCGACCTGTATTTTGGGCCTTGGCCCGATAGGTACACACTGCGATAAATACAATTAACAAGGTTAAGGTTTTTTTCATGAGCAAATGAACTTAGCAATAATGTCGAATGGTATCTATTCAATAATAAGCTTCTTCAAATAATACGTATCCGGATCAATCACAGGCATTATTTTGCTGGTAATTGTCAGTCCCTTTTTGTCCAGGGTGTATCGCTTGGTTAGGCCATCGGCACTAATGTCAACCGGTAATGGCATGTCAATATTTTGAAGCTGGATGAAGTACTTATCGCCGCGTTTTGCGGTTACATGAACTTCGAGTTTATTAACAGAATAAATATAGAGATCAAATAAAGGCTTCAAATCAATACCGGCTGCTTTGCTAAAATATTCCTGCACATCTGCCGTAGTAACCATGTTGCTGTAGGTGTATTTAGGACTTGTAACGAAGTTTTTTATAGTTGGGAAGAAGATAGTGTCGCCCATAATATATCTTAAAGTATGCATAAAGAAAGCGCCTTTGCCGTAAATGTCGCCATTATAAGCTGCCTCTTCGTCGATATCTTTTCCTATTACCAAGGGGATTTTGTTGCCAAATGAAAGGGCAGCTTGCTGGAAGTGTTTAATATAGGCTTGTTCGCCTTCCAAATCGCGTATGGGCATGGCATCACCAAAGGTGCAAATACCTTCGTGGATCCAGTAATCGGCCCAATCCTTGGCTGTTACTTTGTTGCCCCACCACTCATGGCCAAATTCGTGATGCATCAGCCAGTCAAAATCTTTGCCGCCGAGTTTGCTGTACCTGAATTTGTTGCCGTAGGCATTCATGGTTTGATGCTCCATACCCAGGTGCGGCGTTTCGGCAATGCCTATTTTCTCTTTAGCCCACGGATACTCGCCAAAATACTTTTCTTGTATGCGGATGGTTTGCTCGAAAATATCAAGGTGACGGTTGGCCTTAGCGGCATCCTCCTTTAATACATAAAACTGGATAGGCACAGTTGTTCCATTAACGGTTTTATATGGCCTGCTTACAACAGTATAATCGCCAACATTAAACAGGATACTATAGTTGTTGATGCTATAATTGGTTTTCCAATGGTAGGTAGTCTTATCGCCGCTTTTGGTTACTTTTTGCAGTAAGCCCGGACCGGCAACTACCAGGTCTTTAGGTACGGTTATCAGCATATCAACACCGTCATTTGGCTCATCCGAAGGATGATCCTTGCACGGAAAATAAAGTTTGCCCCCGGTTCCCTCGGCTGTGATGGCAACCCAGGCATGCCCGGTAGAATCTTTCGTCCAGGTGAATCCATCATCCCAGGGCGGACGACGGGCAACATGGGGCTTGCCACCATATATCACTTTAACACTGGCTTTGCCGGTAGGTAATTCCTTGGCAGTATTGATGGTGATGAGGTTGTTTTGGTAAGTATAAGGTTCTTTTTTACCATTAACCAATACGTTTCTGATCGTTAAGGAATCCAACAGATCAAAAAGTAACACCTTAGTAGGCTGCGCCATGATTACATCAATAGTGGTATAACCATCTATCGTTTTTTGAACCGGATCAACGCTTAACGCGATTGTATAATGACGCACGTCCATAATGGCTTGCTCAGGTTTGAGCTTGCCGCCGGAGGTTAGGGTTTGGGCGTTTGCTATTGTCCCGACGATCAGCGTGAATATTACAAAGAGTGTTTTCTTCATTTTGTGTTTTACTGGCCTAATGTGAAATTTATGGGAACTGTATATCCTGATCTTATAGGTTTGCCGTTTAATTTAACAGGAATCCATTTAGGTGAAAGTTTGAGCACCCTTAATGCTTCTTCGTTAAATTTATTCTGTAACCCTCTTTTTATTTCAAAATGAGTCAGGGAGCCGTTTTTTTCTACAATAAAAGAAATGATAACCCTACCTTGAACATCAAGTTGCGGGTCAGGGTTTTTTAAGTTCTTTTGCAGGAAAAGTTTAAAAGCGTCGTACCCACCTGGAAATGATGGCTGGGGTTCAATTGGGCAAATAAGAATATATTGTGTAGAATCGTTCGGTCCAATTGCCGGGATTTGTGCCTTGACAGAAATTGAGCATAACAAACCTGTTAACAAAAGCAAAATACTCTTTTCCATCCTTAAATATAATTAATACTCTCTCACCAACAAATTATCGGCAAACTGCCTCAAATACTGTCGCCTGTCTTCCGACAGCTTGATCTGGTCTAACGCGCTAAAGGCGGCATCGGCATAGGCTCGCATAGCATCTTCGGCATAATTCCTGATGTCAAGGCTATCGTAGATGCCGGTCACCGCGGCGACCTTTTCGGAGGGGTTATATTGTTCTATGCTCAGCCAGTTTTCGAGTGTTGTGGCCTCGCTATCTTTTGCCAGTTCAAGGGCCTTAATAAGAAGGTAGGTTTTTTTGTTGGATAATATATCACCGCCAACTTGCTTGCCAAATTTTTCGGGATCACCGTAAACATCCAGGATATCATCCTGCAGCTGGAAAGCTATGCCAACATTTACACCAAAATCATACAGTAATTGCGCATCGGCTAATGTAGCGCCGCCAATAATTGCGCCTATTTTTAGCGTTCCCCCTAATAGTACGGCGGTTTTAAGCCGTATCATGTCCAGATACTCGTCAATCTGCACGTTATTGCGCTGCTCAAAACTCATGTCAATTTGCTRGCCTTCGCATACACCCGTGGCAGTTTCGTTAAAAACATCCATTACCCGGCGTAAAATACCATCGTCAACCTTCATCATGAATTTGTTGGCTTCTACCATCATAGCATCGCCGGATAGTATGGCTACATTGGCGTTCCATTTTTCGTGCACTGTAATTTTACCACGGCGCAAGGGAGCCTTGTCCATAATGTCATCGTGCATCAGCGTAAAGTTGTGAAATACTTCGATGGCCAGGGCAGGCTCTATCGCTTTTTCCACGTCGCCGCCAAACAGGTCGCATGCCATTAGCAACAGGGCAGGGCGTAGGCGTTTACCGCCAAGCGAAAGTATATAGCTTATAGGTTCGTAAAGATCGGTAGGATATGCCGGAAAAGTAAGTTCGTCTACCGCCTTGCTCACCATGGCATGTAGTTCTGTAAGTTGTTTCATGTTTGTAGTTAACGGCTGATTAAGTTGATTGAGTGGGATTAAGTTGATTGAGTGGGATTAAGTTGATCGAGTTAAAAATTCAACCACTCTCCTAATCACCCCAATCAACCACTCACCTAAAATATCAATCCTGCACTAACGAAAAATCAATTTGCTTCTTGGTCAAATCAACATTTTTAACCCTGATTTTTACCTCATCGCCCAGCTGGTAAGTTTTCTTTTTACGCTGACCGATGATACAATAGTTTTTTTCGTCCAAAGTATAAAAATCATCGGATATATCGCGCAGGCGAATCATGCCCTCACATTTATTTTCGATGATCTCGACATACATACCCCACTCGGTAACTCCCGAGATAATACCCGTAAAAGTATTGCCAACCTGGTCGCGCAGGTATTCTGCCTGTTTATATTTAACAGATGAGCGTTCGGCATCGGCTGCCTTTTTTTCCATTTGCGAACTATGGGAACATAGCTTTTCGTAATGTTCTGCATTTACCGATTGTCCGCCGTTTAAATAATGAAACAGCAGGCGGTGTACCATAACATCCGGGTACCGGCGAATAGGGGAGGTAAAGTGCGTATAATGATCAAACGCCAGGCCGTAGTGGCTGCTGGTTTTTGTAGTATATATCGCCTTAGCCATCGATCTGATGGCCAGTTGGGTAAGTACGTTTTGTTCTTTTTTACCTTCTACATCCTCCATCAGGAAGTTTAACGATTTTGCAGTTTCTTTATCTGATTTAGTATTTATTTTATACCCAAACCGGGCCGCAAACTGTGCAAAATTGGCCAGGGCATCGGGTTTAGGGGAATCATGCGCACGGTAAACAAATGTGTATTTGTGCTTGCCTTTACCCATTTTGCTTACATGTTCGGCCACCTTACGGTTGGCCAACAGCATAAAATCTTCAATTAGCTTATGGGCATCTTTACGTTCTTTTACATAAACTCCAATGGGCTTGCCTGTTTCATCAAGCTTAAATTTAACTTCGGTAGTTTCAAAGCTGATGGCGCCATTTTTAAATTTCCGGTCGCGCAGTTTATAAGCCAAGGCATTTAGCTTAAGAATCTCGTCTTTAAAATCACCTTCTTTGCTTTCAATTACTTCCTGAACTTCTTCATAAGTAAAGCGCCTGTCAGAGTAAATGATGGTTTTTCCGTACCATTCGGTTTGGATAAATGCATTCTCGTCCAGTTCAAAAACTGCCGAAAAGCATAGCTTTTCTTCTTTAGGGCGCAACGAGCACAGGCCATTTGAAAGGCGCTCGGGCAGCATCGGGATAACCCGATCAACCAGGTACACAGAAGTAGCACGATCGAACGCCTCTTTATCCAGGGCAGAATCGGGTGCTATATAATGCGATACATCAGCAATATGCACACCAACTTCGTAATTGCCATTCTCGAGTATTTTAAACGATAATGCGTCGTCAAAATCCTTGGCATCAAAGGGGTCGATAGTAAATGTGGTAATATCCCTGAAATCTCTTCGGCGGGCAATTTCCTCTTTGGTGATCACATCCGATATCTCTTCCGACTCATGTTCAACCTCGGCCGGGAAGGATAACGGAAAACCATATTCGGCAAGGATGGCGTTCATCTCGGTGTCATTCTCGCCTTGTGCACCCAAAATGTGTTTTATTCTGCCAATGGGGTTTTTGGCCTCAGCCGGCCAGTCGGTAATTTCGGCAACTGCTTTTATCCCGTTTTTAGCCCCGTTTAGCTCGCTCATCGGGATAAAAATATCATGCATCATTTTACGGTCGTCCGGGATGAAAAATGCAAAACGCTCAGATAGTTTTACAATTCCGGTAAACTCCATTTTGGCGCGCTGCAATATCTCAATGATCTCGCCTTCTTTACGTTTGCCTTTACTGATGGCGTATACGTAAACTTTAACACGGTCGCCATGTAAAGCATTGCGAAGCTTGCGTGGGGCAACAAAAATGTCGCTTTCCAATTCATCGTCAGTAACTATAAATGCCGAACCGTCGTTCGTCAGATCGACACGGCCCTCCATAAATGTTTTTAACTCAAGAAGTTGGAACTTGCCTGGCGAAACCTCTTTAAGTACCGATTTAAAAGCCTCGTCTTTTAGAATATCAAATATAATTTCGCGCGATTCGGGATCGCGGACGTTTAATTTTGCAGAAACCTGTTTATAATTAAGTGGCGTATTGCCGTTTTGTTCAAATACATCAAGTACCATTTGGGTAAGTACCTGAACGATAGAAGAATTATTTTTCTTTTTTTTAGACATACAAAAGTATTTGTGCTAAGATACGGAATTTTGGTGTTTGGGGGAGAAGACGAAAAAGACAGGGTTAAGGAAATTGATTTTGAATCTGAGGTTGTGAATTTGGGCAATCGACAGGAGCCCATTTTTTGAGTTAGACACGAATGCATGCCAATCCGGCTAAATTTAATCTAATTTCACAAATTTTTGGATTGATAGGCTGCACAACTTAAGATAGTAAGAATTTGGCAATGTTTTGACCAACAACAAGTGCAAAATATCGATTAGCTAAATTGCGCGAAATCTTAGTTGAATGTTAACCATGTTAAATTATAAAATGTTTATTATCAGATATTTATAAATTAAATAGCTGAAATGTGTTAAGTTATATTAACCCAGTTTAGATGCGTTTGCCTTTGYTATCACCCCTGCGGAATCGATGCAATCAAATTCCTGGTGTACTCGTCCTTTGGCCTGTAATAAATATCGTCCGGGTAACCTGTTTCAATGATCTCGCCTTTATTCATCACCATCATCCTGTCGGATATATGTTTAATAACGGCAAGATCATGCGAGATGAAGATATAGGTAAGTTTAAACTCCTGCTGTAATTCGCGGATCAGGTTAAGCACCTGTGCCTGGACAGATACATCAAGCGCCGACACTGATTCGTCGCAGATGATAAATTTGGGCTGCAGCGCCAGCGCCCGTGCTATCACGATACGTTGCCGCTGGCCTCCTGAAAACTCGTGGGGGTAACGGTTAAAATGTTCTGGTAACAGATTTACACGTTCCAGTAAATCTAAAACGTGTTTTTTGCGTTTGGTATTATTGGCGTAAAACTGGTGCACCTGCAAAGGCTCCATGATGGATTGACCGACGGTTAATTTAGGGTTTAAAGACGAGTAAGGATCCTGGAAAATGATTTGGATATTGCGGCGTACCTCACGTAGTTCATTCTTTTTTAAGCTCCCCAGATCTGTATTTTCGAAACTGATATTACCGGCTGTGGGCTCTATCAATCTTAGTATGGTACGACCTAATGTTGTTTTTCCGCAACCCGATTCACCAACCAGGCCAAGTGTTTCGCCTGGGTAAACTTCAAAACTTACATTGTTTACCGCTTTAACCACTTTTTTTGACAGACCCAACAGGCCCGTACTAACCGGGAACCAGGTTGAGAGTTGGCCGATCTTCAATAAAGGTTCTTGTTTATAAAGTTCTATCCTTCTTGCTTTTATTTCAGTTTCAGGATAATGATACAAGGTCCTGATGTTTTCTATAGTGACCGCCGATTTGTTTTGGATATTTTCTGCATCAAAAAAATCGGCAACTATCGGCAGTTTCTTTAAATGTTGATTTGGTGAAGGCCTGCATGCTAATAAGCCTTTAGTGTATGGGTGACTGGGATGATCGAATAAGTCGGGCGTATTGGCCTCTTCAACAATTTCGCCTTTATACATCACCATTACCCGGTCGGCAATTTCCTTAATAACCCCCAGGTCATGCGAAATGAAAATGAGACTCATCTGGCGAGCTTTTTTAAGGCAGAGCAGCAGTTCAATAATTGTTTTTTGTACCGTTACGTCAAGCGCAGTAGTTGGCTCGTCGGCTATTAATATCTCCGGATTGCAGGATAGGGCCATAGCTATCATCACCCTTTGTTTTTGCCCACCTGAAATTTGGTGCGGATAGCTATCAAAAATTGCTTCAGGGCGGGGCAGTTGTACTTCGTTAAAAAGTTCGATAGTTTTCTTTTTGGCCTCAACCTTGCTTAAACCCAAATGCAGCCGGATGGCCTCGGTTAACTGGAAGCCGCAGGTAAGCACCGGATTGAGTGAGGTCATGGGCTCCTGAAAAATCATGGCCATACGGTTGCCCCTGATGTGGCGCATATCGGCTTCCGATAATTTGCACAAACTTACATCGTTTAAAAGCACATCGCCATTGATAACAGTTTTATCGGCATCTAAAAGCCGCATCAAAGCAAGCGATGTAACAGACTTACCCGAACCGGATTCGCCGACTATCCCGATAGTTTCGCCTTTTTGTAAATTAAGCGATATGTTTTTTACAGCCTTAAATAAGCCATCTGCTGTTTTAAAGCTAACCTCCAGGTTTTTTACTTTCAGCATTATTGGCCGACTATTGTTATCATCTCATCTTTTATTAAATCTTCGCCACGATAACGCCTTATCAGTTGCGCGGTGGCAACCACATCTTTTTGGCAATAAGTGCAAATCCGATCAAGCTGGTTTTCGTTCCAGTAAACATGACCTACCATGCTGCCGTCAATATCATCCTTTGGGGTGGGGATGTCAAAAATGGCGGTGAGTAAATTTAAGGATGTGTAGTTTTTGTAATCGCCAAACTTCCAAAGTTCCATAGTATCCAGGTGAATAATTTCCCATGGCTTTTTACCTGCCAATTGGAGTTGAGGGGGAAATGGCAAACCATTTATTAATAACCTGCGGCAGATGTAAGGAAAATCAAACTCCTTACCATTATGCGCCACCAAAACTAAGTTAGCCGGCTGGCTAAATAGCAAACTCGAAAACCGGCCCAATAAATCCTTTTCGTCATGCCCGGCAAATGATTTCACTCTTAAGCCAACACCCTCTTTTCCTTTGGTAAAAACGCCGGCAGATATGCAAACTATTTTACCAAACTCGGCCCAGATGCCTGCACGCCCGTAATAATCTTCGGCAGATTCATCCTTACGCTGGTATTGGGTCTTCAACTCCCACAGCTTTTTAAAATGCTCCGGCACCTCATTGTGCGTACCATATTGAGGCACGGTTTCAATGTCGATTACTAGTAAATTATGTAGGTCATAATGTTCAAGCATGCCACGTTTTAATTATGCAGGCAATATAATGAATGTTTTTGTCTGGCAGGTTTTGGGCAGGGTATTTTAGGTTATACGTTTGTAATTTTTAAAGCCACCTTATTTTTTTGGGGGTTTATTTAACTGGAAACCAACGGTGAGTTGTACAGTGCCTGGGTTTGATTTATAGCTCCCAAAGTCCGACGAGACTTTGAAACCGCTTATGCTTTTTAAATAGGTAGCCTCAAAACTAAACCGGTTATATTGCAGGCTTACACCGGCTGATACGCCAACGTTGATAGCAGGAACATACCGGGTACTCTTTAATTGGTTATTTACCGATGTATAATAAGGTGTGTCTGTTTTTATAGCCAAAGGTGTAAAGCTTGTGGTGCCGGTAATTTGCTTAACGGGTATGTTTATAACGGGGCCTGCTTTTAAACCCAGGTAATTATTAAGCTTGTAAACCAATTGAATAGGCACGCTTACAAAATATGCCTTACGGCTATCTGTTACCCGGATGGTTTTTCCCGAATCTACAGCGCCGCTATCGGCTTTTGCACCGTTTGCATGGGTATAGGAACCGCTGATTTTTTGTGGGTTAAGGGCCTTGGCTTGCACATTTATAGCCCATCGATCATTAAAATGATAAGTGCCATAAAGCCCGAAATTCAGATCGACGGGCAGGCTGCCATAAAAATTGCTATTTTGTTTTTGGGTTGTAAAGCTGCCAGATGCATTTACGCCCGCAAGCAGGCCCCAATCAAAATTAAAGGGGGCCGATAGTTTAGCTTTTACAACCTTTTCCTGTTTACCGTTTTTAGGTTTTTGACCTGCTTTTAGTTTTAAAAGATCTGGAGACGATTTAGTGATTTTGCCAACGATTTCGTTTACACGTGCCGAAGTTTGCTTTAGTATTCCATTGTTTCCCTTCGCGTTGGAATTTAAGATCTTATTGATTGCCGGTTTGGTGAAATAATTATTGACATCAGATTGAATACTATCAATGCCAGATACCTTGGAGTATGATTTTTGAAAGGTTACAGACAATACAGATGGTTTATAGTTACTATTGCCCTGGGTTAATCCATTTGGGGTGCTTGTTGGCATAGTGCCGCCCAATGGCTGCCTGTTACCTGTATATAAAGTTTGGGCGCTATTTGCTGCATGGCCATGTTGATCGGGTTGGTTTACCATTGTGTTTTGGCTATTTGCCAGTGTGTAAGTGCCTGTGTTTTTGCCTCCTTTTAATATACCATATGGCCCGGAATTTTTATTTGAAACAGAATTTCCGGTACTTGCTTTGATGCCGGTATTTTTGTTTACCGGCACATTTTTACCGGTCAACCCGCTATCCGGCATGTTATTATTAGCTAAGCTATCGGCGTTTGCCGGGGTGGATTTGATTTGCGGCGGGTTGTTGACCCCATAAGTTGTGCTATCGGCCTGGTTTAATGAATCAATAGTTTTTAAACTGTCGGCAATTACATGTGCTATGTGTTTTTTGATCCCATTATCAGGCTCGCTGTGCTTGATTTTATGGAAGTGACTGTATGTGTACACGCCGGTAACGAAAGTAGCCGTTGTTGATACAAGTAAAACAAGTGCTTTAAATCCTTTAGCTGCTTTTATAATTTTTGAAGCCTTAAGTACTTTATCGCTTTGCGGAATATCATGAGGTGCCGCCGACGGTAAATGTAAATTCAGGAGGTTTTGCATTTGCAGCCAGTCTGTCTGGGCGCTGTCATTAACAGGTAATTCGCTACGCTTTTGCTGCCAAAGTTTAAGGTAGTTTAGTGAGTTTTTCATTTTGCTTTTTCACTCCTTTCTTTTGGCCGGATGCTGCTTATTGATGGTTCAAGTAATTCTCTTAATTTTCTTTTTGCTTCGGCTAAATGCCAGCGGGAAGTGCCCTCGCTTACATTCAATTGTTCACTAATCTCTTTGTGGCTAAAACCATCTAAAACTGATAAATTGAAAACGGTTTGGGTGGCAAAAGGCAAAGTGCGGATGTTTTGGAGTAAGTCCTCAAAGTAAAGCTTCTCCAGCACCAACGGTGAAATAAAATGTTCATCCGGATCCAGTTCGCTTGTATTTGTTGTGTTGAATTTTAATTCCTTGCGACATAGATCAATAGCGGTGTAAATCATGATCTTCCTGATCCAGCCACCAAGCTCTCCTTTTTCTGTATCGAAAGTCTTTATCGATTGAAAAACTTTCAGGAAGCCTGTATTAAAAGCCTCTTTGGCAAGCTGCTTGTCGGGGAGGTAATTATAGCATACACGAAGCATATCGGCATGAAACAGCTTATACAAAGTTTCCTGCGCCGTTCGGTCGTTATCAATGCATCCGTTTACCAGTTTTTCAGCCTGTTTTTTGGGTAGATTCATTCAAAAAAATCACACATATGTGTGCACGTAAAATGCTCTTCGGGTAAAAGTCATGAAACGTTGGGTAAAAACAATAATATTTTTTAATATTATAACAGGCTTAATATTTTTATTCTTTAATAACCGACCGATCTTTTCTGGGATCAGTCGGTTATTAAAGAATTAATGCAGGAATGTATTAGATGATCTGTTATAGGTTTTAAATGGTATTAGTACTCCGGATGTATAATTCCAATTAAAAATTACTTGAGCCGGAGTTATGACAATGCTACCCGTGTAAACTTTGCCATTAAGCGTAACCTTTAACGGATAAGTACCATTTACCTCGTATTTTTGGTAAAACCTCAACGGACTTACAACCATCGGTATATCATTGGTACTCTTGCAAACCTTAGGCTCTTGCACATACAGAAAATCGATGTTGAAATTATTATTAACATCAACACTTTGGTTGTATTTGAGTAAACCACTGGCGCAGTACCTGTTGGCAGTGGTTACGTTAAAATCAAATCCAAGACTATCCCCCTTGGCGTTAAAATAAATTCCAGGACTCATAGTTAACCGATCGCCGGTAAGCTGAACGATTTTTGCGGTGTCGGGTGTGGTTACGACAGAATCCGTGCTCACTTTAATTGATATGCTTGCCGGCAAGGCACCCAATTTTGTTGCAGAAACTGTGTAATTTCCGGATTTGGTAAAAACAATGCGCGACGCGTTATTAGAACTTGTAAGGATATTGAAGCCAGCCGGGGCAACAGACCAATGGACAGAATCGGTTGCGCTTGCACCTACTAAGACCAGCGAATCTGGCTCGTTTATTTTCACTTCGGTTTTACTGGCTACAATTTTCCCGTTATTAGCCGGATCGGAAATTTTGGTGCATCCCGAAATAGTGAGGAACGCAAGTAATAAAATAAGTACTGTGTAAGTTAAGTTTTTCATTTTTTTAGCTGATTAATGTTCTTTATTGCATCATCGTATCAATCACAAAAAACGTTGGGTGTAAGGCCTCTCTTTTTATTATTTCGCAGAAATAAGTCTCACTACTCACTTACTCAATATCTCGAATCCAATATTAACGGTATTACCATTGCCATCAACCAGGGTAAGGATATGCTTGCCCGGCGGTGGGTTTAAAGCCATCTGGTGGAAATCTTTGGTAATACCCATATACTGATCATCCAGGTGCCAGAATATTTTCATGCCCGGTAAGCGGTGCGCCGCGTTACAAATCATCCGTCCGCGTGTACCATCGGCCTCAAGGGGGATGTATATTTTTGCGCCATCTTTGGGGTAAATCACCTCCATTGTATTCCCATTCTCCGTCTGGGCGCAGTCAGCCCGGAACGGCGGAAGTGCATGGTATTGGTAATTGCGGGATTTATAATAATACTCCATGGATGGTGGCAGCACAAACCATTTTTTGTTAAGCATTTGATCCGGTGGTTCGCAATTACCATTTACCTGGTATTGGCCATCGGCAGATAGATGAATAAGCTGGTGATAAGGACAAACAGGTGCCTTTAAGCCGGTTTTAGGTACCAGTACCTGGTCAATATCCTGGCAATACTGGCCTGCGCGGTAGCCGCTTTGCCTGCACACGTCAATTTTTACCATTTCGCCGGTTGGCATTGCAAACCAGTCTTTTGATGCGGGCAGCAATCTGAAAATCTCGAACAGGGCAGGGGCAGCGGCGTTAATACCGGTTAAACCAGGCCGCCCTTCGCCATCGGTATTACCAACCCAAACACCCACTACATACCTTGGGGTAACACCAATGGCCCAACCATCCCGGAAGCCAAAACTCGTTCCCGTTTTCCAGGCCACGCGCTGACTCGAACTGAATTGCTGCCACAGCATTTCTTCGCCCGGCCTCATTACTTCTTCCATGGCCTGGAAAGTGCAATAAATAGAAGCGGCATCAAGCAAGCCTGATTTTTCAAGTTCGGGTTTCTTAATATCCTGTTTGCCATAAACAGGGTTGTGAAAATCCTCTGGATCGTAGCTGCCGTTGTATTTATCATAATGATTAAGCACCCTGGCCATATCCGCATAAGCACCTGTAAGTTCCCAAAGCGTATTTTCGCCGCCGCCCAATATCAATGATAGACCATAATGGTTTGCCGGTTTGGTTAGGGTGGTGATGCCAACTTTGTGCAAGAAATCATAAAATTTCTCGAATTTGTACTGCTGCAGTAGTTTTACTGCAGGTACGTTAAGCGATCTGGCCAGGGCTTTCGAGGCAGGTACAGCACCGTCATACCCCATATCGAAGTTCTCCGGGTGATAACCGGCTATCAGTGTAGGCACATCCGGCAGTAAGCTGTTAGGCAATATCAGCCCGTTATGCATWGCCGAAGCATACAACAGTGGCTTTAGCGTACTTCCGGGGCTGCGGGGGGCGTCAATTACATCTACATCGCTTTCCATTTGCGGGTCTTCATGATGGGTAATGTTACCGGCATAAGCAAGCGTTTCGCCGGTTTCAACATCCAGCACAATAGCGGCGATATTGTTAATGTCGTTCGCCTTTAAAACCTGGTGATGTTGCTCCAAAATATCATTGACTTGTTGCTGCAAGCCCGAACGAATACTTGTACGAATACGGGTATCGCCCATTGGCTTGGCATCGTAATCGTTTTTAAAGCGCTGCAGTAAATGCGGAGCAAGGGACGGCAGCGGCATGGGCCTTTCCGGTACGGGTTCCAGTTTTGCCAGTTCGGCTGTTATACTGTCGATGACGCCTTGCTTAAATAGCCGGTTAAGCAGCCTGTTCCGTTTATTAACCAATGTTTGCCTGTTCCTGCCGGGATGCACTAATGACGGCGCATTGGGCAATACCGCCATTGTGGCCATTTCGCCCCAGGATAGTTTATCGGGGCTACGACCAAAATAGCGCCAGGAGGCGGCATCCAGGCCAATAACGTTGGTGCCAAATGGCGCGTTGCTGGTGTAAAGGGCCAATATTTCTTTTTTGCTGTAAGTGAGCTCGAGCCGTAGAGCCATAAAAATCTCCAGCAGCTTGTTCCAGATGTTGCGTTTGTGTTTGGTAGCCAGCCTTATCACCTGCATAGTAAGCGTACTGCCGCCACTGGCAATTTTTTTTGAGCTGAGGTTTTGTTTGATGGCCCGCCCAAAAGCCAGCGCATCAAAACCGGGATGATGCTCAAAGCGTTTATCCTCAAAGGCCATGATACATTGCTTGAATTTTTCGGGTACGCTGTCACTATAGGGAAAGCGCCATTGGCCATCTTTGGCGATAGATGCCCCCAGCAATTGGCCCTGATTATCGTCAATTACGTATGAGGTAGGGCTTTTAAATAGTGGCTTTGGCAAACAAAACCAAAACAACACGGTTAAAACGAACAGGAATACAAGCAGAAATATTAATTTTGGTTTTTTTAAGTAAGTTTTTATTCGTTTTAATACAGCTTGCATTAAGTAATATTTTCAATAAAGATATAACTAAGCTTTATATCACTACCATATCCGGAAGCGGATTTTTTGATAAACAATATAATGGGCATTCAAAAACTTTCAATTATTATCCCGGCTTATAACGAAGGGAATACCATACACTTAATTTTGGATAAAATTAAAGCGGTTAACCTCACCAATGAAATTCAAAAAGAGATTATTATTGTAAATGATTGCTCAAAGGACAATACAGAGTTTGCCATTAATTCATACCGGCAATCCAACCCGGATGTTAATATCCAGTACTTTAAGCACGATGTAAATAAAGGTAAAGGGGCAGCCCTGCATACCGGTATCTCAAAAGCAACTGGTGAATATCTTATAATACAAGATGCTGATTTAGAGTATGATCCGTCCGAGTACAACGATTTACTGAAGCCCGTAGTAAACGGTTTTGCCGATGTTGTTTACGGCTCCAGGTTTATGGGGAGCAACCCGCACCGCATATTGTTTTTTTGGCATACCATAGGTAATAGGTGGTTAACCTTTGCATCAAATATGTTTAGCAATCTTAACCTAACGGATATGGAAACCTGCTATAAACTATTTGATACCAAGTTGATACAGGCTATCCCCCTTACCGAAAAACGCTTTGGATTTGAGCCCGAAGTTACCATCAAAATATCAAGGGTACCCAAAATCAGGATCTACGAAGTGGGTATTTCTTACTATGGCCGTACTTATGAAGAAGGCAAGAAAATAGGGTGGAAGGATGGCGTAAGGGCTATCTACTGCATATTAAAATACGGGTTGTTTAAAGGTAAATAGTTCAAACAAAAGCAACAAAAAAACCACACAAATCATACATTTTTTGACAAGTTTATTTCAAAAAAATGCAACTTTTGAATGGTTTTTTCACACACTATGCTTCCCAGGTTTTCAGCATCGGTTTTGAAGCTTTTTACCAACCAGTTTTTGTCGGTTTTTAAAATAGTAGTGTTGGTGATGTGCATGCCGTCGAGGCAGGGGATATGTTTGAGGTTCTCATCCAGGCCCTGGGCGGTGGCTTTGGTAAGGGCTTCCTTTCGTGTCCACAACAAAAAGAAATTTTCCGGGTTATCATTTATAAAACTAATTTCGGCGGGGCTGAAATAATCTTCCAGTATGGATTGGAAATTAAACGAGGCATCTATTGTTTCGGTATCCACGCCAACATCGGTTTTTGCAATCGCTATTAATACCCAGTTTGCCGAGTGGGATACATTATACCGCAAATCAGCTCCCGCAATAAATGGCTTTTTATTTGGGCCGCTGCCGAAGATGATATCCCTTGCCGGTTGATTGATATACCTGCTTATTATTTCCCTCAATGCCGCCCTGCTGATAATAAACCGAATCCGATCTTTTTCCTGTACATAACGGTTTGCCCGTACAATATCATCGGGCTGCAGGAGATTTAGAAAGTGTGCAGTTTGGTCTTTATACGAAGGGATATAAATTCGCCAAATGTCAACATCACTATTTAACTTAAAACTGCAATCGGTTGAGGGCTGCCATAAAATATTTGTTAATAGTTCAATGTGCACTTCAATTTGCTTCATGGTGGTAATTTTCCGGCAGGTATGCCAACATGATAATTTTTATTGCCGGCGTTGTGCTTTTTCCCAAACGGCACTTTGTGTAGTGGTAAAATACCTGATGATACCGGCTAAAACAGCATAATTCATCACACAAAAGTAATAGGGAATAAACAATATTTTTACCCGTAATTGTTTCTTTTCCATGATGTAGCCCAAAAATGCCAGCAGGTAAAATAATACCTGCGCAAACAACAGCAGCTGCGACCCCGTTGCGCCGGGTTCTGAAGCCAGGACAATATTCAGCACAAACGATAGGATGAGCAGGAAGGGGGTAATTGTCCATCGCAATACCCGGTGGCTGATGTACTGGAACGACAGTATTGGGTAGGGGAAGGGATTAAACAAACTTTTTAGCCGCAATATTGATTGGATGCCACCAGCTGCTATGCGTATTTTTCGTTTTAACTCTTCGGATACATTTTCAGATGCGGTTTCGGTAGCGTAGGCTTCGGGTTCATAAACAATGCGGAACCCTTTTTCGGCAATCAGCATAGATATCATAAAATCATCCAATACCGTATCTGCCTGTACCGGCAAATAATGCGAACGCCTTACACTGAACAACTCGCCGGCGGCACCAACAACAGAATATAATTCAGAATCCCATTTTTTAAGGGCCGATTCGTATTTCCAGTAAAAACCTTCGCCGGCGGCGCTTGCATCGGCATTCTCGTCAAAATGCACGCGTTTTTCGCCGGCCACCGCGCCGACGGCAGGATCGGTGTAATGCCTGCAGATTTTTATTAGCGCATCTTTGTTCAAAAAGGTATTGGCATCGGTGAAAACAACGGCGTCTGTATCCACAAACTCCATAGCCCGATGAACGGCAGCTATTTTACCGGCGCGCTGCGGCTGATGCAAAAGCTGGATCTGGGGGTACCCCGCAATGATGCCCGGAGTGTTATCAGACGAGCCATCGGTTATAAAAATTATTTTCAATTTACCTGCCGGGTAATTGAGCAGTAAGCTATTGGCTATTTTTTCTTTTATAAAAAACTCCTCGTTATAGGCGGCCACAACCAGCGTACAGGTTGGGAGAACGCTCAAATCTTCGGCTATAGGTTTTTTGGCCCCCCTCACCATTCTTTTTAGTTTTATAATAAAGTATAGCAGGATGCCGTATCCTGCAAACGTATAAAACACAATAAAAAGGCTTAACAGTAAAATTATTTTCATGCTATGGTTTTTATAGGGTAACCTAAGTTAGTGCTGTTTTTTGAGTGGGTGAAATTCCACCAGATTGCTTTAAAAAGCATGGGTATAAAATCGTAGTTTTTATTTTTAATATAAGCTATCAGGTTACGCGGCACCACCAGTACCAGGAAATAAATAAAAAAGATTATCTTTTTGTAGCCGGGCGCATTACGCCGCGTAAACAGGATGCGGTTACGGTTCATGAAATACTCCTTAAGCTTACTCTTTTTACCAACGGATACAGATTCTTTGTGATATATCAACGCATCCGTATTCACCCAGGCCTGGTAGCCGGCTCTTTTGATCATCTCGCACCAGTCAACCTCCTCATAGTACAGAAAAAAATTTTCGGCCATGAGCCCGGCTTTGTCAATAGCTTCTTTTTTAATCATCATAGCTGCACCGTGGCAATAGGCTGTTGGGCCTGTGATGTGGTTAAACTGCCCCTGGTCTTTTTGCTTTAGCCCGATGCAACTATTACGGCAGGTGTAATAATCCATAGGCGTATAGCCGGCATATTGAATTAAACTTTTATCACTGTAATATTTTATCATGGGCGAGATAATGCCCACATCATCATGTGTCTCTAAAATAGTTACCAATTCACTTACAAGGCCAGGCGTAAATTCGGTATCGTTGTTTACCAGGAAAATATAATCGCCCGTGGCATGTTTAATACCCAGGTTGTTACCCCCGGCAAAGCCCAGGTTAGCATCCGACCGGATGGATTTAATATGGGGGTATTTTGCCAGCCAACCGGGAACTGGGTTTGTTTTACTGGCGTTATCAACCACAATTATCTCCAGGCTGGCATAGGTGTTTGTTTTTTCTATGGACGATAGCAACTCTTCGGTTACTGCCGGCTGGTTAAAGTTTATGGTTATAATAGAAACTTTTTTCATTTATAGATAACACACATAATTGTTTAGCGCGATTTACAATTACAAAAGTTAACTATTTAGTTTAATAAAACAAATTGCATTTTTATAATAAATCGCTATTTACAAGATAGATTACCTAAATATATTATGGCTATATTCGCGTATATTGCTTAAAAATGTTTTGTGAATTTTAAATATGAATGATATACTAAACAAAACGCCGACTTTAAACAGTAAAAAGAAGCTCTACTTTCCTAATTTAAATGGTATACGCGCCTTGGCAGCCTCAATGGTTTTAGTATGCCATATTGAACTTCACAAGGTTGATTTTCATCTTAAACGGCTTGATTTTTTAAATGTTTTAAATTTCGGAAGAGTTGGCGTAACTGTTTTTTTCTCGTTAAGCGGGTTTTTAATAACATACCTGTTGCTTGAGGAAAAGAGAAATTTTACAGCTATAAATTTTAAAGACTTTTATATCCGAAGAACGCTAAGGATATGGCCACTATATTTCCTTACGGTTTTTGTAGGTTTCTTTGTTTATCCTCATGAGGGTTCAACCAAGGCTTTGTGGTTGTCTTTATTGTTTTTACCCAACCTTGCATTTTGCTTACACTTGCTGCCTGTAGTATTTGATACCATATGGTCTATAGGTACCGAAGAGCAATTTTATATTTTTCATCCACATTTTTTCAGGATAAAGAAAATTTCACATATCCTTTATACGTTGCTTGTTTTCATTTTATTTATATGGACGCTTGGCGTTGTTGTTGTGCGTTTGCCTCATGAATGGTTTATCTGGAAAACATTTAATGAGTTTTTTTATTACGCCCGTTTTGATAATATGATGATAGGGGCTGTGGTAGCTGTTTTATATTTTAATACTAAGCACCCAACAGTTAAATTTAAATTGCAGTCTCTTTTTGATCTGATGTTTAATAAATATTTTCAGGTACTAATTTTGCTTGCCTTTATTATTTTTACCGCTTTTTACCTTAACCATTATATTGCGCATGGCGATGTAATACTTTCTATATTATCTTCGCTGCTGATAGTAAATTTATGTCAAACAAATACAAGCATTTACTCGTTGCAGGGTAAAAGCATGAAGTTTATAGGGCAAATTTCATATGGTATTTACCTATTGCACAAGTTTCCGTTATTCCTGATACTTTTTATCACAGAAAAATATATGCAGTCGGCAAACCTGGTAGTTCAAAACATAATAATTTATTGCTTTACAATTGCTTGCACAATAGCACTGGCCTCACTATCATTTTATGCATATGAAACCCCTTTCCTTAATTTAAAGAAGAGGTTTCAAAAAATAACCCAGTAGTTTTTATTGAGCTTTGGTCATGTTGTATGATCGTGTGGTGTATGAATAAATTTTTTGTTGGCTCCTTTAAGTTTAAATAATAAAAATAACATAGTAAAAAAAATCAATGGCAGTTTTAAAGCAGCGATAAGTAACCTGCCGTTAAAAAACTGACCCGGTATTGCAACCAAAATACCAATATAACAGCAACAGGTTGCAGCCAGCCATAATTGCCAGGCGGGACAAATACCTGGTATTATTAAAGATATGCCCAACATAAACGGCATTAAACCAAGCATGAGCACACGGGGCAGTATAGCAGTTTGATAAACCTCATTAAAATAATCAAAATTACCTCGCAAAAATAATTCGCTAAAGCCGCTCATGCCGTATTTGCGCAACAGGTTAAACTGGGCCGAAAGCCATCTTTTACGTTGTTTTTTAAATACTTCGGGGTTACTTACCTTCTCATCATATACATAGGCTTTTTCGGCATAGGCAACGCCAATTTTCTGGCGGGTAAGTATCAGCCCCATTTGTTTATCAAAGCCTCCAACAGCATCAATCTGGCCCATGGTTGTTTTGAATAAGTTATATTCCAGCGCCATTCCCGAGCCTATAATAGCCGCCGAAAGATTAAATACCCGTTGCGCCTTCCTAAAAATGTGGTTGTTAATCTCTTCACTTATGCCATCAAGCACTGCTACATTGGTATTACTGTTTTTGGCTATCCTGTGGCCTTGTACCACCTTTTCGCCTGCCTGCAGGTAGTTGTTTATCTGGTACAAAAAGTCGGGCGCAGCAACGTTGTCAATATCGTAAACTACCGCTGCATCAAATCCGGGCACCGTATTTTCAATAGCTTTGTTCAGCGCTTTTGATTTGGTGCTATTTTCAAAAAACACTTCAACAACCTGCAATGGCATTTGCCTTAGCTTTACCAAAGTTTCGGGCTTAAGCGAATCGGCTATCACACATACATGGAATTTGTCGGCAGGGTAATCAAGCGTTAACGCGTTTGCCGCAGAATTCAATAAAATTTCATCTTCTTTATAAGCGCAGATGTAGATAACAAACTTGCTTAATGAAGTAGCAGCGGGAGGATATTTTATAGGTACCAACTTCCCTAAAACCGAGAAGATAAAAAGGTACAGGCAATATATTCCCAGGTATATAAAAGCCGCCCACATGATTACCGAAGCAATAAACTTGATGATCTCCATTGTTTATTATGTTTTATAACTTTTACTGTATTTTAATAAAAAAGTTGCGTTATTATTGATTTATCGCTTTAAGCTTTAGCTTTAAATTTAATGCCAAAAGTTTTTCTATTTCAATAACGCGGTGCTCCCAGGTATTTTCGGCAGCCACTGCAAGTCTTTTTTTCTGTAGTTCAGGCGTGTCCTTTAAAGCCTCGTTTATGGCAATGGTAAATTCTTCGGCAGTTTTACAGTAAGCAACCGTATCTTTTGTAAATTCTTTTAAATCGGTATTAAAATTGGATGATACCGTTGGTTTGCCCGAGCCAAGGTATTCAAAAAGCTTCAGGGGGAAAATAGAACTGCTTACCTCATCTTTTTTGAATGGGATAATGGCTACATCAAAACCTTTTAAAACTGCGGGCATTTGCTCATAAGGCACTGCTCCTGTTAAAAAGGCATTGGGCCGTTCAAATACCGACATATCCGCGTAATTATTATCCACCGGGCCTACAAAAGCGAAATTCTTGTCGGGATTTTGATCTAATAATTCTTTGAGCAAGTTGTAATCAACGCGGCGTTCGATGTTACCAAAATACCCTATTATTGGTTTGCCGATACCCGATAAAACAGCAGCTACAGGCAATTCAGGATCAAGCGCTTTTTGGCTGTGGTTGATGTTTGCCGCGTTTGGAATAAGGTGCGTGTTATGATTTAACTTAAGCTTTTTGTTCCTTAATTCATTGCTGGTGCAAATTACCAGGTCTACGTTTTTAACAACAATATCCTCGGATATTAAACCATGCCTGGTTTGGTAAACCTCTATCAGCGGATCGACGCAATGGTAAACCGTTAGTAATGGCTTTATTAAATTATGAAAGTTGGGGTAGGTGTAGTTGTACGAGTTGATGTAAATGTAATCGTCGATGCTAAATTGTTTTATTACTTTTTTTACCCGCGAGGCAACTATTAATTCATTCATTTTAACAGCCAGGCGATATATTTTCCCCTCGGGTAACATATTAATGGATGGCACCGGCGGGCAAATCACTATTTTAAGGTTGGGTATCTCTGTCTGAATAATGCTGTTGGGAGGTGAAAAGAAATGCGGCTTCCTGATTTTAAAAGCCGGCGTATTTTTATACATCATATAATCGCGCCAGGTAAAGGGCCTGTCAACATAGTATACTTTATTGTTTTTTGCCAGGTATTTTGCCAAGGTATAGTTTGTTGATTCCAGGCGGCCATCAAACTGCATTTGTGAAAATATGATGATATTGCGGTTCCTGAGCTCCATACGGAAATTGCTTGTTTATCTGTTCCTCATCTTTTTATATCCGGTGCTGATAAGCTCGTTCAGTTCAAGGTACCCTAAATAAAACATATCCCTAACAGAAAACTGTAAGTGCCTTTTTAGCGCCCAATAACCAAAAATGGCTCCCGAAAAGAAAGTAAAAATGGATGCTATAGCAACACCGTATAAACTGTGAAAAATGAATATACCTGTAAAATCGGCAACTACATTAACTGTCAGCATAATAAAAACCTTTATCATATTTAATTGGGGTTTCCCAATAATGTCCAAGGTTATCCCAAAAAATCTATCAATTGGAAGCAGCATTACAAAGCACATAAATATACGGAAAATATTGCCTGCATCAGAGTGCTGATAACCGATGCCGAATAATAAACCGATAACAAAATCGGCTAATAAAAAGGATAGGACAGCTACAGGTATTAGGGCGAGGGTAAGCATTCCCGCATATTTTTTCATGATATACGATACCTGCTTTTTATCCTCGCGGTGTACCGCCGAAGACATCACAGGCAATGCTGTAGCAATAAAGGCCCTTAAAGGAATCTCAAATATCTCCATTAGCCTTTGCGGAATGTAATATACACCAAGCAAATTTGTGGGGAACATCATTTTAATAATAATTGTATCTGAACTGCGCAACAGGTATGAACTGATTGATGTGCCAACGCTATATTTGCCAAAATGGGCCATGTCTTTTATTGAAGCCCAGCTTCTGTTGCCCAGTGTTTTGATTTTTGACCATCCGATAAAAATGGTGAACAGGCTGCTGATAACACTGCTTAGGCAGTAGCAATAAATTGAATTTTGTAAACTGATTTGGCGGAATACGATAAGCAGTAACACGAACAGGAAAAACCCGCCCTGGTTAATTAACTGTACTAAAAAAAGCCTGTCAAAACGCTGCTGGGCCTGTAGTATCCATATTGTTATTGTTGTTGGAAGCGAGCATAAGTAAACGATGCCAAGCCATTTTGTTATAAGAAACATGTTGGGGCTTGTGCCGGTATACGAAAGAATGAAAAATAATAACAGATTGCCCAAACCAAAAATGAGCACTATAACTAAACCAATGTACCAGGCAGATCCAGCTATATTGGATGCTCTTTCGATGTTGGCCCCGGCATAGTATTTTATGAGCGACGTTTGCAGAAAACCTGTTCTGAACGTATCGGCAAGGTTAAATACAACAAGGAAAAATATATAATCACCAAAGTCGCCTTTAGAGAGATGCCGCGCCATTACACCCAGTATGGCCATGCCCAAAACCGGCATAATTGCATTGCTTGCCAGGGAAAGTGTATGCTTATTGATAAGCTTTTTAATAAACGGCATGGTTTGTTTTGTTACGCCTTTTCCCAGCAATTTGTTGTGAAATTATATCTTTTTATGACTCTTGCCGGATTGCCTACCGCTACTGAATAATCAGGTATGTTTTTTGTAACAACACTGCCTGCACCTATTATTGCATGTTTACCAATATTTACGCCCGCAGTAACTACGCAGTTGGCGCCAATCCATACGTTATCATTAATGATGATTTGCCTGGTTACCACTTTTTGTGCCCTGGGAGGGAGGCTTATATCTTCGTAACCATGGTTTAAGCCCGAAATAACAATGTTTTGCGCCAGCATTACATAATTGCCAATAGTAACCGGGCCAATAATAACGTTGCTGATGCCGATGCCGCAATTGCTGCCTATTATAACGTCGCCTACGCCATTGTTGATGGTTGCAAAATCTTCGATAATACTTTTGCTGCCTAACGAGAATTTGTTAAACGGAAAAATATCCAGCCGTGCATAATACCTTACAATAGCCCCCTTGCCCCGCGGATAATAAAACGGCGTAATAAACCAGCGCACCCAACGCCGGGGCCTCGATTCACCGGTTGGTATCAGCATCCAGTGGACTAACTTTTTTAACCTCGGGTTTGTTTTTATAGTGGTTATTATCGACATCGGCTCAATTCATTCGGTTAATGCTGTGGTTTCTGTATTATTACCCGTCGTTGTGGCTTGTTGTTCAAGGTCTAACCGCATGCAGGCAACAATAATGGCAATAGACAAGTAAAAAATAATATTGGATGGGTATTGTACAATGGCCTGCTGCGGAAAATTGCCGATGTTAAAGGCGAATATAACCAGTACCATGGCCATACAATAGTTTTTGATTCTGGGGTTTTTTATCAGAAAAAAGGAATTGATACCGTTTTTTAATACCACAAAAAACAGGGTACAGAATAAAAGAAGGCCTATCCAGCCCATCTCTACCGCCACCCGTACATATCCGCTATCGGGTGGGAATTTGGCAAGCATAGAGTTGGGGGAGAAACGGCGGCCCCAGATCCCGACCGATCCAAGCCCGCCACCTATCGGATGAGACAATATATATGGCTTTATTTTTTTTTGATTTTCGGCCCGCACATTATAGGATGCATCTTTGGATGGGCTAAAAGCAGACTGGAACCTTTTTATTGCCGGGTTTGATGTAGGCATTACAATCAAAAAAGCAAGCATTAAACCAGCCGTAACGGTTCCTATAAGTACCTTGCGGTTAAAATTCAGTACGGCCAAAATAAGTAACGATGCCGGTAATAAAACGTAGGCCGCCCTGGTTCCTGAATAAAGCAGAACCGTAAGAAAAAAAATGGCTATACATCCCAAAATTATTTTTTTGCGGATGTTAATATTACTCATGATAAGTGCAATACAAAGCAGCGCACCTATAACCATGTTATAGGAAAACGTAACGGGATCGGAAAAGATGCCCGATTTGCGCATGTGCCCATTTATAAACAACAAACTTACCCGTTGGGGGTCAGAATAGAGCCATTTTTTTTCGAAAGATAAATAACCAAATTTTTCCTGTTGAAAGGCCGAAACGGCGGCAATAATATCGAGCAGGAGCCACAGTTTAAACAAATATTTAATAAAGCTAACCGTACGTATATGATAAACAAACACAAAGTACATGAGCATGATAAAGCCAACCGTACGTACCGTATAAATCCAGGCCAGCACAGATGCAGCAGCTGGATTAGCTACCTCAATCATATTGTATGCAAGCCAAATTATAATTAATACACTAATAGGGTTTTTAAAATAACTCCAGTCGTTTTCGCTTTTTTGCTTAATAAAAAACCCCAGGATAAGCAAATAGGTAATAGCATCCAGCAAGGTGCCTATTGGCACCTGGGCAGGCAAAAATTCAGAAATGTAGCTAATAAAAAATGATGCAACTATTAGTATCGTTATCCCAAATTTTGGATAGGCAACAATGCCAACTAAAACGGGCAGGCCTATTACAATTGCCATGATAGCACCAGCGCCAATAATACCAAGTTTATACACCACAACGCTTACGAACAAAGCGGCCAGTACTAAAAATATAAGCACAAAAGGATTTGAAAACTTTTGGCGCAGCAGCCTTTCCCCAAATGTTTCGTTCACCTTAGTATTATTAGTTGTTTCGTGCTGCATTTGCTATGGCCAAAGGTTTACAAAAACAAAATTTTAATTGCCCATACAAACACGCCGATAAAGGCTATTGTGATTGCCGCTTTGCGCGACTTGTTTTGAAGCGGTGTTAAATCTTCAAAGGGGTCTCGCTTTGCTTCAATGGGATCTATTCTCATAATACTAAAGCTAAAATTACCCTGGTTCAAAATAAACCGGCAAATGCCTCATACAGGGTTATGTTCTCTTTTTATTTGCCGTTGTTTTATTAAGCACCCATCCGCCAAACTTGCTTCCCAACGTTTTTAAAAATGCCAGGTGAGGTTTTTGCGTGTTGGTCAGTTCTTTATTTGCCTCAAAAATGGCAATAGTTTTGTTGGCAAACAGTAACCATTCCTTTGATTTATTTAAGGCAGTTAACGGAGCTGTATCAATAATAATAATATCATATTTTGACCTTAAGTCGTCAAACCGGTTTTTAATAAAGGCTTCATCGGCAATTTCAAGCAGGGTAACATCGCTGCCATGGTTACCCAGGGTAGTAGCCACGCTGCTGTTTACATCTATACTGTTGTGCGGATTGTTTTTAAAATAATCCTCTAAAAACAGCAAAGGGTGTAGTGCATTTGTTAAATCCGGCCTGTCAAAATTTCCATCAATCAATAAAACCTTTTTATTGATCATAGCATAGGAGTATGCCAGGCTTGCCGCAAAAAGTGTTTTACCCTCATGCGGGCTTAAACTGGTAATAGCTACTATTTTTTCTCCGCGTAATTCCTGGTCAATCTCAAACCTTACAGATCGCAGCAAATCCTTATATTGTTGCATTTTATCCCTGTTTTCAATATCCCAAAGTTTTCTGATATCCAGGTCGGTGCCAGGTATCCTGTTCAGGTAGCCCAGTAGTGGTAATTGGGTTTTATTTACAAGCTGGGCCGGCTCCTTTATGGTATTATCGAAATAAAACATCAGGAACAATATAAACACACAGCCAAAAAACGTTACCACAACGCTAATAACTATCAGCAGCATCTTTTTGGATGGCTGCGGGGCTTCGGGTTCGGCTTTCTCTACCTGTATCAACTCGATGTTGAAATTCGACTTAAGGTTGGTAGCATTGTATTTATTCAACACGTCAAGGTATTCCTGGCTGGCAATGTTGATGTCAAAATCGTAAGTTTTTACCTTGGCATCAAACGGCACCAGGCTTGCAAATTTGGCGTTCAGTTTGGCCAGTTCGGTATTGATAGATTGCAGGCCATATTTGGCCAGGTCGCGTGCTATTTCAAGGCCCAGTTTTTGCTTAACCAAGTCGTCTTTATGAGTAAGCGGATTGGTAATATATTGGTCTGATGAGACATTTATTTGAGCCGATAATGATTTTTGAAGCGAATCAAGAGCAGGCTTATATTTAGGATCGTAATTGCTGCGGATGTACCTGTTTTGAGTATTATGAAGTTCATCCTGGGTTACTGTAATAGCCTGGTTAATTTTGCTTGATACCGACTCAAAATATTTTCTGTCGCCGGGATCAAACCTGCTGTCAATCTTTTTTAGTGTCCCGTCATATGATGCAATTTCTTTTTCTGCATCCTGTTTTTTGTCATTATAGCTAATTATCTGGCTAAAGATGGCTCTTGACTGTTCTTCAAGGTTTATTATTCCGTTGTCTATTTTGTATTTTTGCAATTGTGCCGTTTTATCACGAAGGGCGTTTCTTTTTTGAACTAACAGCTCGGATAAAAATGAAACGGCATTGGATTGGTTTTTCTTTACGGCTTCTGAATAATAGTTGATAAATTGGGTACACAATATATTAACCACATCTGCAGATAATTCCGGGTTGGCCGAATTATAAGTTATAGTTATAAAATCGCTGTCTTCGTCCCGGTAAATAATCAGGTCCTTGCGCAAGGATTCGTCATCATATTTCATGGAATGCAGGAGGTCGTTCAAAATGCGCTCCTGTTTGTTATAAAGCAACAGGGGTTCAAAGTGGTTGAATTTGTACTCAAAAAGCTTTAGCGCGGCGTCGCGCTGGTATTCGGCCATTTCTGCAAGCATCTGGCTTGGTTTGCTATACGGGTAGGTAGGGTACTTTAAGTCATGTATTATTAGCGAGTAGGAAACCTGGCTCACTATCCGCTTAAGCTTCATGATGGCCATCAGGTTACTAAACTCGCTGAATGCCTGTTGGGTTTGGAGACTTGCGTTTGCATCTTTATCCAGCAGGTGCCGCGATGCATCAATTATACCCGTAGCAATTTGCGCATGCGAAATATAGGTATCGGGCAGTTTTTTAACTAAAAAGAAGGTACCTATACCTGTTATAAGTGGTATAAAAATGAGTACTAACCGGTATTTTTTTAATAGTTTTAAAAAAAAGCTTAACTCCATTTTACTTTACGTCTTCCAGTTTAATTCCTAATAGCTCTTCCAGGTTTGTTTTGGCGGTCCAGGTGGCCAATTCAGCCTGTAACATAAACGCATTTTGGTTGTAATATGCGTTCAATTGCTCGTTATAGATCTGGAATGTGGTTTCTCCCTTTTGAAATGCGTATTTAAGCTGTTTAACAGCAGTCCCTGCGTCTGTTACCGCGCCCGAGCGAAGCCTCAATTCGGCCATAGCAGCCAAATACGCAAAATAGTTTCTTTTTACCTGCGCTTCAAGACTAAGCATATATTCTGTTTGCTGGTATTGGGCTATTTTAAATGATTCGTTTGCAATATTGGTATTAGATGGGTTTCTAAGCAATTGGCCTATATTAAGCGTTAGGGCTAACTGATAGCCTTTAAATATGCTTGGCTTGGCCTGGTTAACTAGATTTTGCGGGCTGTAAATGTACGATGCCGTTAAGCCATCCACCCACGCAAATTTTGTTTGATTGTAAGTGCTGCGGGCTATTTTTACCTGGCTTTGCTTTGCCTTTACCTCCGGATAGTTCTTTTTAGCTGTCGCTATCAGTTTATCCAGGTATGTCATGTTTACAGTGTTTATAAAAGTCTCCTGGGCACATACCTGCCTGGAAAACAGTGTAATGGTTAACAAAAAGCAAGCAACTACTATATTTCTGTTCATTAATTTATACTTTTTCTTTTTGAAAGAGAGCGGGTACAGTACCTACAATAATCCGTAAATCTAACCAAATAGAATACTTTTGAGCATAAAAGTTATCCAATTTCTTTCTTTCTCTTTCAGACATATCTTCTTTGCCGCGTTTGCTAATCTGCCATAAGCCGGTAAGTCCCGCGGGGCCCAGGAACCTCATAGACCATTCGTTGGATGTAAGCATCTCGGCCTCATAAACAGGCAAAGGGCGATTACCTACTACAGACATATCGCCCCTGAGGATGTTGAAAAGCTGTGGAAGTTCGTCGAGACTGGAGTTGCGCAAAAAATTACCAAGCCTGGTAATACGCGGATCGTTTTTGATTTTTACAAAAGCTGCTTTACTGGCTCCGCCTTCGGTTGCGTACTGGTTGTTCTCGGTAGATAGTTTAGCCAATAGCTGATCGGCATCGGTGCGCATCGACCTGAATTTATAAAAATCAAACACTTTGTACCCTGTGCCAACCCTTTTGCTTTTATAAAATACCGGCCCTTTTGAATCTAACTTAATGGCTATGGCTACAAGCAGGTAAATGGGGGATAGGAAGAAAAGCATTGAGCCTGATATAACCAGGTCAATAACACGTTTTCCAAAAGGCATCTTGTAAGTTGTATCAACTTCTTTTGATAACTCAAGCAATTTTGGCTTTATCAGCTTAAAAGTTACCAGGAAGTTTAACCTTTCGCGCAAATCATCAACAGAAAACGGAACACTGTAATAATCATGTACCCTTAATTGCAGCGCTTTTTGTTTTAGGGCTTTATCATTTTGGGTTGATAGCAAAACGATGATAGAGCCATTTAGTAAAAAGCTTCGTTTTATAGATTCTACCAGTGCAAAACATTTGCCTTCTTTATCAATCTCCATCAGGATGATATCCGGAACTGTTAAAATAGACTGCTCGCCCAGGTAAACATCAAGCTGAGTGATGGTATCATTACAAATGAGATTAAAGTTGCTAAGGCCGCTTAATATCTGGTCTTTTAATTCCAACCCTGCATAAGCGATCCTGATGTGCGAACCGGAATTTTCGTTCCAATCAGACGTTTGATGATTCATAAACTTGTAGAAGTTGGTTAATTGCTGACTTTAGTTCGTTTGGTTTGAAGGGTTTGTGCATGTAGCCGTCAATTTTAAAAGGCATTTTGCTTACCTGTTCATCCAGGTCATGTGCCGCAGACAACAACAACACCGGGATATCCCGGTAAAAACCACTTATTTTAACATTTTTGGCAAATGACTGCCCGTCAAAATAGGGCATCTGAAGGTCAGAAAGAATCAGGTCTGGAAAATGCCCTTCTTCCAGCCATCCAAATGCATCAATGCCGTTGTTTTTAACAACGCAATCATAATCTTTAGAAAGGATAAAACTGAGTAACTTTAGTATGCTTAAATCGTCATCGACAATCAGTAATGTTTTCTTCATATGGTTAATTTCGGGAATCTGGTAAAGCAGTTAAAACATATAAACTAATAATGATTTCGGGCAAAGGCCAGGTTTTAATTGTATTAAAATTCCTATATTTTTAATGGTTTTCAAAGTAATCGGGTGTACGTTAAAATGATGACGAGAGTTTTGTTTTTAGTGTAATTTCCTAAAAATCTTTACACAGGTAACCAGTTTGTCCGCATTAAGTCAATTACTGTACCGAAAATACAGATAAAAATTTTACCTAAGGCACCAATAATGCTTTTATTTGCTAACAAGGCTTTTAGCTATTAATTAAGGCGTTAATATAGCTTTCGTTTAGGTTATTATAGCTGAATCCTATCTACAGTTGAGGAATATATTCCCATTTTGGGTAGATGCTTTTAATAAAGGGAAAAAAATACCTGATGTGTTGATATTTTTTAACCCTGTGCTATTTGATATTACATAGACATTGAACTGCTATTTTATATTTTTGAAGGGAATAACATGAAAAGCATTTGAACCGGTTTGCAAAAAATAAGTATATTATTATTTATGGGGGCTCGCTCGCCGTGCTGCTGTTTTTAATGCGGTGGCTGGAGTATCGTTTTATTATCATAGACCACGCCCTTGAGATTTATATTGGTGCCATAGCCATTATTTTTACATCGCTGGGTATCTGGCTGGCATTAAAGCTAAGTTCGCCAAAAGTAAAAACCATACAGGTTGAGAAGGAGGTTTACGTTTACCCAAGCGATAATTTTGTTTTAAACGAAACCGCATTAGCCGAACTCAATTTAAGCAAACGTGAAGTGGAAGTACTGCAATTAATGGCCAGCGGTTTAAGTAACCAGGAAATTGCTGCCCGGTTGTTTGTTTCGTTAAATACCGTTAAAACCCACTCGTCAAATTTATTCTGGAAACTTGACGTTGAACGCCGTACCCAGGCTGTTGATAAAGCTAAAAAGCTGGGAATCATTGCCTGAAAAGCTGCTACTTTAGGGTGATTTGTTCGAAATCACCCTAAAGTATGACTGCTGCTTAATCACAAACCTTCAAATTTGTACCAAATATTTAAAACGATGAGAAAAAATGTAATCACTTTTGGGCTAATTGCAGGCGCCATAGTTTCCGCCCTGATGGGTGTGACTGTAACCATGTGTTATGCCGATGGAAAAACCCACGGCAACATGTACTTAGGGTACGCTACCATGCTCATCGCGTTCTCGATGATATTTGTAGCTGTTAAAAACTACAGGGATAAATATAACGGCGGCGAAATCACCTTTGGGAAGGGTTTTATGATAGGGCTATATATTTCGCTCATCGCATCTACCTTATACGTGGTTACCTGGCTAATCATCTACTATAAATTTATGCCCGATTTTATGGAAAAGTACGCAACCCATACACTCACCGAAGCCAGGGCCAGCGGTGCAAGTGCAAAAGAACTTAGCGAACAGACCGCTAAAATGGATACCTATAAGCAAATGTACAAGAACCCTGTTTTTGTGGTGTTGTTTACTTATATGGAGATTTTGCCTGTAGGATTAATTGTAGCAGTTATTACCGCATTGATACTAAAAAAGAAACCCACAGACAATATATTGGCTGCCGGTTAAGCCGTAAGCCCGAAGTTAGTTTTACTTACTACTTCGGGCTTACGACTTCAGGCTATTTTAAGCTAATTTCCGGCTTTGTTTATTTAGCTTTTAGCTTCTTCAATAACCGACAGGATGTTACCCGCCGGGTCATTAAACCAGGCTATTACGGGACCGCCGGCTGTAAATATGCCTTTTTGATTGGTTTTGAAGTTTTCTTCGTTGTAAACAATAAATTTAACTCCGCGGGTTGTTAATTCGTCTACAGCTTTTTCAACATCCGGTACCGGGAAGTTAAGTATGGTAAAGGTGGCTGGCTCATGATTAGGCTTGGGGTATATTACAATTGCGTTGCCGCCCAAAATTTCCAGGTGTAAAATGCCTGGCATCGAGACGTCTTCCTTTACTTCGAGGCCTAATGTTTTACCATAAAATTCCTTTGCTTTGGCAATGTCGTTTACCGAAAAACCACTGAATGCTTTGCTTTCTTTTAACATGATAATTTCCTTTTATTATAACAATTGACAACAGCGGATTTTGTTTCAACTTAAAACTAATCGCCCAATTGTTTATTTTGCTGTAAATAAAGGCGCGTACTTATCGCGTTGTGTATAAGCCAGGAATAATACACCTGCCAGCAGTGGTATAACCATAGTGAGCCCCGATGGCGACAAAAAGGCGTTCACTAAAACGATATTTATCATTACCGGGAATAAAACCACCAAAGCCAGGGCCACGTACCTGCCAAATAGTAAAAGCAGCGCGCAAACCAATTCGGTTATTTTTATAAACAACATTAAATAACCCGAGGCTTCCAATCCGTCGTTAAAAACTTTCATATTGCCTGTTACAGGGGGCATAGCAAATGCATGAAAGTAAACCATGGCAAAATAGGTTACAGATGCAAACAAAAACATCAGGGCTACAAGTGTGCGTACAATAATTACAGCAATTTTCATAAAATTTTGGTTTTGGTGTGGTTGGTTTTTATTGAGTTGTGTATATCTACAGGTTATAACAGAAATATTTTGTTACCGGCCGTTAGCAAAAAARGAAATCCCCAGGATCAAACTATCAGCTTAATAGTTTTTTGCTCACACGCTGTTACGGAAATTTAAATTTGGTTTTGCAGTAACAAAAATAGATAATAATCTGTTATTTATCACTCAAATAAAACTAAACGATAGCAGGTTAAATTTGCCAAGGATTAAAATGGATTAGGTAAAAAAAATGTTTTTCACTTAATAATCATATTTGATTAAAATTAAAAAGTAAATCCCTCGTTTATTCATAAATTTTTGTTACTTTAAACTTTTAAATCGGACTTTAAGATTATTTAAGATAATGATAGAAACTAAGAAGTCGCTATTTGATAACCTTCAGAATTTTTTCGGATTCRACAACTTTAAGGGGGAGCAGGAAGCGATAATCACTAATATCCTGGCGGGTAATGATACTTTTGTAATTATGCCTACAGGTGGTGGTAAATCCATGTGTTATCAGTTACCGGCGCTAATGAGCGATGGTACTGCAATTGTAATTTCGCCATTGATTGCCCTGATGAAAAACCAGGTAGATCAGTTAAGGGCCTTTGGAGGCTCAGATAGTATAGCTCATTTTTTGAATTCGTCGCTCACCAAAGCAGATATTGGCCGGGTTAAAGAAGACGTGTTGGCCGGCAAAACCAAGCTGTTGTATGTAGCTCCTGAATCATTAACCAAACAGGAAAATATTGATTTTTTACGCCTTAACCAGGTATCATTTGTTGCGGTGGATGAAGCGCACTGTATCTCGGAGTGGGGACACGATTTTCGCCCCGAATACCGCAAGATAAGGCAGGTGATCAGTAATATTGGCGATAATATACCAATCATTGCGTTGACGGCTACAGCAACACCAAAAGTTCAGCAGGATATCCAAAAAAACCTGCAAATGAACAATGCAACCATTTACAAATCATCGTTCAACCGGTCAAACCTTTTTTACGAAGTACGTGCCAAGCGTAACGTGATTAAAGAGATTGTAAAGTTTGTAAAACAAAACCAGGGTAAATCGGGCATTATTTATTGCCTCAGCCGCAAAAAGGTTGAAGAGGTTGCCGAAGCCCTTAACCTGAACGGTGTTAAAGCCCTGCCATATCATGCCGGGTTAGACCCCAAGGTGCGCGCCGATACACAGGATAAATTCCTGATGGAAGATGTTGACGTTATTGTGGCTACCATCGCCTTCGGGATGGGGATTGACAAACCGGATGTCAGGTATGTAATTCACCACGATGTGCCTAAGAGCATGGAGGGCTATTACCAGGAAACCGGTAGGGCAGGCCGTGATGGCGGCGAGGGTGTTTGCGTTGCTTTTTATTCTGAAAAGGATATTGATAAGCTGCAAAAGTTCATGAAAGATAAGCCTGTTGCCGAACGCGAGATTGGCACACAGATATTAAAGGAAGTTATCGACTATTGCGAATCGTCGGTTTGCCGGCGTAAACAGTTGTTGCATTATTTTGGCGAGAACTTTAACGAGGCCGGCTGTAATAACATGTGCGATAATTGCTGTGGCCACAAAGATCATTTTGATGGCGAAGAACATTTGCATAAAGCCCTGAGCCTGATTAAACACATTGGCGAGAAGTTTGACGATCATTACATCATCAGCATATTGATGGGTGAGGATAACGCGCAAATTAAAAACTACGAGCACGATGCCATTGATTACTTTGGGTCGGGCAAGGAGCAGGGTAAAAACCTGTGGAATTCGTTGTTGCGCCAGGCATTACTCAGTAACTATTTATCAAAAGATATTGACCAATATGGTTTACTCCGGTTAACCAAGCTTGGTAATTCGTTTATTGAGAACCCGCACAGCATCCGTTTTGTGATGAACCATGTGATAGAGGGGACAGATGACGATGATGAAGCAGACGGCCCTAAACAAGGCGGTGGCGCCCTGGATACCCAGTTGCTGCAAATGCTGAAAGATCTGCGTAAAAAGCTGGCCAAACAAAAAGGATTGCCTCCGTTTGTTATTTTCCAGGATCCGTCGCTGGAAGAAATGTGTACACACTATCCGGTGAATACCGAGGAACTGAAACAAATTTCGGGAGTGGGCGCCGGTAAGGCTTTGAAGTTTGGTAAACCGTTTACCGACCTTATTCAGAAATATGTAGACGATAATGACATTGACCGCCCTGTAGATATGGTAATTAAAAGTGCCGCCAACAAATCGGCCCTTAAGGTTTTCATTATTCAGAACATCGATCGTCATTTAAACCTGGATGACATTGCAGCCTCAAAAGGACTTACCTACGAAGAGATATTGAAAGAAGTTGAAACCATAGTTAACTCGGGTACCAAACTTAATCTTAACTATTATATTGATGAGGTGATTGATGAGGATAAGCAGGAAGAGGTATTTGATTACTTCCGCACCGCCGAAGCCGACTCGATAGATGATGCCCTTGCCGAATTAGGTAACGATGATTATACCCGTGAAGAAGTACAATTGATGAGGATTAAGTTCCTATCCGAAATGGGGAACTAACATAAAACGATATAGGTAAAAAAGGGAAGCAATCATTGTTTCCCTTTTTTATTGGCCAAAAACCTTAATTTTAAATCAATTGGCAAAAGCTTTAAAACTGATAGCGATATTTTTGATTTTTGGAATATTAACGCTGTTCACTCAAATAGGTGGGGTTGTGTACCTGTTGTCGTTTTTAACGCATGCCTTTATTAAAAAGAAATTTGTTAACCGTTATGCCATATTTGCTATCGAAACTGCTGCGTTCCTGTTTTTTTATGTTGCATGCACATTTTTAATTGTACCACCGTTGGCTAAGTTATTGGGGCGGGTGCCGCTGCCGATGACAAAGACCAATAACCTGCAACCGCTCAATATCCTGACATGTATTTTTAATCGTAACTATGTGCGGTCACAGCTAAAAGACGTTGCTTTTGATGTCGCCAAGCAAATGAATGAAAGATATCCCGGTACGGTTATAAATTATTTGGATGCCAGTTTTCCTTTTATTAATAAGTTTCCGTTATGTCCCACCTAAGTCACAACGATGGCAAAAAGCTTGATTTTGCCTTTTGTTACCTCGATAGCAAAACATCAAAAGCTACAAACCTTGCGCCATCACCCATTGGCTATGGTATTAGCGAAACCCCGCAGCCCGATGAAATAAATACGGCTGCTTTTTGCAGCGAACAGGGTTATTGGCAATATAGTTTCCTGATGAAGATCGTCCCTCAAAAAAACAAAGCGAATTTTATATTTGATGGCAACCGCACCAAAAATTTGGTTGAAATACTTGCCTCTGAAAAATCAATAGGTAAAATATTCATTGAACCCCATTTAAAGACAAGGCTAAAGTTAACAACCCCCAAAATAAGGTTTCATGGATGCAGGGCCGTAAGGCATGATGATCATATTCATGTGCAGCTTATCTAAAATCAAGATAATCCAGGTTCATGTTACCATTAGCAACAATGTGAAGCTTTAGCACATGTACACCTTTGGTTAAAGTTATTGAGCCGATGGAGTTTGATCCATTCCAATGATGCCATTGCCGCCATGCAGTGGTATCCTGATTATCGTGGGTTGATGCTATTTTCATGGGCCCGGTGGCATCTTTACCATCAACATCTATAGAGATAGCACCATCGCCATTTGATGTATATAAAACGCCGATAGCATAAGTTCCTGATTTGGTTACATTAACGGTGTAGTTGATCCATTCGCCGGGTTGTGTCCAACCAACATAAAATTTGTTCATGTCGCGTGGTACCTTGTTGTACGGATTATCGTCAATATGGTCATGAGCTTTGGTGTACGATATATCAACACCTTCTGTCATCCTGAACTCATTTAAAAAAGTTCCGTTGGCAGGGTTAAGCTTGCCGCTGCCGTTATTGGTGCTGTCGCTGTCATGATAGGCTACGCCCTCGCCGCCGATATTATAAAATTCACACTCCAGCCTGCCAGGTAGTTGCTGCATTTTATTTTGCCAGGGTTTGCCGGCATCAGGCGATTGAAATGTAGCGGCACAGCAAAAAAACGCTATACCGAATAAGGACAATAAAATGGTTTTCATTTTTGAGGTTATAGTTGGTTGGCCTAAGGTACCAAAATCAACATAGGATTTAACAACAACAACCGTTTTATTTCGCAATAATCATGAACTCTGTACGCCTGTTTTTGGCTCTGTTTTCGTCGGTGGTATTTGGCGCAATAGGCTGGGTTTCGCCGTAGCCTTTATAAACAAGGCGGGCAGCCGGTATGCCGTTGGTAACAAGATATTGGTAAACCGATTTCGCCCGGTTTTCTGATAGTGTTTGATTAAACTGAACAGCGCCAACGTTATCTGTATGGCCCGATATTTCGATATGAACAGTTGGGTTTACATTTAAGAATTCAACAAGCTTTAGTAGCTCTGCTTTTGATTCGGCCTGCAGGTCGAACTTATTTGTATCAAAGAAAATATTTTTCAGAATTACCTTATTGCCAACTTCGATGGGGGATAATAGGGCTTTAATATGAAAAGGTTTTTGCTCTTTGTAACCAACCAGCGAGAAATTATCTGAATAAAACAAATAGCCGCTTTTTGAAATATTAAGTCCATAGTTTTTACCCGATGTTATGGTAGCCAAAAAGTCGCCCTCGTTGGCATTGCTGTAATCCTGGTAAACCGGCGTATTGTTTTGCAAATCGATGATCTCAACGGCGGCTTCCAGCGGCTCATGGGTTTTTATATCATTTACGTTGCCTTTTACATAAGTTACAATATGAGGCCTTAAGCTTGCGGGGAGTTCAAAAGTATAAATGTCATACCCTCCAAAACCATTAAGGTTATCTGAAGCAAAAAAGGCGTAGTTACCGTAAGCAGTAAGTGTAAGGCCGTTTTCATCGCCATTGGTATTAATAGGATAGCCCAGGTTTTGAGGCTTTTGCCATTTGCCGTCTTTGCCGAGCCTGCTTACAAACAAATCTTTGTTGCCTAAGCCCGGCCAGCCATTTGAGCAAAAATAAAAGGTACTGTCGTCGGCATGAATAAACGGCGATTGCTCATCATAGGAGGTATTGATATTTGGCCCCATATTCTCGGGCTCGCCCCAGCCTTTATCTGTTAGCGACGATTTCCATATGTCGTAGCCTCCGTAGCCACCTTTTTTATTGCTAACAAAATATAACGTACGTCCATCGGCACTAATGGATGGCTGTGATTCCCAGCCCGGGGTATTTATCGGTGGGCTCAGGTCAAAAGGTTTGCCCCAGTCATCGCCCCTTTTTTGTGCAATATAAATATCACAGCGGCCACGGCCATCCGGGCGGTTACAGCCGGTAAAAAAAAGGTATTTACCATCCTGCGATATGGATTGCGCGCCTTCATTGTATTGGTCGGTGTTAATGCGGTTGCTCAGGTAGGTGGCCGTATCCCATTTACCTTTTACTTTCAGGCTTTTATAAAAATCTTCGTTTTTATTTATCTTACGGGTAAAAATGAGCATACTTTCATCGGCCGTTGCCACCGGCAGGTACTCATCATCGGCTGTATTGATATTGGCGCCCATGTTAATCGGCTTAAATGGCACCGGGTGCTGTAAAGCCAGGATGCTAAATTTTGTATCGGCTATAAGTTTTTGGGCCAACGCATTATTCTGAGGCGTTAAATCGGGATAGGTGAGATATTTTTCGAGGTGTTGTTGTGCCTGAAGGTATTTAGCTTCAAAAATTTCCGTTTCGCCAATTCGCAGGTAAATGGAGCGATTAAATTCAGGATTTAACTGGATAACTTTAAGGTATTCATCAATTGCCTGTTTATAAAGGTGCCGCATTTTTAATACGTCGGCAAGCTGGGCATGGGCCTCAACAAACTTCGAATCTTCGGCGATTGCCTTTTGCAGGTTTTCGATAGCATCATCGTAGTAATGCTCATCAAGGTTTTGACCGGCCTGGGCAAAATATTTTATTGCCTCACTGTTTTTGGTAGAATATTGCCTTTGCTGAGACCATGCAGTAACAGAAAAGAATAAAAACAGGGCAAAGACGATTACAACTCTCATCTGCTACAATACGATAATTTATATTGTAAGTTACAAATATTACGGAATATTCAGGTATTTATGCGTTTGCAACGAAATTTCCCATTGGGGATTGTTCATCACATAATCAACAATAAGCGGGGTCATTTCTTTTGATTTTGACCACTCGGGTTGCAAATACAGTTTGCAATCGGGCGATACCATTTTGGCGTGATACTCGGCCCATTCAAAATCCGATTTATTAAATACTATTACCTTCAACTCATGAGCATGTTCGGCAACCTGCGGTGTTGGTGCTTTGAACTTTTTTGGCGATAGGCAAATCCAATCCCAATCGCCTGATAGCGGGTATGCGCCCGATGTTTCAATAAAAGTTTTTATACCCCGGTCATGCAGTTGGTTGGTTAAATAATCAAGGTTATAAATGAGTGGCTCGCCGCCGGTTACCACAACTGCCTTTGAAGGATGTACGGATGCGTTGGCAACAATCTGATCGGCAGCGGTAAGGGGATGTAGTTCGGCATCCCAGCTTTCTTTTACATCGCACCAATGGCAGCCAACATCGCAGCCGCCAAGGCGGATAAAATAAGCGGCCTTGCCGGTGTTGTATCCTTCGCCCTGTATTGTATAAAACTCCTCCATTAAAGGAAGCAGCGTGCCATCATCTGGAATTTGGTGTGCCATAATATTTTGCAAAAGTACCTAAATAAGCCGAAATCGTGAAGCTGAATGGTAAACGCAGGGTAAAACGTTTATGCGTTTTGCACACCCGGCATACGGTTGTTAGTACTTATTGTCAAATAAACAATATTTAAGTGCCTGTATAACTGTAAATAATAAGTTTTGAATCGTAATTTAGCGTCATGAAATCATAATTAATTTGTAAAACAATTGTCGCCATGAAAAAACTGTACGTTCCAATTATCTTTTTGGCTTTGTTATGTTTTAGTTCATGCGTTGATATTGAAGAGCATTATGACTTTAAAAGCGACGGCAGCTGTAACGTTGCGTATGGCTTCGACATGAGCAAGGCTGTTTCGGTGTTGGTAAACCTGGTATCCGATTCATTGAAACAAACCCCTCAGTTCAGTTTAGTTAAGGATACCACACTCAATTTTTACAATGCTATGCCCGATAGCACGCAGCAAAAAATGAATGCTGCCGAAATTGAACTGRCAAAAAGCAGCGACCTTACTGTAAATATGAACCTGAAGAAAAGCATTATGAAGGTTGCAATCAACCATAAAGCCAAAGATGCTGCCGACCTTAAATATTACCTTCAAAACGTATCTAAAATAGCCCTGAATAGTCAAATCAGCGCCTTGTCAACCGGGCAGAACAATAGTAAAACCCTTGATGCTAAACAAATGGTTGCCGGGCAGGACTATTACTCCTATGAGATAACGCCGCACCGGTTTTACCGCATAGTTGATAAGATAAAGTTTAACGCGTTTTTAAAGAAAACAAAATCAACTTTTATGATGGCTAAAGCCATGCTGATAGATATGCCCTACAAGGTGGTGTTAAATTTTGCCAAACCGATAAAAAAACTCAATAACCCTAGAGCCGTACTCTCGGCCGACAGGCGAAGCATTACGCTGGTAACTAATATGGACGAGGTAATTAAAAACCCTTCGGTCATGAATTTGAAGATCGATTTTTAAGATCAAATACTCATGTCCACTGATGAAATCTGAACTCGACTTACTTATTGAAATACTGGAAGCGGAGAAACTGTCACTCGAATCACATATAAAGCAAGATATTAAGGAACATGAATATTTGAATGTACATCACTATGGCCAGGCATTAATTAAAGTTAATAGCCAGTTATTTATGCTCAATTGTTTTAAAGACCCTTTTTATGAAAGAGAGAACCGTCTTGAAAGAATGCAGAATTTTTACACCAGAGACGAAGATATTTATTTAAAGTCCTTTTGGGAAGAAAGGCTTCTTGCGGAAAAAGAAGAAATTCTGCAATTAAGGCGCAAGTCAAATACTTATTTTAACGATACTCAAAATATTGATGACGCCCTTTTTAATTTACGAGATGGCAAGTTTGCTAAATTGAGGTTGAATTTTTCTCACAGGGGAGAACCGTTTTATCTTGATTTTGAGATGGGGCCGGAAAAAATATTAAATATCTCTACGAAAGCAAGTAATCTTGTAGACGGGGATGATCCGGACGATCTTGAATCAAATCAACTTCATTTATTCAGGAATTTAGGGTTTAAGTTAAGTGAGGAGAACGATCTGTTGGTTTATCGATATGATATGTACGACGCGAAAGATACGATAGCCATTAAAACAATGTTATCCAGAATTGTATATGATATTGGTTATTATGGTGATGAACGGCAAGCTAAACTGGAATATTTTGAATAACTATGAACTGGTATAAAATTGCCGAAATAAAAAATACTCCTGAACCATTCATCAAAAAAGTTAAAGCCGGAAATAGAAGCATTTGCCTGGTGGGCTTTGAGGGCAAGATTTACGCAACTGCAATTGACTGCCCGCATGCCGGGTTTGACCTAAGCCAGGGTTTGTGCGTTAAAGGGAAGATAGTTTGCCCTTATCATCGTTACACCTATAACCTAACTACCGGCAAGGGCGGGGAGGGCCAGAATGACTTTTTGGAAACCTATACTGTAGATATAAGGGGCGACGATATCTACGTCGGCATTAATTCTTTTTGGGATAAGGTGAAGCAGGCGTTTAAGTGATAGGTTAATTAAGTTAGATTGGGTTGAATAAGTTGATTGGATTGAGTTGAATAAGTTGGATACGATATTTAGACTAAGTGAGATATTATTACGGCTAACTTAATCTAACCTAATCAACTCAATCCAACTCAATCTAACTTACTCAACCCAATCAACCTAACTATACACTTCTTTATTGGCCGAAGCTAAAGTGTTTTTCAGTAGCCCGATAATGGTCATTAAGCCAACACCACCTGGTACAGGAGTGATCCACGAGGCTTTAGGAGCTACATTTTCAAAATCAACGTCGCCATAAAGTTTAAAGCCCGATTTGGTTAGGGCTGATGTTTCACGGTTCATGCCTACATCAATAACTACAACGCCATCTTTTACCATATCGGCAGTAATGAAATTCTTTTTGCCGATGGCTACAATCAAAATGTCGGCATCTAACGTAAATTTTTTAATATCCGGGGTACGGCTATGGCAAATGGTTACTGTGCAATTGCCGGGAGTAGTATTCCGCGCCATTAAGATACTCATAGGCGAGCCAACTATGTTACTACGGCCCACAACCACACAATGCTTACCGGCGGTTTCAATACCATATTCTTTCAGCATTAATGTGATGCCATACGGTGTAGCCGGGATAAATGATGGCAGGTTGCGCTGCATCCGACCCAGATTCACCGGGTGAAATCCATCCACATCTTTCCTGTGGTCGATACGTTCTGTTACTTTCTCCGGATCAATGTGTTTGGGCAAGGGGAGTTGCACAATAATGCCATCTATGTCTGCATCGGCATTTAATTCTTCTACTTTTTTTAACAGCTCATCTTCGGTAACCGTATCCTCAAAGCGCACCAGGGTTGATTTAAAACCAACCTTTTCGCAATTTTTAATTTTACTGGCTACATAAGTTTCGCTGCCACCATCGTGGCCAACCAAAACAGCAACTAAATGTGGCTGCCTGCCAGTTTCGGCCAAAATTTTTGCTGCCGCTTCGGCTATTTCAACCTTAAGTTTTTCTGATACGTATTTTCCGTCGAGAAGTCTCATGTATAGCCCCCTAACCCCCTAAAGGGGGAACGATAGTGTATAATTTATGTTATTAGCCAACCTTGCTTATCAAAAAGCTCCCCCTTCAGGGGGCTGGGGGGCTTAATCGAGTTTCAAAACCGCCATAAATGCCGATTGTGGTATCTCTACGTTACCTACCTGGCGCATGCGTTTTTTACCTTTTTTCTGTTTTTCCAATAATTTACGTTTACGGGAAATATCACCGCCGTAACATTTGGCGGTAACATCTTTACGCAAAGCTTTAACCGTTTCTCGGGCGATGATCTTGGCACCAATTGAGGCTTGTACAATAATCTCAAACTGCTGGCGCGGAATAAGTTCTTTAAGTTTCTCGCAAATCTTTTTACCAAAGTCGTACGAGTTGCCCCTGAATATCAATGACGACAAAGCATCAACCGGCTCGGCATTTAAACGGATATCCAAACGCACTAAATCAGATCGGCGGTAACCTATCTGGTGGTAGTCAAACGAGGCATAGCCTTTTGATATGGTTTTCAGTTTATCGTAAAAGTCAAATACAATTTCGCCCATTGGCAGTTCGAATATCAACTCAACGCGGTCTGAAGTTAAATACGATTGATTGACGATCGAGCCACGTTTTTGGATACAAAGCGACATTACCGGCCCAACGTAGTCGGATTTGGTGATAATGGTAGCTTTAATGTATGGCTCCTCAACATAATCAATTCTGCTTGGATCGGGCAGGTCTGATGGGTTGTTTACAATAATAGGATCACCTTTGGTGGTGTAGGCGATATAGGATACGTTGGGAACAGTAGTGATCACCGTCATATCAAATTCGCGCTCCAACCGCTCCTGGATAATCTCCATGTGCAGCATGCCGAGGAAACCGCAACGGAAACCGAAACCTAAAGCTGCCGATGATTCCGGTTCAAAAACCAATGATGCATCGTTTAACTGCAGTTTGGCCATTGATTCGCGCAATTCTTCGTACTCGTCGGTATCAACAGGATAAATACCGGCAAAAACCATTGGTTTTACTTCTTCAAAACCCTGGATACCGCTTTCGCACGGGCGGTCAACCCGGGTTATGGTATCGCCAACTTTAACTTCTCGTGCTTCTTTAATACCAGATATGATATAACCTACGTCGCCCGTTTTGATAACATCGCGGGGCGATTGCTTCAGCTTTAATGTACCAACCTCGTCGGCAATATATTGCTTTTCGGTAGCAAAGAATTTTACTTTATCGTTTTTGCGGATCTCGCCGTTTACTACTTTGAAGTAAGCAACAATACCACGGAAAGAGTTATAAACCGAATCGAAGATCAAAGCCTGCAAAGGAGCTTCAGGATCGCCGACAGGGGCGGGGACGCGTTCGACAATGGCACGTAAAATATCGTGTACGCCCATACCGGTTTTACCCGATGCTGCCAAAATCTCTTCGCGTTTGCAACCTATTAACTCAACAATCTGGTCTTTAACCTCCTCGGGCATAGCGCCCGGAAGATCCATTTTATTGAGTACCGGGATAATCTCCAGGTCGTTTTCCAACGCAAGGTACAAGTTGGATATGGTTTGAGCCTGAATGCCTTGTGCCGCATCAACAATAAGTAAAGCGCCCTCGCAGGCAGCTATAGAACGTGATACTTCGTATGAAAAATCTACGTGGCCGGGGGTATCTATCAGGTTAAGGATATATTTTTGCCCGTTAAGCTCATAATCCATCTGGATGGCATGGCTTTTTATAGTAATACCCCGCTCGCGTTCCAAATCCATATCGTCAAGCAATTGTGCCTGCGATTCGCGTTGGGTTATAGTGTTAGTGTATTCTAATAACCTATCGGCAAGTGTGCTTTTGCCGTGGTCGATGTGCGCGATGATACAAAAATTACGAATATGCTCCATTGAACCGCAAAAATAACTTTTTAAACCGATAATTGCATACGGCTAATAAATTAACTGTTTATCCTGATAAATTAATTATCCTGAAATAATGTCTGTTGCGAAGAAACTTATTAACGATATTGAAACGAAGCTGGGCGTAGTCATTACAAATGTTAGCCCGGTTAGCGGTGGTAGTATCAACCAGGTCTACCAACTGCAGACGGTCAAAGAAAGTTATTTGTTAAAAGTAAATGATCGTTTTAATTTCCCCGGCATGTTTAATCTTGAAGCACAAGGCCTGGAAACTATCCGCAGTACCCAAACTATAGCTGTGCCGAAAGTCCTGTTACAAGGCGAGACGGATACGGAAAGCTATTTATTAATGGAATGGATAGTACCCGGGCATACTACGCAAAAGGCATCGGAGGCGCTGGGCGAGCAACTTGCCCAAATGCACAGGCATACATCTCATAGTTTTGGGTTCAACACCGATAATTACATGGGCTCGCTTCAGCAAAGCAATCGGCAGCACGAGCGTTGGAGTGATTTTTTTATAGAGGAGCGTTTAAAACCTATGATAAGGATAGCTCAAACAAAACAATTGCTTACAAACGCTGATTTGCGTTTATTTGAATTACTCTATCAAAAGCTCCCCGGTTTGTTTACCGAAGAACCACCAGCATTGGTACATGGTGACCTTTGGGGCGGTAATTATTTGATAGATGCTCATGGAAAGCCTTACCTGATTGATCCGGCTGTTAGTTTTAGTAACCGGGAGTTTGATATAGCTATGACCACCTTATTCGGTGGTTTTGATAGAAGGTTTTACGAAGCATATAATCATCACTTCCCGCTACAGAAAGGATGGCAACAACGGATTAAATTGTGGAACTTATATCCGTTATTACTGCACGTAAATCTTTTTGGCGGCGGTTATATCAATCAGGTTCGTGATAACCTTGCTGCTCTTTTATGAAATTATTGACTTACACCTTCAATAAATGTGGGTGTTTCAGTTACGTTGACAGAAAGTTTGCCGGCTGTTGTATTCACTTGCGACGATACCATTTCTTCGGCTCCGGGCTTCGGTGTATAAATATTGGCTTTGGGTGTACCCAGGTTAAGCGTATAATTTGCTTTTCGCTGTTGTTGATCGGGTACTGTCAAAATATACATTTTCCGTGATCCTGAGATATATTTATCAACTATCGGATCGGCATTTATTGTTGACCGGTAGGTAAAATCGCCCATTAGCTTATTAACCTGTAATATATAATCGGCGGCAGGTCGGCGTTTACCATCGGTGGCCAGGCCTGATGTAGCATATTGGACACTTGAATTGGGCGCATCATCTAATAACTGATAATAGAAAACACGTTTGATGCCGTGCCTTATATACAACAGCGAAGTTCTTAATAACAAGTCGGCCTGGGTTATCAAAGCCGGCTTATCGCCAATGGCGATTGCTTTTTGATAGCTCCCCTGGTTAATATCGTAACCAGATTCGGTAACCCAAACCTCGGGTGGCTTTTTCAGCGAATTTGCCAGTTTGACAAAAGCATCAGCAATTGTACCTGCTTTTGATAATTCGGGAGCTACGCCGGTTGTAGCTTTACTATGTGTTATAATATCACCATTGTTGTTATAATAGTGGTAGTTGATAACATCGAAACATAAGTTAACGCTGCCATCGGTTCGATATCCCCGGTTGGCTTTGCACCAATCTATTATTCTTTGTACAAAGCTAACGTCGCAAGTGGCAAGCCCGCCTATCACAACCTGCATGCCGGGGTCGGCGGTTTTTACACCAACATTATTGCCTAATCGGCCTTTGTCGCCATCATAAAATGCCGATAAATTGGCTGCATATTCTTCTGGTGTTTGTTTTGTCGCCGGGCCTTTCCACCATTTATCCCATTCGTTGCCGCACTCAATGTATTTTACCAGGCTCATCCCTATTTTTACTGCGTTAGGCTGGTCGTTAGCCCAGCGTGGTTTTGAGTTTACCGTCACAAGTGCAGGATCAACCGCCGTGTTATATCCGTAGCGTGCAGCAAATTGAAACGCTGCTTTGGCCTGATCTATATAGCTTGCCGGGGCAGTTTTGACCTGGCCGTAGGGTACGGGTACATTATCTAAATCCTGCATCCCGGTAGGATAGGTGTTAACTAACCAGCGGGCACAATTTTTCATATCGGCCAAAACCAAAATATTTTCCTGCTTGCAGCGGGTATATATCAGGTCATAGTTCCAGCCGCCGTTGTTGGTTGGGTTAAAAGTATAGTCGCCTTTTGTATTTTCGAGTTTATTCCAATTCATGTAGTGCCTTACAGCGCTAAAAGATTTGATAACCGACATGTTTGCCTCGTAAATTGTCTTTGCGTTAGGATTGGCCGGATCCTGCAAAAAATTCCACTCATAAGAGTTTATGCCGAACATGTTTTTCAACGGAGTGGGGCTTTTTATAACAGTGTCTGTTAGATCAAAACTTCTTTTAGACGAGACGGTACCGAACCTGCAATTATTGAAAAGCAAAGCGCTGATGGCTATAACCAAACGGAATTTAAATTGATAAATCATTTTTATCTTTTTTACTGGTCGCACGATCATGAATAATGCCGCCTGAAGCGGTAAAAAAAGTATTAACAGCGCGAAAATATTTAATCATACATTGAAATCTGCCTGGGTATATACGCGACAGGTAAGCCATTATCGGATATGTGATTTTAAAGGTAGCTGTAAAGTTTAACGATTAAGTAATAGTATATGTTTCGAGCATGTTACCGGCTGGCAGATTTATTTTAATGAATTGCTTATCGGACGTAGATTTATAACACAGTAGGATATAAAAAAAGCCCAAAAATCTTTTGAGCTTTTTATCAGGCAATCCCATGTCTTCCTATTTTAATTTCACATAGGTTTCAATAATGATGCGATCTATCTTCAGGCTGTCTATTTTTTCAACGCCGCTTTGTACAAGCGTGTCTCCCTTAAATTGAACAGTAAATTTAAAATCCCTGTTTTCCCATTCGCGGGCATCGCAATACGCCAGGTGTTCAGCATAATCATTCCCAGCAAGCGTATAAGTACCGCTGCCCGAACTATAAACGGGTTTTGCTGTTTTGCCATGCATCTTATCATGAGTAAAAAAGGCAAAATTTGTTCCGTTAAAAATTTTAACCATTTCTTCATCCGCCGAAGGCGTGGTTGTTACGGTATCGCCCTTGGTAATGCTTTTGCTATTTATCAAATGCCAGGTACCAATTAAAGGCTGATCTGGTTTTGAATCAGCTTTGGTCTCCTTTTGCTTACATGATGATAGCACGGCTGCGCAGATTAATACGGTATAATAAAGCTTCATAATAATGGTTGGTTTGCACAATATTACTATTTTATGCCGAACAAAAAAAGCGGCCCACATTTATGCAAGCCGCTTAAAAAATTATTATTAAATTCTCTATTCGCCTCGCTTTAAACCAAATTTCTCAATCTTGCTGTACAAGTGACTGCGCTGAATATCAATATCATCAGCAGTTTTTGATACATTCCAATTGTTTTTTTCAAGCTTGAATTTAATGTATTCCCGTTCGGCAAAGTCTTTGTATTCCTGGAAGTTATTAAATTGATCAAAATCCGTTTGAGGGGCAGTATTGTTATCTGCCACAGCAGCAGCCGGTGCCGATGGATTGGCAAATGCCCGTACGTCGTTGTCGGTAATGGTTTTATCACTTAAAATTATCAAACGCTCAACCATGTTCCGCAACTCGCGGATGTTACCTGTCCAAGGCAATGCTTTAAGAGCATCAAGGGCCGCGTCAGATATCTTTTTAACCGGCATGCCGTATTCATTACATATCTCGTCAAGAAAACTTTGTGTAAGCAATGCAATATCGTCCTTCCTGTCAACCAATGGTGGTACGTGGATTAATATAACGCTGAGGCGATGGTAAAGGTCCATACGAAAGTTACCGGCCTCAATTTCTTTAAGCAAGTCTTTATTAGTCGCCGCTACAACACGTACATCAACATCAATTTCTTTTTCTCCACCCACGCGGGTTATTTTACTTTCCTGTAGGGCGCGCAATACTTTAGCCTGGGCAGATTGGCTCATGTCGCCTATCTCATCAAGGAAAAGCGTGCCACCGTTCGCCGATTCAAATTTACCTATCCGTTGTTTAATTGCCGATGTAAATGAGCCTTTTTCGTGCCCAAACAATTCGCTTTCAATTAATTCAGAGGGGATGGCGGCGCAGTTAACTTCAATAATGGGCGCATTTGAGCGGTGCGATTTTTCATGCAGCCAGCGGGCCACCAATTCTTTCCCGCTGCCGTTTGCACCGGTAACCAGTACACGGGCATCGGTAGGTGCAACACGGTCAATAGTTTCTTTTATTTTAAGAATGGCCTGTGAATTACCTAAAATAGGACGAACCTTAGATACTTTCCGTTTTAAAACTTTAGCTTCAACAACCAAACTTCCGCGATCAAGCGCGTTACGTACCGTAATAAGCAGGCGGTTTAAATCAGGTGGTTTTGATATAAAGTCAAACGCTCCTTTTTTACTAGCTTCAACGGCTGTTTCAACGGTGCCGTGCCCGCTTATCATGATAAAAGGCAAATCGGGTTTCAATGCCAAACCTTCGGTAAGCACTTCCATGCCATCCATCCGGTTCATTTTTATATCGCAAAGTACCAGGTCAAAATCTTTTTTTTCAATCAGTTGCAGGCCATCAACGCCGTTATCTACGTCCTCAACTTCATAATCTTCATATTCCAGAATTTCACGTAAGGTGCTGCGTATTGCCCGTTCGTCATCAATAATTAAAATTTTTGCCATGTTTTATATATGTAATAGGTAGTAATTGTTCTTTTGCTAATATATAGATTTGTATAGAAAAACAAACACTTTTTGCTTCTAACAAAAATAACCCCTTCCTGTTTGCAGGAAAGGGTTATATAATTCAGCAGCAAATCTGTAAGCCGGGTTCTGTATTGCCCGTAAAGGCAACTTCTATCATTAATCTGGCCCTGCCATTGCTGACAGGTTTAAACAACCTACCCATCTTAACGTCACCAACAAGTTGGTGAGCGGGAGCGAGCAGCCCCACTTTCAAGACCTATTTGGTTTTTCAACTCCTGAGGTTTACCGTCATCTCCGGTCGCCCGGAAAAGCCGTGAGCTCTTACCTCACGTTTTCACCCTTACCCCGGTTTTCACCGTGGCGGTATTTTCTCTGTGGCACTTTGCTGTCGCCGGCTGCCGGCGCCTTCCCGTTAGGAAGCAGGATGCTCTGTGTTGCCCGGACTTTCCTCCGCTAATAAATTAGCAGCGATAGAACGTTTTGCAGGGGTAAAGGTAAGGATTTTTCCGGTCTTGGCAGTAATTTGGATCGGGTTGCGGGGAACGCGGTTCGGGTATTTTCTGAAAAAGATTGGTGTAGTAGGTTAACTTATTCTATTGAAACCCGCAACTGGCAACCGGAACCCCGAACCTAATCACCTGCATTTTGCCATGTCGTCCTGAACCTGCTGTAAGTTTATGGTGCCTAATTTATTGCCAAATGAGTTGGTAACATAGGTAAGAACCTTGGCAATTTCGATAGGAGCCAGGCTATCAGCTGGCATTTCGCCCTCAAAAATTTTGTTATTGATGCTGATTTTTTCTTTCAGCCCATTTTTAAGAAAACAAGCTAAAACGTTTTTATTTTTTTTTAGATAAGCAGAATCCGTAAGCGGTGGTATCAGCGCCTGCAGTCCCTCGCCTTTGTTGCCGTGGCAATTGGCGCAATGTGCCAGGTAAATAGCGCTTCCACCCGAATAATAGCGGTTAAATTCAATCTGCCCGTCGTTCTGGCATGAAAAAATCACCACTGCCAACAATAATAAAATACTACCTGTTACTTTGAATTTCATTTGGTAACGGCTTGTTCTGGTTCGGCCTTCAATATTTTTATGTCGGCAATTAATTTATCAACCTCTTTGGGGTCGGTGCCTTCGTAGGTGCCACGAATGCGCTTTTGTTTATCAATCAGTATAAAAAAACCATCGTGAATGTACTGGCCGGCGGGATTTTTTTCCTGTACGGTTTGCAGGTAGCTTTTGGCAATGGTGTACGTGCTGCCTTTATCGCCATGCAAAAGCCACCAGTTGTTACCGCTTAGCCCCATTTTATCGGCATAGCGTTTAAGTACGGGAACAGTATCATATTTAGGGTCGATGGTGTGCGATATGATCCGGAAATTATCGTCGGCCTTAAACTCTTTATACACATTAAGCATGTTGCGGTGCATTACCGGGCAAATAGAAGGGCATGTTGTAAAAAAGAAATCGGCTACATAAATTTTTCCCTCCAGGCTTTTCTGTGTAATGGTATCACCATACTGGTTCACAAATTTAAAATCGGGAATAGTGGCGTATGCTGTATCTACAACCGATTTGCCATCTACTGTGTTAGTAACAGGTTCGCGGTTGCCTAAAACAGGAAGTTTGCTTTGTTTATTGCTGCAGGCATTTAATACCGATAATAGGATAACGCCCAAAATTAACTTGCGCATTTATTTTTTATTTGGGGTGAGATATTTGTCAGATTCGGTTATCGCGTTGCTGATTTGAACATCAATAGCCGCGATTTTCTTTTTTTGATCACTTAGGTAATCAATAATTTCCTGGTGCGATTTGCCTTTGTTTTCCACATCAAACTTATGCATCCAATCGCTCATGGCACCGTCGGCATCATCAACCAGCTTAAGGCATACCTTTGCCGAATCGTTAATGTCGGGTACATTTTTAACCAGGCTATCCAGCAACATTTTGTTTTTCATCAAGTGCTCGTCATTAGCCATTACCTTGTCATGCACGGCAATCACGCTATCTAACAGCAATTTTTCCTGTTTTTTATTATCGGCACATCCCAGTAAAATGGTAAGGCTTAATACAATCCCGATATATTTTTTCATGGTTGCGTTTTGTATTGGCAAATATTATAAATAAACCCATTAATGTTAGCTATTTAGTTGCCTTAAATAATAAACATAGTCAGTAATTGGTAAGGTTTCGGCACCGCTAAGTTTCAATTGCTGGCCGGCCTGCGCCCGGGTGTGCGTACCATGATTAATTACGTGAATAAGAATATCTGTTACCGAGGTTTGATTGCTGCCCAATACATTTTGGTAAATGATAACCCTGCTCAAATCTTCTTCGGTAATTCGGTCCAGGACGCCAAGCCACTCTTCATGATATTCGTTTACCAGGTGGGTACAATGCTCAATAGTATAATCCTTTGGCCATAACTCGGTGTTGGAGTAAGGCTCCACATCATTTACCCTATCCAGCCAACGGCGTTCGGCGGCAAGCAAATGGGACATCAGCTTTATAGGCCCCCTTGGATTGCCAGCTTCTGCAATGGCTTTTAATAAAGCATGGTTAGCGAAGTGGCTATATTTGAACATTTTTATAAAATAGTTTTTCATGCAAACGAATTTATAAACACGAATGTCTCGAATTGAATCGAATTTCACGAATTGAATGGACACGAATGTTGCTAATTATAAAAATAGGGTTTATAATTTAAATGATGTTTCATATGCGATAACCGCCCTAATCAGTGAAATTCGCCTTAATTCGAGACATTCGTGTTTATAAATTCGATTTAATTAGTTAAATTCGTGTGCATGCAATTCGTGTTTAACAATTTGATAATATAGTTGTTACAATAACAATATATCTGCACACTACCTTTAGTTAATAAAAAAAACAAGGTCATGAAATTTATCAATGTGTTTTCAAGGCTCATCAGCGGTATAAAGGAATGGATGATGTTAAAAAGTATGAAATCATCCTTCATTCATTAATATTGAAACTTTATATCTCACTTTCGTAAATATTATTGCAATTTTGGACCCTCGTAGTCCATTTAATGAATTTCACTCCACAGCATACAGCTCTGAACAGAGAACTTTTTGGCCCCGATTTTAATTGGGGCGTATCTACAGCTGCGTTCCAGATTGAGGGCGCCCATGATGCCGATGGCAAGGGCCAATCTGTTTGGGATAATTTTACAGAAAAAAAAGGCAAGATATTAAATGACGATCACGCACGTGATGCCTGCGATTTTTATAACAGGTACGAAGAAGACATTGACCTGATAAAAAAGTTAAATATTCCAAATTTTCGTTTCTCCATATCCTGGACACGTTTGTTGCCCGATGGTACCGGCAGGGTTAACCAGGCAGGTGTTGATTATTATAACCGCGTTATTAATTATTGCCTTGAGCAGGGGATAGAGCCCTGGGTAACTATATACCACTGGGATTTGCCATTGGCGCTTGAGCAAAAAGGAGGGTGGGCCAATCGGGATGTAATTGCCTGGTTTTGCGAATTTACTACCCTATGCGCGCAAAGTTTTGGCGACCGTGTAAAATACTGGATGGTAATGAACGAGCCCGTTGTTTTCACCGGGGCTGGTTATTTTTTTGGTATTCATGCGCCAGGCCGTAGTGGCATCAGGAGTTTTACGTCGGTAGTACACCACGTTGTTTTAAGCATTGTTGCCGGGGCAAGAATATTGCGCAGCTTATTACCCCATGCGCAAATTGGTAATACATTTTCATGTTCGCTGGTAGAGCCATTGACGGATAAACCGCGCGATGTGGCCGCAGCAGTTAGGGTTGATGCCTTAATAAACCGCCTTTTTATCGAACCCTTATTAGGGCTCGGTTACCCGATTAAGGATTTGCCTGCTTTAAAGGGAATTCAAAAATATATGTTGCCGGGCGACGAGAATCATATGCAATTTGATTTTGATTTTATTGGCGTACAAAACTACACCCGCGAAATTGTTAAATATTCCTTTTTTACCCCTTATGTAGGTGCCCGCATTGTTAAAGCCGAAAATCGTAAGGTCGGCCTGACAGCAATGCGATGGGAAATTCATCCACCCGCTATTTATCATATGATAAAAAAGTTTGCGACCTACCCGCAAATAAAAAATATCATTATTACTGAAAATGGCTCAGCTTTTCCTGATGAGGTTACCGACGGCGAAGTGAACGACCCCAAGCGGCTACAATACTTACAGGATTATTTAGGCCAGGTTTTAAAGGCAAAAAATGAAGGCTGTAACGTTAATGGTTATTTTGTTTGGACACTTACCGATAATTTTGAGTGGGCCGAAGGATACCATCCACGCTTTGGGCTTATACATGTAGATCATACCACACAAAAACGGATTATAAAAACATCCGGTAAATGGTTTGCAGAATTTTTAAAAAAGCCAATCAAACAAAAAGAGCTTACTTTGGAAGCGAGAAGTGGAATGTAGTACCATTTTCGGTATCACTTTCAAACCAAATACGCCCATTGTGCTTTTCGATGATTTGCTGACAAATGGATAGCCCCAGCCCGAATGATTTTTCGCCCTCGGTTCCCGGACGTTTAGCATCGGTAAACATATTAAAAACCTGGCTTTTAAGCTTATCCGGGATTCCGATGCCATTGTCTTTTACCGAGATCTGTACTTCATTTTTAAATTCTTCTGCTTTAACCAATACAGTGGCACCGGCCGGACTGAATTTAATGGCATTACTGATCAAATTACTTATAACACGCCATATTTTTTCGCGGTTTATAATTAGCTCAACCGGGTTAGCTAATAACAGGAGGCTGATGACCTGATTTTTTTCGGCGGCTTTAAAGCGAAGCAGTTCCACGCTGTTGGTGAGCAATGAGTTAATCTCAACGGGTTCTGTGTTTAACTCCGCGTTTACGGTATTGGTAGCTTCCAATATCTCGTTTATCAGTTCTAATGAGTTAAATGAAGTTTCTTTTATCAAATTGAGCATTTCGCGCTGTTCGTCGGTGTAATCATCTTCTTCCATAGCAGTGGTTAATGAAGCAATACCGCCAATAGGGTTGCGAAGATCATGTGCTACCGTACGCAAAATTCTATCTTTTTCTTGACCGTTTAATTTAAGTTCGTTCAGGGCCGATTCAAGATGAGTGTTTTGGTCGTTTATTTGATGGTTTAACCCGCCCAGGGTTTCAATGTTCTTTTTTGATTTTTGCCAGTTCAGAAATATAAGTGATATGATCATCACCAGCATTACAACAAAAACCACTGTTACATTAAGGTAAATGTTTTGCTGGTGGTTGTTTTTCTTAAGCCGGTCAAATTCATTATCCTTTTCCAGGCGTTTTATCTGTTCGGCAATGTCGGCCTCCTTTAGTAATTTGCTTTTTTGGTTAATGGAGTCTTTTAAAGCATCGTATTTTATAAAATATTTGAGGGCTTCGTCCTGTTTGTTCTTTTTTACAAAATACTCAGCCATCAGGTTATTCCAATCCGCCCTGGCATCTTGCTGACTTAAGTATTCAAACTGCTTTTTTATGACGTTTAAAATATCAATCAACGAGTCTGTTTGATTTAAAGTATTATAAACAGCAGCCAGCTTTAACTCGGTATATTGGGCATCCTGGTTATCATTGCCTTTTCGCAAATTAATTCCGATGCTCTTTTTTAACAATATTTTGGCTTGGCTATAATTTTTTAGGCTGATATAAACATTGGCCTGGTTGCCGTATACAACACCACGGGCTACGTCAAGCATTTCCTGCCGGTTGCGGTATAATACCTGGTGACTATCAATGTATTTTAGCGTTTTGTCATAAAAAAAAAGAGCACTATCGGTCATATTTATCGAGCTGTAACTTAAGCCCGCATTGTCTGTTAGTTCCTGTACACGGTAAAAGCTGCCAAAATTATCTGAGCAGGCGGCACCTTCCCTGGCGCTGTTTTTAAAGTATGCAGCGGCTACCCGGTAATGCTCCTGGCGAAACATAATCATTCCCATCCGGTAACTATAATCGCTTAATACGCATTCATCCAAGCCATTACTGCCAATTACTTTGCCACGATAGAAGTTTGCATAGGCCTCGTTATATCTATTCTGATCAAATAAAATATCACCTTTATAAAAATACGATTGCCCATATTCCGTAGTGTATTTTTGTCTTTTATCGGGTGTATCAAACAGGTTAAGCATGCTATCCACATATAACATAGCTTTGTTTTTATCAGGCTTGTTATAATAAAAATAATCATAGTGAAACCTATAATAGCTGTAAGTTTGAAGTAGATCGAGATTTTTTGAATGCTGATATGCTGAGTCGATATAATGCAATGCAAGTTTTTTTTGACCATTATCGCTCATGCGGTTTGCCGAGTCGAGCACCTTATTAAATGCTTTTGATGACAACAAGGTATTTGTTGATCTGTTGCAGGAGAAAAAAGCAATGGCGACGTAGATGAGAAAAAGATTCAACAGCAATATACTGTAAAACCGGTTTTGGATTAYGCTTTTTGACTCAAACATTAAATTCAGTTACTCCAGGGACTGGGTTAGGTATATAAAATACTCGTTAAACTTAAATAAAATATTTCAGTGCAGCATTTTTACATTTAATTTATTGCTCATAAAATCAACTAATGCACATCGTGGTACTTTACAAAACGGTGTTTAATCCGGTTTCTTTATCCTCAAAGTGCAGGAAAACATAAAAAGTTGTGCCTTCGCCCACAGTGCTTTCCAACCAGATGCGGCCATGGTGTTTTTCGACAATTTGCTGGCAGATGGACAGGCCGAGCCCAAATGATTTTTCGCCGGCCGTGCCAACCCGTTTGGCATCAGTAAACATATTAAAAACCTGTTGTTTCAATTTGTCGGGAATGCCTATTCCGCTATCTTTTACTATAATTTTGACACCATCTTCGTAATTTTCAACGCCCACTGTAATACTACTGCCATCATGGCTGAATTTTATGGCATTGGTAACCAGGTTACTGATAACGCGCCATATTTTTTCGCGGCTTATGAACACCTGGGCCGGATTTGGAGGCAGGTTGAGGTTTATCGACTGGTGTTTATCGGCAGCCTTAAAACGCAATAACTCCACACTGCTGGCTGTTAGTGCATTAATATCAACCCATTCTTTCTTAAGCGGAGCGGTAGCCGAGTTGGCGGCTTCTAATATCTCATTAATAAGTTCAAGCGAGTTGTACGAAGTTTCTTTGATCAAATTGAGCATCTCCTGTTGATCGGGCGTATAATTATCCTCAATCATGGCTGCCGATAGTGCCGCAATGCCACCCAGCGGATTCCTTAGGTCATGGGCCACAGTTCTTAAGATACGGTCTTTTTCCCGGCTACCAATATGAAGTTCGTTTAGGGTATTCACCAGGTTTTTCTTTTGATAATTTATCTGGTCGTTTAACACCCTGATGGCCAGTACGTCTCTTTTTGATTGTTTCATATTTCTGAAAATCAGGAATATGATTATTACGGCCATAATAGACAATAAAACTGCAAAATAAATAAACATCAGTTGCCGCTTGTTGTAATCTTTCAGGCTGTCAATCTCGCTTTGCTTGTCGTAATTAGCTTGCTGGGTTGTTACATCTGTGCGCTTCAGCGAATTGTCTAATTTTACCAATGAATCTTTTTGAGCCGAATACTTTTTTAAATAAAGCAGGGCACCTGTATTGTCATTTTTTTGCTGACAGTATTTGCTCATCAGGTAATTCCAACTGGTTTCGGCATCGTTATTGGGCAGGCTATCCAGTTGAGCACGCAGGTTTTTGAGCAACAGGTACAAGTCATTTTGCCTGTTCAGTTTCAGGTACATCCGCGCCAGCTTAATTTCGGTTAATTGAGCGTCTTTATTATCATTCCCTTTTTTGAAATTTATGGCTATGCTGCTTTTGAGCATTTGCTCGGCCTGTGCATAATCGCCGGTCATTAAAGCCATATCTCCCTGGTTGCCATAAACTACACCGCGGGCAGTCTCCAGCATTCCGGCCAGGCTGCTAAATCGTGCATTATTGCTATCAATATATTCAAGTGCTTTTTTGAAGTAAACAGATGCGCTATCTGTTTTTCCGGCGTTTTTATAACTTTCACCAATATTATCCAGTAGCTCCTGCCGCTGATAAAATGTCTTGAAACCGTTTTTAAGGGCCCGGCTTTGGTTAAAACTCAGTTTAAAATAGGCAGCCGCATCAAGATAGTGCGCTTGCTTAAAACTCACCATTCCCATCCGGTAAGTATATTCGGCCAGTATTTGGTTATTCAGCAACCTTTTGCCTATATAGTATCCCTGGTAAAAACATTTATAAGCATTACTGAATTGTGAAAGATCAAAATAGGCATCGCCGAGGGCGAAATTTGCCTCGGCATAGTTAACCTGGTATTGGTGTGGGGTAACACTTTGTTTAGCAATAGCCAGCATACTATCTGCATAAGCAAGGGCCTTTTTTCGGTTATGGGTAACTTTTCTTTCGTATACAAAATGAAAGCCATAAAACCGGAACTTATCATTTGTAAAAGGGTTTTTAATTTGTCTGAAAGCAGAATCGAGATACCGGGTGCTGGCAGGCTGGTGTTTTGTTAACTGTTGGTAGTTGTTAACGGTATCAAAAATACCCTTAAATTGACTGGAATAGTTGCCGTCATCTTTATTGTAACTACAAGCACCAAAAAACAAAGTAACAAAAAGCACAGCACGTACCCTTATGATGCTACGTGGATAATATTTGTTGTTAAAACTAATAGGTTTAATTGAAGACATTAACTATAAAGCAGAAACAAATATAGTGTTTGAAAAACACCAATTATATATTTAATGCTTAATAATTGCCTTGGTGTTTGCAAACCTATTTAAAGGCATCCTCGCCGGTAATATCCATTCCCGTTATCAGCAGGTGAATATCATGAGTCCCTTCATAGGTAATTACCGATTCAAGGTTCATCATATGCCTCATAATAGGGTATTCGCCGGTTATGCCCATGCCCCCGAGCATTTGCCGGGCCTCGCGGGCTATATTAATAGCGGTTTCTACACTGTTACGCTTGGCCATTGAAATTTGAGCGGCAGTGGCCCTGTTTTCGTTTTTAAGTACTCCTAAACGCCAAACCAGCAACTGGGCCTTAGTTATCTCGGTTATCATTTCGGCCAGTTTTTTTTGCTGCAGCTGGAAAGCTGCTATAGGTTTACCAAATTGAACACGCTGTTTAGCGTACCTTAAAGCGGTATCATAGCAATCCATAGCTGCACCAAGTGCACCCCAGGCAATGCCGTAACGGGCTTGGTTAAGGCAGCCAAGCGGGCCTTTTAAGCCTATAACATTTGGTAGTAAGTTTTCCTTAGGTACTTTAACATTATCAAAAACCAATTCGCCGGTGGCCGAGGCTCTTAACGACCATTTGTTGTGCGTTGTAGGAGTAGTAAAGCCCTCCATACCGCGCTCAACTATCAATCCGCGTACTTTTTTATCCTCGTCGCGCGCCCATACCACGGCAATATCAGCAAATGGGGCATTGGAGATCCACATTTTGGCGCCGTTTAGGATATAGTGATCGCCGGCGTCTTTAATATTAGTGGTCATCCCGCCAGGATTTGATCCGTGATCTGGTTCGGTGAGTCCAAAACAGCCCATGATTTCGCCGGATGCTAAGCGGGGCAGATATTTTTTACGTTGTTCTTCAGACCCATAAGCATAAATAGGGTACATTACCAATGAGCCTTGCACAGATGATGCCGACCGGACGCCCGAATCGCCGCGCTCAATTTCCTGCATAATGATGCCGTAGGCCATATAGTCTAAACCTGCGCCACCGTATTCAACCGGTATTGTTGGGCCAAATGCGCCAATTTCGGCAAGGCCTTTTACCAGCCGCATCGGGAACTCGGCCTTTTGGGCATAGTCTTCAATTATCGGGCTTAATTCCTTTTTTACCCAATCACGTACCGACGAGCGGATAAGTTTATGTTCTTCGGTAAGCAATTCGTCTAATTGATAATAATCGGGCGATTCGTACAGATCTGTTTTGGCCATAATGTTATACTTGGTGGGCAAATATATGGCATTTAAAGTGGACAAAACAAAGCCAAAATCGCTGTTTTTGGATACCGGAAGCCACTTTATGCCAAAAACTATGTTTAGATTGTTTAAACATGGTTTTTGACGGATTTTATTTTTTTAAAAAAATAAAATCCCAAAACATCTATGTGTTTTGGATGGCCTATTTAACAAAGAACATGTTAAATAGAATGGCAATAATGTATAAGTAAACGCCAATTAACTCCATTTTTAGCCAATGAATTTTAACTTTTAAACATTTTTTTCGACAAATAAATCAATTTATAAACCAACAAAATCTGCTACTTTTGAACTATGACTACTATTGCCCTACAGGGTRCAGAATTTTTTGCATACCATGGATTTTATCCCGAAGAACAAAAAATAGGCTGCCGTTTCCTGGTAGATATCACAGTTGATTTTATCCCCCAGACTGAACCAGCCGACGACGAGCTTAAACACACCGTTGATTACGAAAAGGTATATTATATGGCTTGCGAGGAGATGAAACATTCCCGCAAACTGATAGAAACCGTGGCGCAAGCTATTTTAGACAGAATAAAAAGGAAATACCCTTACGTGGAAAGCATCCGGGTAGAAATAAAAAAATTAAATCCACCGTTGTTGGGTAAGGTTGCCCACTCGGCTGTTACAGTTAACTATAACAAGCAGTAAAATGGAATACAATAAAATAACACCGTTGGTATTAGATGCCATCATGGCTATTGTTGGCGCGGGCAATGTTATCAATCAGCACGACGAGCTTGAAAAATATAGCCACGACGAAACTGAAGACCTGGTTTATTACCCGGAAGTGGTTGCCCGGCCACAAACCCCTGAAGAAGTTTCAGCTTTGATGAAACTTTGCAGCGAAAACCTGATCCCTGTTACACCCCGGGGTGCGGGCACGGGTTTAAGCGGCGGTGCCCTGGCCATTAAAGGTGGTTTGCTGATAGCGATGGAACGCTTTAACAAAGTACTGGAGATTGATGAGGCTAATTTACAGGCAACGGTTGAGCCAGGCGTTATTACCGAAGAGTTTATGAACCGGGCCGCTGTCAAAGGCCTGCTTTATCCGGTTGACCCGGCAAGTAAAGGAAGTTGCTTTATAGGGGGCAACGTATCCCATGGCTCGGGTGGGCCAAGGGTGGTTAAATATGGTACCATCCGCGAATATGTATTGAACCTGCAGGTGGTTTTACCATCGGGAGAAATTATATGGACAGGCGCAAATACACTTAAGTACGCATCGGGGTATAATTTAACCCAATTATTCATTGGGTCGGAAGGTACGCTGGGTATTATTACCAAGATTGTAGTGAAGCTAATTCCATTGCCCACGCTGGATGCTTTGATGCTGGCTTCATTTGCAACTAACGAAGCGGCCTGCTCGGCTGTTTCTGCCATATTTCGTGCCGGTATTGTACCATCGGCATTGGAGTTTATGGAGCGAAGAGGAGTGGAGTGGGTGAAAGAACACGATGATATTGCCTTTGATTTACAAGATGATATCCAGGCCTTTTTACTGATTGAAGTAGATGGTAATAACCAGGACGTGATTTTTGCCGACTGCGAAAAAATTAACGCGGTGTTAGAATCGTACGATTGCAAAGATGTGCTCTTTGCCGATTCATCAGCACAAAAAGAGGAACTTTGGCGGTTGCGTCGCACTATGGCTGTATCGGTAAAGTCAAACTCCATTTATAAAGAAGAAGATACCGTAGTGCCCCGCGCCGAATTGCCCCGACTGATTAAAGGAATAAAAGAAATAGGTACTAAATATGGCTTTGAATCAGTTTGTTATGGCCACGCGGGCGATGGAAACCTTCACGTAAATATTATTAAAGCCAACATGAGCGATGAGGACTGGAACAGCAAACTCAAATTCGGCATCAAGGAGATTTTTGAACTTACAGTAGGGTTGGGCGGCACGTTATCCGGTGAGCATGGCATTGGCTTGGTGCAAAAGGATTTTATGCCGATAAAATATTCTGACGTGCATTTTGCCCTTTGGCGAGGCATCAAGAGTGTATTTGACCCGAAAGGGATTCTAAATCCGGGGAAGATATTTTAATTTGAGAATTTGAAAATGGATTAACGTCTGATTGTATCATCTTTAAATTCTTAAATTAATTCTTTTTCGATTCTGTCATTTTCAAATCTTCAAATTCTCAAATTTTCAAATCGATTCTTAATTCGTATTCAATATCAATCTCGGCTCATCGTATGCAATCATGCTCCTGCGTTCATCCGGCGGGATGGATACCGATTTGTTGGCTGCGTAGTCATAGCTGATACAAACGGTTTTACCTGTTGTCACAATTTCTTCGCCCTGCGGGGTTACTTTTACCAAAACGTGCATTACATCAAAGCTACTGTTGCCTATGCGAATGGTGCGCACGTAGCAGGCTATCTTATCCTGAACGGTGATCTGCTTTAGGTAATTAATTTCTGAGCGGCCTATGATAATGCCGGCATTATTCCAATCCCAGCCAATGGCGTCTTTCCAATAGTTGGTGCGCGCTATCTCAAAGTAGGTTAAATATATGGCGTTGTTAACGTGTCCTAATGAATCAATATCCGAAAATCGGATAGGTATGTCAGTTTTGAATTTGTAATCGGTGAGTTTTTCAGCCATTTGTGTCATTTTGTCGGTAAAAAATCTTTAATAGTGACAAAACGTCATTTTAATTATTGATTTTCCCTGTTGGTATAACAGTTGATTRATACTTCACGAAGTTAACAAAAACAAAAACTTATAAATATACATATCATGACTTTAGTAAAATTTAACAACGGATTAAAAAACAACGCAAGAGGCCCATTCTTTAACGATGTATTCGATTCAATTTTAAATGATTCGTTCCTTGGCGAAAAATTGGTAGCCCGCATACCTGCTGTAAACATTAGCGAAACTGAAAATGAATTCCACGTTGAATTGGCTGTACCTGGATTGAAGAAAGAAGATTTGAAGATCGGTTTAGATAAAAACGTATTAACTGTTTCGTCTGAAAAGAAAACTGAAAACGTTGAAGAAGGCAAAAAATTCAGCAAACGCGAATATAGCTACAACTCATTCAGCAGGTCATTCACCTTGCCCGAAAGTGCCGATCATTCAAAAATCGAAGCAGACTATACAGACGGTATCCTGACTTTGACCATTACCAAAAAAGAAGAAGCTAAATTTCAATCGAGAGAAATAGCTGTAAAATAATTAAAGACTGTTTTCATAAAGTAGTTAGTTTGGTTTGAAGGCCGTTTCCAATTGGGGCGGTCTTTTTTTTGCTTTTTGAACTGCCTGCATTGACATGGTTTTAATTTTTTATTGTATTTTACGCTGTGTGATAGTCGCAGATTTACCAAAAGCGTGTGCCTGCAAACCCGCGATCAGAAAAAGACATCTCACCTTGTACACAATAATTTTTTCAATATGATCAAAAAACTACTTACCATTCTTTTAATTTCTGTCGCTTATTTATCCCATGCCCAAAACAAAATTGTGGTTTTCCAATCTGATTTTGGTGTAAAAGATGGCGCTGTCTCGGCCATGAAGGGTGTTGCAACCGGCGTTTCTGCCGATTTAAAACTTTATGACCTCACACATGAAATTCCAGCCTATAATATATGGGAAGCATCATATCGCCTCTATCAAACCGTAAATTACTGGCCTGTAGGTACGGTATTTGTTTCGGTAGTTGATCCCGGGGTGGGCACCGCTCGCAAGTCTGTTGTGCTGAAAACCAAAACTGGCCAGTATATTGTTACGCCGGATAATGGCACCTTGACGCTGATAGCTGAATCCCTGGGAATAGCCGAGATCAGGCAAATTGATGAGGCCCGCAACCGCCGTAAAGGATCCGAAAAATCATACACCTTTCATGGTCGCGATGTATATGCCTACACAGCCGCACGTTTGGCTGCGGGCGTTATCACTTATGAACAAGTTGGCCCTGAACTGCCTAAACAAGTGGTGAAAATTCCTTACCAAAAAGCAATATTGGAAGGCGGAACCCTAAAAGGCACTATTGATATTCTTGATATTCAATATGGCAACCTGTGGACAAACATTGGCGACGACCTGGTAAAACAGCTGAATGTTAAGGTAGGAGACACCCTGCACCTTGTAATTTACCAAGATGGCGAAAAGAAATTTGAGGGCGATGCTCCCTATAGCGATACGTTTGGCGAAGTGGCTAAAGGCAAGCCTTTGGCGTACATGAATAGTTTAATGCAATTGTCTTTTGCCTTAAACCAGGGCAGTTTTGCAGATGCTTATAAAATAGGCAGCGGAAGCGACTGGAGTGTGGTGGTGAGCAGGAAGTAGTAGTGAGTTGTCAGTTTTGAGTAGAGGGTGTTGAGTGACGTGTAGGACTCTCGGGTAGTTTTTTAATAAACACAAATGTTGCAGCGAAAGATGCGCCATTTGTGTTTATTTCCATTGGCCAATGACCACTACGCCATCTCCCGGCTTCGCTTCATTTCTTCGGCCATTTTTATTCCCTGTTTTCTGATTTGTTCTGTTCGCACGTAGCGTTTATCGGCACCTAAATTGGGCTTGGTAATAAAATCATAAAACATTCGGGTCCAGGAGTGGGTCGAATCCAGGTGCTGGTAAAACTCTTTGGTAATTTTATAATACTTAGGCAAAAAACGGCCCGGTATATTCATAATATCGTGGTGTTCATTATGGTAGCCTACGTTAAAGCAAACCCAGTTGAGCCAGCCATAGTATGAGTTGGTTTCCTGTCCTTCTTCAAATATAAAATGCTCGTGAATAAAATGCCCGGCTGCCGGGTGCAGGCTGAATCCCCATAAGGTGGATAGGAAGAGGTAGATGATGGCAATCTTTCCTAAAAACACAAAAATCAACGCATCGGTGATAATCAGCGTAATGATATTGGCCCATTCCCATTTGGTTGGTTTGGTATCAAATCCCCTCACCAAAAACAGGAAAAATATGTAAAAGAACAACCAGATAAATTTACGGATTCCCGATTTGCCCACCACTTTCACCTCCCAATGGCTCGGGAAATCGTTATCAACATCTTCGATACCCAGGTGGGAGTGATGCTTCATATGGTGTGTACGAAAAGCGATAGCTCCCGGCACCAAAACCGGGATATTGGCAAATATGGCCAGCGCTTTATTTTGCGCAGGTGTTTTCAGCATCAGGTTATGTGCCATTTCATGCACAGCCATGGCCGACCAATGGTTCATGGTACCGCCGACCACGTATGACATCAGGATAATTTGCCACCAATAGGTTCCAAACGAAGGGAACCAGACACTTACACCCCACGCAAAGCTAATTTGCCCTGCCACAATGAAAAAAGTAAGCACTGCCGCCCAGGGATCGTAGCCCATTAATTGTTTTACCTCGGGGTGTTTCTTTAATACTTCTATCCGGCGCAAAAAATGTATATCCGGCGTTTCAATTGGCTCAAAAGGAGTATCGGTTTTCATGTTGATGTGTTTTAGGATTCTGCTAAATAACATAATTCACCTTATATTATTCCCGGTAGTTGTACGGAATTTAACTGCGTAGAAATACTTAATTATTAATAAATACACCACGGTAAATCCACAATATACACTGAGGTAATATATAGGGTAGCTTAACTTAACAATACTTATCCCGGCAATTTCCCGTTCTAACTGGCAGTTAAGGATAATGCGCATGCTAAACAAATTGTCATTTAATTCCTTTTTTTAATAATGCTGTATGGGCGCTAAAGCCATATGGCAAATAATTTTTTATGTTTACCGAAAAATCAAAACCAACTATGAAGTTTTTAAAAGCCCCTTTATTTTTATCGCTTATTGCTTTAGTGGCCATTACTTTTCCGGCTTGTAAAGCCAAGAAATTAGCCGAAAAACCAGCTCCTGTTGAAACTGAAAAAATGTACGCGCCGGCACCGAAACCAACGCCGCCGCCTGCTGCTGCTCCTGCGCCCACACCGCCGCCAGCACCTGCAAAACCAAACTATAATTTTACTAATATCCAATTTGAATTTAATTCGGCGGTGTTAAAAACAGCGTCGTACCAAGCGCTTGACCAGGCCGTTATCGAGTTGAAAAAAGACCCATCTGTAAAGTTTGTTTTAAACGGAAACTCATCTGCAGAGGGTACCGACGAACGTAATATGGAATTATCAATCCAACGCGCCAACTCGGTTAAAACTTACCTGGTAAATAGCGGCATCAGTGCAGATAATCTTGCCGTTAAAGGCTATGGCGAAAGTCAACCTATTGCCAATAATACAACCGAAGAAGGACGGGTTCTGAACCGCAGGGTTGAGATTAAACTTGTGCAATAGTTATAAGTTTTGAGTTCTGAGTGTTGAGTTTTCGTCATAGTTTAAAGTTCCACGTCCCGGGTTTTATATTCTCTTCTAACTTCAGGCTTAGGGTGTAGAACTTCGAAGTTCAAACTCAAGACTCATAAATTAAAACACAAGACTTAACATACACAACGGGCAACCATTACGCGCCCTGTGCCGTAATGATGAAGTACTAAAAGACTTTGTCATTACGGCATTTTGAAACACATTTTTAAGGGAATACTCACGCTGCTTAGCGTAACCGAAAAAAACAAGTTGTACAGGCTCATCCTGCTCGATCTGTTTATCAGCGTGCTTGATATTGCCTTTTTAGGTACATTGCTTATCATCATAGGGCTTTATACCTCGGGCACTCCAGTTCAACATCATTTATTGCGGCTTAGCTGGCTTAAACAGCAATCTATACTGCCAATCGGTTTATTTATGCTGCTGTATTGCGGCAAAAACTGGCTCGGTTATTTGATTACCCGGTTTCAGCATCATTTTTTTTACGGGGTAGCATCGCGATTGTCAAAAAGGAATATCCTGCATTACCTGAAAGATGAGTATATCAAATTTGTTAATGTCGATTCATCGGTACACATCCGCCAGGTAAGCCAGCAACCTATCGAATTTAGCCATTACATCCTCAATAATGTTCAGCAAATTATATCCCAAAGCCTGCTTATTTTATTTACCATCGGTGCCATATTGATCTATCAACCATTGCTGTTTTTTTTATTACTGCTGGTGCTGTTACCGCCTATAATTACCCTGGCCTATTTTATCAAACGGAAATCTAAACAGGTGCGCGAACAAACAAAAATTGCGAGCGAGAAAAGCATCCAGTATTTACAGGAATCGTTAGCCGGGTTTATAGAAAGTAACATTTACAACAAACACACATTCCTGGCCGATAGGTACGTGGGTTACCAGCAACGGCTTAATAACAATATCGCAACGCAGCAAACGCTACAGGGGCTACCAGCAAGATTGGTAGAGATTTTTGCCATTTTTGGTTTTTTTATCCTGGTGCTGATAAACAAATGGGCTGTACGTGGCGCAGTGGTTGATGTGCTTACCATTGGCGTTTTTATTACAGCTGCCTACAAAATTATCCCCGGTATTATTAAAATCCTGAACAGTATGGGGCAAATAAAAACCTACGAATTTACCCTGAATGACTTGCTTGCTGTAAAAGAACCTGGCACGTTGCCAAAGGCGGGTATGCTTAATATTGCTGAACCCATCAGTTCTATTCGTTTTCACAATGTTTATTTTAGTTACGCAGACCAGCCTGTAGTATCGGGCATTAGTTTCGATGTTTGCGCAGGCGATTTTGTTGGTTTATCGGCAGCGTCTGGCAGTGGCAAAACAACCATCATTAATTTATTGCTTGGTTTTTTAACGCCCCAATCGGGCTATATTTACATAGATGGTAAACAAGCGAATACCCAAAAAAGACAGCAATACTGGAATAAAATAGCTTATGTAAAACAGCAAAACTACTTTATTCACGATACCATCCTTAAAAACATTACCCTTGCTGATGGTAAGGAATACGATACGGCAAAACTGGATGAAGCCATATCCTTTTGCGGACTTGCCCCCTTGTTATCCGGCTACCCAGAAGGCATAAATAAAATAGTGCGCGAAAACGGCAAGAACCTGAGCGGTGGGCAAAGGCAACGCATAGCCCTGGCAAGAGCATTGTACCACGACTTTGATGTGCTGATCATGGACGAGCCGTTTGGCGAAATGGATCAGCAGGCCGAAGAGGCTATCCTTATCCAACTAAAGCAATTAACGGCCCAGGGTAAGATCATATTTTTTATAACACACAACATTGCAAGCCTGAAGCATTGCAACAAAATAATCCCCCTAATAAATGAATAAGCCTGAAGCATTGGTCATATTAACCCCGGGCTTCCCCGCAAACGGTAACGATACCACATGTTTACCGCCTATGCAGATTTTTGTAAAAGCTTTAAAACAACACAATCCCCTGTTACATATCATCGTGGTTAGCTTTCAATACCCTTTTAAGGCGACCCGGTATTACTGGCATGGAGTGGAGGTTATTGCGATTGCAGGTAAGGGCAGGGGGCAGCTTTTCAGGCTGATAACCTGGTGGCGGGTATGGCAAACCTTAAAAGAGCTGAATGGCGGGTACAAACTTGTAGGCTTATTAAGCTTTTGGATGGGGGAGTGTGCGTTTATTGGTAACCGCTTCGCAAAAAAAAACGGCTTATTACATTACCCCTGGCTGCTTGGGCAGGATGCAAAGGCAGGTAATGAGTACGTTAACCGAATAAAACCCAATGGCGGCTCGGTAATAGCGATATCGGATTTTTTGGCAACGGAATTCAGGATAAACTATGGTATCCAACCGGCGCATGTTATCCCTACAGGTATTGATGTTACGCTTTTTGGTGCCTGCGTTGCTGATCGGGATATCGACATTATGGGTGCAGGTTCGCTCATCCCGCTTAAGCAATATGGTCTTTTTGTAAATATTATCAAAAGCCTGGTTGCTGAATTTCCGGGGTTAAAAACGGTAATATGTGGCAAGGGCCCGGAAATGGAAAAGTTGAGAAGACAGATAAACAGGCTTGGGCTGGAAAATAACATCGAATTAAAAGGTGAATTACCACACCCGGAGGTGCTGGCGATGATGCAGCGATCGAAAATATTTTTGCATACATCGGCTTATGAGGGTTATAGTACTGTTTTAAGCGAGGCCTTATATGCAGGCTGCCAGGTGATGAGCCTGGTTAACGGAATGAATATAAGGCCCACACAGCATCACGTTCCCGGCAACGCTGAAGATCTGCCGGTTATTATCAAAGCAATGTTGAATGATAAGCAGCTGGAACATGAGCCCGTGCTGATATACACTACCGAAGAGATAGCGGCCCGCGTTACCGCCTTATTTGTGAATTAATTGATGGCAAATATCAACCAGGTCATCGGCTATGGTTTTAAAACTTAGTTTTTTGTTAAAATGCTTTAAAACAGCTGCCGAAAGCTTTTGCCAGTCTGCGCCCTCAAGCGCTTTAAGGGTTTGACCCAAAGCATTGGCATCACCTGCGGGATATAAAAAACCATGCTGACCGTTGACTGTGATTTTTTGATAAGATGGGATGGTGGTAACAATGGGAATGCAACCGCAGGCCATGGCTTCTAACAAAGCATAACCGCTGCCTTCTTTATGGCTGCCCGATATATAAAAATCTGCCGCGCTAAACCAATAAGGCAAATCGTTATTTGCAACTTCGCCTACTAAAATAACGGCATCCCGTAGTTGGGCGGAAGATATTATCAGCTCTTCTATATCGCTTAAAAGTACTTCACTTTGGTAAATCATGTACAATTTTGCACCCGGGTTTGCAGGCAGGTAATCCCGGAAACCTTTTAAAACTGTTAAAGGGTCTTTATTTGCATTTAGGTGGCCCACCCAGATAAAGTTTGCATCGCCGGTAACCTTGGTATACTTTTTAGCAAGCTCTTTATCAACGGGTTTAAAAGCTGTAGAAGCTTCTAATAACTCAAATATCCGGGCACCAGACCTAATAATGCCTTTTTGTTTCCAGGTATCCGCATTGCCGGCCGAAGTAAAAAGGAATGCATCCGTCATAGTGCAGGCCACCTTTTGCAGCCGGCCTTTTAAGCTACCTGAAGGTAGTTCGCCATGATGCTGTATGACCAGCTTAAACCTGTTGCCGCAAAGCAATCTTAAAAACATTACCTGTAACGGGAATACCAGGCCTTGTACCATCACGATATCTGGCTTCATTTTTTTTATAAAGCGATGCGCTTTTATGGTTATCGACCAGAATCTGTTGTTGCCTTTAAAAAAATAATAAGGTACTCCATTCATCACCACATGTTGCTCAAAAGCGGCGTGCTTTACAAATGTAAAATCAAGCTTATTTTTAAGGTAGGGAGCAAAGGCCAGCGCCGGGGCATGTTTTTCTGTTACGTCCTGCGGCCGGGTATAGTTTAAATGTGAATAGTAAACAAGGTCAACAAGTTTTATCAATTTTAGATAATTTGATGTTGTATAAAGGTAACAGGGAAAACAACACCCGGCAAGTACGATTGAATAGAGACCATTAACTTCCCGATATTTCCTTCAACATATTTATAGGCACCATCCAGCTTTATCAAACTAAAGGATTTTCCCTTTAATCTGCCTGCTAATGCAATAAGCAGGTCCTGGTCAAACAGTCGGATGTTTCCCCTGTGAATCACCATTTGGATATCGGCCAGCCGGGTAGTAAAAAAAGCTTCGTGATCACCTTTAGAACTGCTGGCTTTCGTGATCACCAGGTCGGCATATTTGCCGCCAATAACTTCGCCGGTGTTCATATTCCAGGCTTTTGCGGCAGTTTTGTTGAGTGATTGGTACAGTTCCTGGTCGCTAAGCATACCGGTATTACGTGCTATGCAGATGTGGTCCCATATATTCCAACTGCCGGTAAGGGTAGAGTCGGTTCCAAAAAGAATATCGGCGAACGGTTTTAGCTTATGGATATCGGCTGTTTTGTTTAATAAGTAAAAGTTCGACTCGGGGCACCATACTAAAGCCTTAAAATAGGGGGCCTGTTGCGTGCTCATGGCTACCGCGTGTATGCCCACCAGGGGGCGGCCAAATTTATTCCAGCTAATCAGTTCATCTATTTCGCGGGAGGCCAGTTCATCTGATCCTTCACCTGTATGGATAACGACGGGTAATTTTCGTTTCAATGGATTATTGAGCTTTAATCTCCAGAGCTTTTCAAACGATGCGGAATGCAGGTCTTGTGTTTCCTCAAAAATATTCAACAGGGCATTGTCAATGCTCAACCGCTCCCCGTGGTTTACCACGGTTGTAACGCCGCACAACAAGTTTTTGTATATCCCCCAAAGTATCCGCAGGTGACGGGGCACCTTAAGCACAGCAGCAATTTCTTTTTTAAACTCCCAGTGAATATTTGCCCCCCACTCGGTATAATTATTATAAATCCGGCTGCCCAGCTGCGGGAAAAGGTTAAAATCAAGGTGATCGTGCGAATTGACAATGCCGGGGAAAATGATGGAGTTTTCAAAATAAAGCGATAACTGCTCATCGGCGTTTAAGGCTGTTAAACTTACGGTATCAATCTTTTCGCCTTCAATTTTAATATCAAACGTTTGTCCGCTGTCGGCCGTTACCACATTCCCCAGTATCATTTTTCTTTTTTTAAATGAATACCATAAATAACAGGGAAGCCCAGGTATTTTTCGTAAACATGTAGCGCGTTGGCATCTGCGTAAAACGGCTTCATGGTTTCGTCAATTTTTATTTCCTGCTGGGTCATGAGCTTGAAACCATTGCTTATAAGCGCTTCCTTAATAGTAAATATCGGGTGTACATAGTTACGCACCGCCATTAATGTATTACCGTGTTTAAAGGTGCGCTTACCGCCAGATGCCAGTGTATGCGGATGAAAATCGGTGATGATGATCTCGCCTCCGGGTTTAAGCAAACGACTCCAGGCATGCATCGCCTCATCTATATCTTCAATATGGGCAACGGTGAGTGTTGAAACTATAATATCGAAAGAGCCATCGGCAACATCCGAAAATAAGTTATTGGTAATTTTGAGTGTATGTGCGTCAGGATATTTATCCTTCAGCTTTTTTAACATTCCGGCAGATACATCAAAGCCGGTTAGCGCAGCCGGTTGTTTATTAAATATAGCGGGCCATTGCCTGCCGGTACCGCAGCCTATATCGGCTATTAGTTTACCGTTCAGATCCAGACCTTCCAACAAACCTTTAAAAAGTATTCCGTCAAGGTGCAGCATGAGGTTACCAGGCTGCATATCGTAGTCAGAAGCCCACAGGTCGTAAGCCTCTACTACACCTTTTTCGGTTACGGGGGTGGTTATTTTGCTTTTTATATAGTTTTTAACTGTTGCCAGCATTGTGCGCGTTTTTATAACAATAACGGCCTGGAAGTCTTTAAGGTTGCCCCGCGCTTTTTATTTTGTCGCAGGCAACCTCCACTGTTTTACTGCCGTAATGTATTATGAATAGTTTAATGTTGATCTGGGTTGGCGACGGCGGAATAACATCCGCCGCCGCCATTAATTGCCAATAACACATGAATAAGATTTTACTGTATAACCCTAAAAGCGCTTTTTATAAGCACCGCATTCCTAATTCTATTTTAAATATTGCCGCATCGGTTGAGGGCAAGTATGATTGGGTAATTGTTGATGGTAATTGCGAAACAGATCCGCTAAGTAAAATAGAAAGTTATTTAAAAACAGGCGAGTTTGGTTACCTGGGATTTACCGTAATGCCTGGCCCGCAATTAAGGCAAGCTATTCCGTTATCAAAAATCATTAAAGAACGGTATCCCTATACCACCATGATTTGGGGAGGATATTTTCCGTCGAGCCAGCCCAAAGCTGTACTGAATTCGGGCTTTGTTGATTTTATCATTAACGGCCCCGGCGACAAAGCATTTCCCCGCCTTATTGACGCTTTGGAGAACCATGAACCTTACGAGTTTATTAAAAATCTGATTTATAAGGCCGACGGCAAAATTACCAAGACCATTAAAGAAGACTTGCTTGACCAGGATTCGCTGCCGCCATTACCCTACGATAAACTGGGTACTTTTTACCCGATAGAAAAATATTTGGGTAAAACTTACCTGGGGCAACGTACGATGGCCTATCACTCCAGCATTGGTTGTCCGTTCACTTGCTCGTTTTGTGCTGTGGTGCCTATATATGAAGCACGGTGGAAAGCTAAATCGGCCAAACAGGTTTACAAAGATGTTAAATATATTAAGGACAAATGGGGAGCGGATGCTATTGAATTTCATGATAATAACTTTTTTGTATCAGAGAAGCGCACTGTTGAATTTGCCAAATTAATAGAGCCCGAAAATATGTCGTGGTGGGGGATGGCGCGTATTGATACCATGGATAAATTCAGCGATGCCTCGTTAGAGCAAATACGTCGTGGTGGTTGCAAAATTATATTTTTTGGTGCCGAAAGCGGGAGTAACGAGGTATTGGAGCAACTGGATAAAGGAGGCACACAAACCGGCGACCAGATTATCCGGTTTGCGGAGCGATTGAAGAAATTTGACATTATTCCTGAATATTCCTTTGTATTAGGAACACCGGCAGCAACGCCAGAAAAGGTACAGGCGGGAATAGATTTTGAAATTGATTTTATCAAGAAGGTTAAAGCCGTTAATCCACGTACCGAGATTGTTTTATATACCTACACGCCCGTGCCCACCGAAGGATCGGAATTGTATAAGCAGGTTTTAGACCAGGGCTTTCAATACCCTCAAACCCTGGAAGACTGGATGAGCCCCGCCTGGGAAAGTTTCGACCTGCGAAAAAACCCGCTTACCCCGTGGTTAAAACCCGAGATGGTTGATAAGATACGCAATTTTGAAACTGTGCTAAACGGCGTGTACCCAACCGTGACTGATATCAGGTTAAATGACTTAAAGCGGAAGTCGATTAAATTCATTTCCAACTTACGGTACAAAGCCAACCTGTATAAATACCCTTACGAAATAAAATTACTACAGCGGTTTTGGAAATACCGCCAACCTGAAATATCCGGATTTTAAATGGTTAATGATTTGTCGAACTTTAACTTAAACGATATTGCCCCTAATGTAGCCACAATTGCTCCTGAAGCGTTTGAGGCCATGTATGTTGCCGTGCGCGATAAAGAGGGCAGGCTGTATACAAACAAACAAGTGGCACGCCTGCCTGAAATTGATTCGGGCCACCGATATCATAAGGAGTGGAAAATGAGAAAGCATTCGGCTGAGCAGTTAATCGCTTTCTTGAAAAAACAACGGCGTTCATTGGATATCCTGGAGGTTGGCTGCGGCAACGGCTGGCTTTCGGCCAAACTTGCGGGTATCCCTAAAGCTAAAGTAATTGGCATTGATCCTAACGGTGTAGAAATTGAGCAGGCAAACAGGGTGTTCAAAAAAAAGAACCTTAAATTTATCCATGCCCCATTTACCAGCACTTCGTTTGCCGGGGGAACGCAATTTGATGTCATCATTTTTGCGGCGTCTATCCAATACTTCCCCTGCATTAAGGACGTTATGGCCGATGCATTCAGTTTGCTTACTTCCGCGGGGCGCGTCCATGTACTCGACACCCATTTTTATCATTCCGGTGAGGTTGAAATTGCAGCCGAAAGGAGCAAGGATTATTTTACGTCAATAGGCTTTCCGGAAATGGCGCAGTACTATTTTCATCATCCATTAAAACAGGTGATGCATTATAAGCACAAGGTGATGTTTAATCCCACGTCGTTTTTAAATAAGATCATCAAAAGAAACATTTTTTACTGGATAAGAATTAAACCCTAACCAATGACCGGGCAAAACGTGTTGCATACTTTTAAGCGCTACCGTACCCTGCAAACGCACAGGGTTACAGCCTTGCCTATTGTAATATTAATGCCCCACAGCGCCTGTAACTGCCGTTGCGTAATGTGTGATATCTGGAAGGATAACAAAAACCTGAAGCAACTGACAGAAGCTGATATTACAGGACTATTAACCTCATTAAAATCATTGGGTACCATGCAGGTGCTGATGTCTGGAGGCGAGGCTTTGCTGAACGCCAACTTTTTTACCTTGTGCCGGATTTTAAAGGATGCAGGCATCAGCGTGGTGTTATTGACTACTGGTTTATCTATAAAAAATAATGCCGGCGATATCCTGAAATACGTTAGCGAGGTAATTGTCTCTATTGACGGCGACGAGCCGCTGCATGATACCATCCGCAACATTCCCAACGCTTTTAAAAAGCTGAAAGAAGGAGTGGAGTACATCAAAAAACTCAACCCTGCTTACCGGATAACCGGGCGAACGGTGATACACCGTTTAAACTACCGCAACTGGGCCAATATTATTGCCGAAGCCAAAAAGATGGGGCTTAATCAGGTAAGTTTTTTACCTGCCGATGTAAGCAGTCATGCATTTAACCGCCAGCAGGCCTGGGCCGAGCCTAAACAAAACGAAATACTGATATCGGAAAAGGAATTGCCCGAACTTTGCGAAGTGATAAGTTACCTGTTTGAAGAATTTGATAAAGAGTTTCACAACGGTTTTATTGCCGAAAGCAAAGAGAAGATCCAGGATATCTACCATTATTACGCGGCTTTTTATGGTTTAAATGAATTCCCGTTTAAAAAATGCAATGCACCATGGGTATCAACCGTAGTTGAAGCCGATGGAACGGTTAGGCCTTGTTTCTTTTTGGAACCAATGGGTAACATCAGGGATTCATCGCTCCAGGTAATTTTAAATAGCCCTGATGCAATCGCCTTCCGCAAATCGTTGAATACATCAACGCATCCAACCTGTTTAAAATGTGTTTGTTCGCTTAACCTGTCGCCATTAACCCGTCTATCTTAATTTTATGGAGCAGTTAAATAATATATTGTTCACCCATTCCTACTTTTTACGGTTCGATCCTAAGCAATGGGCAATAGGGCAGCCGTATGCGCCCCTGGGCACATTATATGCCGCATCCAACATGCGGATTCATGGTTATAACGTATCGTTTTTTGATAACATGTTTTCGCACGCGGCGCTTGATGTTATGCCCGCCATAACCCAAAATAAACCAGGCTTTTTTGTGATTTATGACGATGGGTTTAACTATCTCACCAAAATGTGCCTTACCAATATGCGCGAGGCTGCGTTTAAAATGTGTAAGCTGGCCAAAAAGTATGGTTGCACCGTAATTGTATCCAGTTCCGACTCCACAGACCGGTATAAGGAGTATTTGAACGAGGGGGCTGATTTTGTAATCATCGGCGAAGCCGAACAAACTTTACTGGAACTTACCAACGCTATAAAAAGCGGCGTTGAAGATATTGAACAAATACAGGGACTTGCCTATATTAAAAATGGCCTGCCTTTTAAAACTATTGCGAGGCCGGTGCTCAAAGATCTGGATACTTTGCCGCTGCCTGCCTGGGACCTGGTTGATATTACCCCTTACCGCGAAAGCTGGCTTAAACATGCGGGATATTTCTCGATGAATGTAGGTACTACCCGTGGCTGCCCTTTTAAATGCAACTGGTGTGCTAAACCCATTTACGGAAATCGCTACAACTCCCGCAGTCCCGAAAATGTGATTGCCGAGCTTAAGCTTTTGAAAGCCATGTTCAACATGGACCATATTTGGTTTTGCGACGATATTTTTGGCTTAAAACCCGGTTGGGTAAAGCAGTTTGCCCAATTGGTAAAAACGGAGGGGCTACAGTTCAGGTACAAACTCCAGTCGCGGGCGGATTTGTTGCTGGATGATGAAGACGTGGCTGCACTGGCCGCATCTGGTTGCGAAAATGTGTGGATAGGTGCCGAGAGCGGTTCGCAAAAGATACTGGACGCTATGGATAAAGGTACAACCGTTGAACAGATAGCAACAGCCACACAACTGATGAAAAAGCATGGCATAAAGCCGTCTTTCTTTATCCAGTTTGGCTACCCAGGCGAAATAAAAGACGATATCGCGCTTACTATCAACATGATCAATAGCCTGTTGCCTCATGAAATCGGAATATCGGTATCGTACCCATTGCCCGGGACCCTGTTTTATGAAAAAGTAAAAGCCGACCTGCGCCAAAAAACAAACTGGACAGACTCTGACGAGATGGCGCTGATGTTTAGCAACACTTTTAGCGCAGCATACTATAAACAACTACACCGCTATGTGCATCAAAATTATCATGCCCACCTGGCTAAAAACAGCCTGGTAAAACTATTGAAAAATCCATTTCAGCCCAGTTTAAAACGTATCAGGAAGGCCGCATCGTTTATTTATCATGCCCCGGCAACTTTGATAGAAGGGTTTAAACTTCAAAAATTGGAGAACACCATATGAGCCAAATCAGCCTTGTAAATAATGAAGCCAACGCATCAGATGCCTTTAGCCGGCAATCTGCGGTATTTGACGAAATTTACTCGGGCAACACCATCATCAATTACAAAAGGGCCCGTGTAAGGGAGCATGTACTTCGATATTTAAACCCGGCGGGCAGCATACTCGAATTGAACAGCGGGACAGGGGAGGATGCCCTATTTTTTGCCCAACAAGGGTATCGAGTTCATGCTACTGATATATCAACGGGAATGCAGCAAGAACTTCAGCAAAAAGCAATACCCTATAAAGATTATATAAGCACCGAAATTTGCTCCTTTACCCATCTGGATGAATTAAAGCAACGAGGCCCTTACGATCATATTTTTTCCAACTTTGGCGGTTTGAACTGCACCAGCGAGCTGGAAAAGGTTTTGTTATCATTTGATAGCCTTTTAAAACCCGGCGGAAAGGTAACTTTAGTTATCATATCTCCATTTTGCCTGTGGGAAACATTGCTTGTTTTTAAAGGACGGTTCAAAACTGCATTCAGGCGATTTTTTAGCAGCAAAGGAAGATCTGCCCATATTGAAGGTGCATACTTTAAGTGTTTTTATTATAATAAATCATTCATTATCAATGTTTTAAAAAATACATTTAAAGTATTAAGCGTCGAAGGCCTGTGTACCATAGTACCGCCATCATATATAGAGGGCTTTGCCGAAAAACACCCCAAAGCTTATAATTTTCTGAAGAACAAAGAAGACCGGCTAAAAGGTACCTGGCCCTGGAAGTATATCGGCGATTACTTTATCATTTCGCTGGAGAAAAAATAGTACACACGAATTTGAACTGATTTATCCGAATTTCACGAATTTACATCAGTTTAATGTTAACCTTGTTAAAATGCAAGATTCTGTTTATTAAATAGTTATATACTATAGTGTCTGAAATGTGTTAAGTTATGTTAACCTACTTTAAATGCGTTTACCCTGTCTGCTCAATTAAGCCCTAAACCAGAGAATTAAGCATTTACTTTAGAATATTCATTGCCTATAACATCCATTCGGGTAGCTGGAGAACCATCCATGTAATTTGTGAAATTCGAAAAAATACGCGTGCATTCGTGTTTCTAAATTGGTGTTTATCCTACCTTTGCGCCCATATAATCGTGCCCATGTTAAAAAAAATCCTTCCCGGTTTATTGTTTAGTATCCTTTGGGCAACCGGGTCTGTCGCTGTAAAATTCGGAATCCGCTCGGCAGATGCATTGATATTGGCCAGCATCCGGTTTATAGCCACCGGCTTCATATTCGGTCCCTTTTTTGGCCTGGTAAGGAAAGAACGTTTCTGGCCACTAAAAAGCGAATGGAAAAGTATTATCATTTACGGCTTTTTATGCACTACCTTAACATTGGGCTCGTTCTTTGCCGCCCAGCGATACGCTTCGGCTGGCATCAGTATGTTGTTTATAGCGGTTGCTCCTTTGCTAATCGCGCTATTTTCGTCAATAATTGTTAAGCGGAAACTTACCAGGTTCGAAATTATCGGGATGCTGATTGCATTTACCGGTCTGGTGCTGGCTTCGGCAGCGGCTTTGCCTAATGCCAGTATAAAACCACTGGGTATTATATTGCTGCTTATTTACATTTTTGCCTATGCATCAAGCAGTGTTTACTTCTCTACCTTAAGTATCAGCCTACCTAATGTATCATTCAATATCTGGCAGGTATTTGTAGGTGGAATAATTTTGTTGCCGTTTTGCCCTCTATTTGAGCAGCAGCATGTACACCACATTGATATTAACTTGTTTTTATCCCTCTTTTGGCTAATTGTGGTGCTCTCATTTATCGCCAACCAGTTATGGCTATACCTGGTTGGCCAGGATGCTGTAACCGCAGGTACATGGCTTTACCTTACGCCTGTATTTGGGTACGGTTTTGGTTACCTTTTACTTGGTGAACAAATCTCGGTTTACGCAATAGCCGGAACTGTTTTGGTGGTAACCGGGCTTGTGGTATCTAAAAAGAAAATAAAAAACATCGAGCCGTTATAAATACCTTTATAAAATTGAAGACCAATGTTCCGGGCTTTCAGCTTTGTGCATTCTGCTTTAAGCTTTTACCATCAATTGGCCACGCTATGATGGTCTTCGGCAAGTAATTGGGCTACTTTATTTTGAAAGCGCTTAATCAGGCTTGATTGGAAATTTCCTGGATCTGGTTTGGCGCAATGCTTATCGGCGGCTATGGCCAATAAAATTCCATGGTCGTTAAGTTTTTGCTGCCTGGTTTTCTCATTCCACCTGCGCGATGTAATTTTCATAAAACCATCGTCCAACAAATCGCCCAGTTTATTGTTAAGTAAAAACTCAACCAGGTTTTTTAACCAATTCTTTTTAAACGACTTTGCGGTTGATACCCGCATAATATGATTAGGCAAATATTTACGTGTCCAGGCGTTGGCTGTAAAAAAATCAGCAAAAGTAGTGTCGCCCTGGATAGGTATCAGTGTAACAACTTCCGTGGCAGTATAGATATTCTTTTCGGCTATTTCAAGTGCTTGTTCATCCACATAGTAGTTCATGCAAAAGCAATGTTGCTTGTTTACCACGAATGTTAACTTCTTAAAAAAATGCATCAGCGTACGCGCTATCCAAAGGCGGTTTGGCGCGGTAATTATAAACAGGTCGATATCTGATTGGTCGTCGGCATAATTTTTAGATAACGAGCCCGAAATAGCGATACCCCGCACGTAAGGGAAATTAATAAGCAAGCTGCCAACCTTGCGTGCTGTACTTATCATTTCAATAGCCTTTTGGTTGCCTTTATTACGGCGCTGTGCCAGGTACTGGTCGTTTTTTAAGCAGTAAAATTTATCAAAACGGTATACCATCCGGGTTTCAATCAGGCAGGTCATGGCATCGTCAAACGTTTTGCGATCAAATTTCACCGGCAAAAACAAGCATACCTCTTCGCGGGTGAGCGGATAGTTAAATGCATCAAAATAGGCCAGTGTAGTTAATATGTTCTTTTTAATTTCTGACACGGTATTGAAGCTTGGTTGATTAAAAACGGACCTGATCTGCATTATTTATAGTATTAAGTCTTAAGTTCTGAGTCTTGAGTCTGAATTTTATCTCGCCGTTTTTGGGCTTGTAACTTAGGACTTTCTACTAAGAACTATCTACCATTTTATAGGCGGCACAACATTAGTATGACGTAAGCGCTAAACTGTTGGTTGCCACTTCATCTAAATATTCGTGGCTTTTATTTCTGACGATATCTGCGGGCTTCTCTTCACCGCCAGAAAATAGCAGGAACGCAAAAAACAAGCTGTAAAACATAACACCTTTATCGGCGTCCAACACATTTTCTGATAGCGAAACAATAATAATCAGCAACATAAAACTGATAAATACTACATCTTTTTTTTTGATGGCTGTTTTAAAACCATACCCAAGTGTTACCAAATAAACAATCAGTCCCCAAATGCYCGATTTTACCAGAAAACTGAGGTATTGGTTGTGGGCGTTTAAATTGGCCAAAAAAGAGTTGTACATTTTGGCCTTAAAAAAATCATCGTGTAATAATGCCTGCTCAGCACCAGAGCCATAGCCAATTAAAGGCTTCTGTTTAATAAGTTTGGCTACCACGTGCCAACGGGCCAAGCGCGAGTCAGTACTTTCGCCCGGTTTGAATGCCGAAAAATCATCCGTTAAGCTGGTTAAATAGCGTTCTTTGAACGAAGGTTCATTTAAAACTATTATAAAAGCTAACCCAGATATAGCAATACCGGCCAATATAAACTTCAGCCTGTTTTTACCATTGAGCAAGCAATACGGCAGCACCAGGTTAATAACTATAAACAAAACTGCCAGTATTGATTTTGAACTTAGCTGAATAAGCCCGCATAACAAACTGAGACTGCAAACACAGTAAATTAATTTAACAGGTAATCGCAGCGGTTTAAACAATAACGTTAACAGGTACACCAATGCTATCACCAACTGTAAGGAAAAAAAAGTAGCATGTATATCAAGCGGCTCCGAGAAATTGTGATTGGTAAATGCCGGCGAAAAAATAGTTTTAAACGGCAAATGGTAATATTTAATAGTAAATAGCGCATCAATATATAGGTAGATGATAGTTACAGTACACACAAGTGCAAAAGCCAATAAAAGATTAGCCCTGTATTTTTTTATATCGAGGTTATTAAGCAACAGCATTACCGGAAAAACCAACACAGGTAAACGCAACACCCATTCGTTAAAGGCTTCGGCAGGGTACCGTGAGTAAGCCGTGGCAATAAGCGTAACAAAAAAAACAGACTGCAGTAATGCGGTTTTTAATGTGAACACAGCCCTTAGTTTTTCTTTTTGCAAATGGATAAGCATGTGCGCAATAAAACTAATAAGTATAATATGGCTGTAAAACCTGTCAAACGGCAGGCTTGCCATCAACAGCATCATGTGGTAATAACTTACCTTATTAGCATTACTATCATTTATCAGCAATAATTGCTTCATAGTTTTTGTGTTTATAGCTCTCGATGATAAACTCCTCGTATTGGTCAATTACACGTTCCCAATTAAACTGGTATTGAATTTTATGAAGATTATTCATCACCATGTTTTTCTCGGGTGCCTTACGCTGTACATTCTCCACAAGGTGGGTAACTTCGGCTGCATTGGAAAAATAAAATGCATCTGTATTTAATACCGATTTATTAAAAGGGTTATTATGCGCCGCAATGAGGGCTTCGCTGGCCATGGCCTCCAACAGCGACGGATTGGTGCCGCCAACGCTATGGCCGTGAAAATAGAGGTAAGAGTTGTTTTGTAACGAACGTACTTTAGGCGTATCAAAAATGGCACCTTTAAATTGTATGCGTTCATCATTGGCAAATTTATTGGTGATGAACTTGCCAAAACGATTGCCGGTATCGCCCAAAACTTTAAATTTTTTGCCCGAATTACTCCTGTTAAAACCTTCCAGGATAGCTTCAATATTATTTTCGGGTTCCATGCGCGCCATCAGCAAAAAATAGTCCTCTTTAAGCGCTTCGTTCATGTCATATTGCTCGCGCTCAAAATCAGTAAAAATATCTGCCCCATAGGGAATATATCTGCTGTTAATGTTATACTTATCCTTCAGGTACGCCTTTATCACCCTTGAATCGGCAACATAGTAGTCGCTGTGTTTAACTGCCAGCTTTTCGGCATATTTCAAAAATTGCTGTACCGGTTTAGCATATTTAGTCCGCTTCCACTCCATGCCGTCCATATTGGTGATAATGGTACTGTTTTTAGGGTAAAGCTGCCCCCAAACCGAACTGCTGGTGTAGCCCATAAGCATTACCACGTCAAAATTTCGTTTGCGGGCGTCTAACAGGCAGTTCATATCGTAAATAAACTGGCCGGCGGTGCCAACCAGGTATTCAGGGTCGTAGCAGTGCCTTATCTCCACACCGTTCCAGCTATCCTGCTGATAAGGGTGATTATGCGAATTATAAACAGTTACAGAATGACCCCGCTTTACCAAACCGGCCGATACATATTCTGAAATATGTTCAAACCCGCCGTAATAATTCGGTACACCCCTTATCCCTAATATGGCTATGCGTAGTTTCATGTTATAATACAGATTGATATGCTTTTAAAGTTTGAGTTGCAGCCTGTTTCCAGGTGTATTTTTGTAAAATTTTATCGCGCAAACATTCGTTAACAGGAGCTTGGCTGGCTTTTTCAACGGCGGCCAAAATGCTTTGCGGTGTTTCCGGGTCGCAGTAAAATGCATCGTCGGCAAAGTATTCCCTCACGTCGCCTTTGTCGCTTATTACCACGCTGCAACCCATCAGGGCAGCTTCTATCGAGCTGAGACCCGTGGTTTCAAACCAACTTGGTAATACATGTACCTTGGCCTGCGTATAATATTTTACCAGCTCATATTGCGGTAACTGATCGATGAATGTGATGTTATCGGCAGCCGTTTTACGACATTCCTGGTAATAAGCGGCCTGGTTGGGGGAATGGGTGCCAATAAGCAGCAACCGGTAAGGCGTATTATTTATTGCTTTTATCAGGTTCAACTGGTTTTTAATTCCTTCTATCCTGGCAACACAAAGCACCAGTTTATCATCTTTTTTTACCGAGGCATCATATTTAAACAAATGCTGATCGGTGCCGTTTGGCACTACCATGTGCTTTACTTCGCCCGGGTAATTGTTTAATACTCTTTGATACTCTGATCTGGAGTTGGGCAATATCATAGCTGTCCGGCTCAAAATATCCAATATACTTTTGCGCTGCCCTTTCCAGGCGTAGGCCATACTGGCCAGCTTATCGCGGCCAAGCAGGTAACGGGCTATGGTTTTAACATATTCCACACCATCTGCCGGCAGGTATTTGAAAAGCCTGCCCAAACCTTTGCGATGCTGCTGATCGTATTCGCTGTAATTACATAATATGGTTGATATTAAAAATGGTTTTTCGGCCTTATGGCTATGGTATAAGATATCGGCAGGCCGGGTGAGGTTAAAAAAATGCAGCAGATCGTAATTGCTGTAATTAATATGTTCGTTGGTCAATTTTATATCTGCGGTAATGCCCATAAAAGTTAGGTGGCGCGCGGTTTGTACCACCTGCACGGTATCGCCACCAGGCACGGTATACAAGGTTGACCGGGTGATGAATGCAACTTTCATATCGCAGCGCCTCCTGATATTAATTTATGCAACCAATTAATTACACGTTCGGGAAAGTAGCTAACGGTATATAGCAGGTAATTATCTAACCTTAAAGGCGAGATGCTGATAGCCCTGGCTACGTGAACGCGGGCCTTTTGAGGCTGGAAATTATTGAACAGCAATTTTTTACCACAAAGCGCATAATAAGAACCCTGTTTTATTTTTGCTGAATATTGTTTTTCGCCCATCTCCGCCAGTAAACTGCCTTCCCGTTTACTTATCACGCGGTTTTTAAGTGTGGCGTATTTGATATCCCTGAATTTACGCGGCCTCCATTTTTCGTCAATTGTGATTGATTCGGGGTTTAGCCTTACTTTAATTAAGGGTTGCGCAAGGTTGCATGCCTTTTGATCTTTTAAAATATTAACCCATAAAAAATGATCTTCAAAGGTATAGGCGTACTCATTATAGCCACCCTTGCTAATCACCATATCTTTTTTGTAAAAAACACAGGAGTGAATGAATGGGCAAACCGAATATTTTAACTGCTGAATCTCGTTGTTATCAAAAGCCGGGGGCTTGTGGGTAAACAAAAAATGCCCTTCCATATCAATATAATCAGCGGCCGACCCAATTACGCTGTACTCCGGGTTGGCTATCATAAAATCATGTTGTAGTTGCAGCCGTTCGGGGTAGCAAATATCATCGGCATCAAAGCGCGCTATGAAGGGGGCACGCGCATATTTCAACCCGTTATTGAGGGCATCAGCAATACCTTTGTTATCCTGGTAAATTACCACAATCCGCGGGTCGTCAAACGAGCGGACAACGTCAACAGTGTTATCTGTCGATCCGTCATTTACTATAAGTAATTCAAAATCGGTAAAAGTTTGTTGCAGCACCGATGTTATGGCATCGCCAATATATTTACCCGCGTTGTAGGCTGGCATCAGTACCGTTATTTGTGGGATGCTAAAATTCATTTACCAAAGGTTTAGGTGATTGGGTTTCCTTGATATTTAACAGTAGCAGCAGTTCAAAAAATACGATAACCGAAAGCTGCTCAAACCAGTATTCGATAAAAAATGCAGCCAGCATTAACAGCAAAAGGGGCAGGCCGTAGGTTAAAGTTTTAAAATGCCTGGCAAAAAAGCCAAGGTAGTAAACGGCAAATATGAGTAAACCAATAAGGCCGTATTCGGCTAACAACTGGTCGTAAACCGAAAACGGACTATTGGTTAACGAATGGAAGCCCGCCCTTTTGCTGAAATAATTGAGATATAAGTCGAGATGATTTACCATAAAATCATGCCCGATGTAGGTGAAATTACGCGGATAGCCTCCCGCAAACCCAAGTCCGGTGGCTCTAAAAGCCAGCTTCGATGAAAAATTGCCAATACCCGCGCCGGTTACTATTCTATTAATATGGTGATGCAAAAAGTTGGTTGTTTGTAAAAAGCCAATCAGTTTGCCTGGCCTATCCTGCCTGGGTGCAACAATTTCCTGCCCCGCGACCGGCAATGCCGTTTTGTGTGCATCAATAAACTGCACCAGTTGTTTTTGCTCGGGAGGTGTTTGCCTGCTGCTTTGATAAGGCGCCGAATTAATATCGGGGCCCTTAATTGCTATCCGGCCGCCTTCGGTTTCGTAAGGCTCACTTTGGGGCTTTATTATCTCAGTTTTTTGGGGATGGGCCGCTTTATAAATGCTATCCCTGAAAACGATGGCCTGTTTTTGCCGGCGTTCGTCAAAGCTTAATATACTATCCGGTCTTCCGTTGACGGGTACATTTGCCCACACCGAGGGTTTGGCCGGGCTGGGATCTTTATGCAGCAGTATCGAAATTGCGTTGGTGGTATAGCGGTTATTTTGAGGCGAAATCTTCGCCATAAAAATGCCTAAAAAAACCAGGCAAATTACAATCAGGCTTTTTTGATAACGATCTGTTTTGAAAATAAATAGCAGTAAAAAAACAAGCACTATAACAATATTGATAAAATTACTGCCCGTAAACAGTAGCGTCGCCATGCACATAAAAAGCATAAGGGCGTTTTTGCGCGTTAAAAAATAGATTACGCCAAAAGCATTCAGCATTGCGTTAGTTGTCGAGGTGTCAAAAGTCACTCCCCTTATGTAATCGCCGGTGTTTAAAAAATACTTTTGCAGCTGACCCTGGTAGGTATAAGGGTTTATGGCATGGGTCTCTAAAAATATAGCAGCCAGGTTGCCAGCCGAGAATAATGCATTGATAATAAAAAAAACAAGGATGGTTTGATGTATTACCGCAGGTTGGTTTTGCTCAACAGCCAGTTTAACCTGGTGAATGGCAAGGATGCATAATACCCAAAAACCTATACCGGCCAACAACATAATGGTATAGTTAAGTTGCGTATAATTTTTGCCTATAAACCAGTTAATAACCGCTATAGCAATTACCAGTGGATAAAATAGCGGCAGCCGGGAGTTTTTGAAACTGAAACCGAATTTGAAATTAAACTGCAGGAGTGTGAACAGCAGGATAACAGGGATCTTGATGCCGATTTTTACGTTTAAAAACAAAAGCAAAAATGCCAGCAGCTTCCAATCTACTTTTTGCTTTAATTTATTGATGTAAAAGATTGCTTTGTTAACAAACATTATCCTGGGGCATTTAAAGTCATTACGACTTAAAAACCGTATTGGTTGCCTGTGTAAAACAAGAGATGTCTTATTTTACCAGTTTAGTAGTCTAATCAGGCCTGCTCTGTCATCCCGCTTTAACTGTGTGGTAATTAATAACGATAAGCCGTAAAATGCTACCGCGATAGTTGCCGCCAGCCATGTGTTTTGAAACAGGAATTTGGCTGCAAGGCCGCTAAAAAAGGCACATGCCATAGCAATGGCGAGTGTATAAAAAGACCCTTTAAGTCCCGATTTGTCATTGGCCAGATAGAAAATAGCTTGCACCAGGCAGGCCAATAAAAAAGCAAGTGCCGCTCCTTCGTTTTTGTAAAAAGGGATTAATATCAGGTCGCCAACTACGTTTACGACAAAAGTGATCAGGAATGAATGAAAGATCATTTTTAACCTGTTTTGCGCAAAAAAAATAGTCCACAAAAAGTTGTTCAGGTACATGAGGGGTAAACAGAGCGAGAGGATGAATATGGTGGTTGTATTAACCGCACCATACCTGCCATGGGTTATGTTGTCAACTACCGGGTTCCAACACATATTTAACACTAAAGCAGTAAACGCGGCAATGATAAGTTCTATCCTGATGAGTAATTTAAAATCGGCCTGCCGATGGTCGCCTGTTTTAAACAATTTGGTAAAACGGGGTAGAATTAAAGGGGCTATGGCTAACAGGGGGAGGGTAGAGATCTCAAATATTTTGTAAGCAAAACTATACTCGGCCAAACTAACAGCCGATACCATAAACCCGATGAACAACCAATCAAACCGGGCCAGGGCCGATGTAATTAGCACCACCCCAACCTGTGGTATTGATTGGCGCAGCAAGGCAAAGTAAGGTAACTTTCTCCAGGCCGGAAGTACAGGCACCCGTACATAGCGCCTGAAAAGATAAAAGGATACAACCAATTCAAGTACATCGCCACCAATAAATACCCATATTATAGTGCCGACGCTTACCTGGTGTAAAAGAGCTAACACAAGCAGACTGGTGCCCCTTAACACGTTGGATACAACCAGCATGCATGCCAATACTTTAAACCGCTCCATGCCGCTTGAAACCTGTTTTAGCGGTGTAGAAAAGAAGATCATGAGCTTGCCCATGCCCAATAATAATATAAGCCGGTATACTTCATTATCGTGGATAAAAAACGCCCTGCCTAATAACAGGATACCATAAAACAGGCCGCCGGTAAACAATACGTGGAAAGCGTAAAGCGACAAAACGGTTTGGGCATCATCGCCATGCGCTACTTTTTTAATAACCACCTGGTCGATACCAAAAGAAAGTATGTTGAATGCAGATAGCAGCACTGCTAAAGCAAGGTTAATCTGCCCAAAGCTATTTTTATCCAGATTTACAGATAATACATAAAAAATGATCACCCCAAACAACTGGTTGATGACGAGCTGCAATGTATTTGCCGAAAAATCAATTACCAGCTTTTTTTTCATGAACAATGTTGCGGTTTATTCAACACGCGCATGGGTATTAAGCTTATATGCCATGGCAGGTATGTCATGCTGGTATAAAGGTTTATCTCTTACGCTTTGTGTAGCTTTACTAAGGTAATAATATTTTAGCCATGTATTTTTAAACGCCATCCGCGAGATGATGAAGCCTTCTTTGCCATCCAAAAAGCCCAATAAAAACAGGTAGGTTTTTACAAAATGAAATACGGGCGCCAAATACAGCTTTACCAGGCCTGCCTTTTTTCCGGCTTTAAGGTACTTTATGGCACTTAATTGAGCGTAGTGTATTGTCTTCTTCTCGTATTCGGCCCGGTTTTTTACTGAATAGTGGTGCAGGTTGCCAGCCAGTTTCTTTATGATAACATTTTTCGGCAGTTGCAGTGTTTCGTGTACCGGCGTTTCGTTCCATTTAACATATTGCCTGTTGAACAGGCGGATATGGTGATCGCGGCCCCAGTTACCAAAGCGGATAAGCTTTTTGCCAAAATATGTTTTAAAAGCTATATCGTAGACAGTTTTATCATCGTCGCAGGCAATTCCCTTTATTGAGTTGATCAGGGCCTGGTCGGGTATCTCATCGCCATCAACGCTCAGTATCCAGTTATTTCGCGCCAACTGAATGCCTTTATTTTTGTTGGCGCCATAGCCAATCCATACTTTTTGAAATACTTTGCAGCCATATGCGTTAGCTATAGTCACGGTTTGGTCGGTACTGTTATTGTCAATCACAATAATGTCGTCGCTGATCTGTTTCAGCAGCGGGATGCTTTTAACAAGGGTACCGGCCTCGTTTTTGGTAATGATCACAACAGAAATTGGATTCATGTTATAGTAATGTTAGTCGGTGTCTGTCGCTTCAAGTGATACAAGAAGAAGCAGGCATCTATTAACTATATCGTTATTTTAGGTGGAAGGGTTGCCCGCATGCCGAAAACTTATTTTAAAAAGCGCGTGCCGGCCTCATTTTAAAGCGTTAATTTTATACAAATACATTTTACCACATGAAAACAGGAATAAGAGCCATTGTTACCGGTGCAACCGGAATGGTAGGCGAGGGGCTTATGCATCAATGCCTGCAAAGTCCGGATGTTGAGCAGGTTTTAGTGATTAACCGCAAGGCCTCGGGAGTATCGCATCCAAAATTAAAGGAGATTATTCATGCCGATTTTTTTGATCTCTCGCCAATCAATGATCAGCTTGCCGGTTATAACGCATGCTTTTTTTGCCTGGGTGTTACTTCGGTTGGCAAAAAAGCGGATGAATATTATAAGCTTACGTATACGCTAACCATTCACATGGCCGAAATATTGTCAAAGCAAGATCCTGACATGACTTTCTGTTATGTATCGGGCGCCGGCACAGATACTAATGAAAAGGGCAATGGCTGGGCAGCAGTAAAAGGTAAAACAGAGAATGATTTGATGAAACTGCCTTTTGAACAAGTGTACGCCTTTAGACCAGGTTTTATAAAACCGATAAAGGGCTTGAAAAATGCCCACAGTTTTTACAAATATATAAACTGGCTATTCCCGGTTGGCCGCGCGCTTTACCCGGCCGGGTTTTGCACTTTGGAGGAATTGGCTGCCGCCATGATAAAGGTAGTGAACCACCCATACCCCAAAAAAGTGATAGAAGGGAAAGATATTATAGCGTTGGCTAAGTAATAATGACGCTTGGCCGACTAAAAGGGGTATATTTAACCACATGCCTGCATTAGTCGGACCAACATGCTAACCCACCTTTATTGGAAGACTCATTCAATTGCCTTATCGATAGTTATCTTGCTGACAAAGTTGGCATTGCCGATCACTTTTTAAGCGATACGCTTGCTGCCGATCTTAAGCTTAATCTGCTGGCACTTGTTAAATCAAGCTTGTTATTATCTGCCGGAACTGGTAACGATAAAACCGTGAACCACGACACCAAGGTTAGGGGTGACCATATTTACTGGCTCGACCGTAAACATGACACCCCATGCGAAAATGATTTTTTCGACCTGATGGATAGTTTTGTAGCTTATCTTAATAAAACATGTTATACCGGTATTACAGGCTATGAATTTCATTATACGTTGTATGAAAAAGGGGCTTTCTACAAAAAACACCTTGATCAGTTTAGGAATAACGATAGCCGCAAATATTCAATGATCATGTATTTAAACACAGGGTGGTTAGCCGCCGATGGTGGCGAATTGCGCATACACCATGGAAATCGCGAGCAAAATATCGGCCCTGAAAACGGTCGTACGGTATTCTTTAAAAGTAACGAACTTGTCCATGAAGTTTTGTGCACCCAAACACCCAGGATGAGCATTACCGGCTGGTTAAAGGTTGACCATTAAAATAAGTCTGAAGTCGAAAGTATTAAGTCCTAAGTCAAAAACCCCAAAATCGTTTTATAACTTAAAGTGTTCGGCTTCAAACTTAAGACTTCAGACTATCATGGCTTAAAGCCCGAACCAATGTTCCAGTTTATACCAAGCGCAACGCCGGTTGATTTAAGATCGACCTTGCCATTGCCAATACCGGTAAGTGGCAGTTTCATGTAAGGCTGTAAAACCGCGCTAAACTTTGAGTTTATTCTTCGCTGATAATTAACATTTACATTCAGTACGCCAAACAGGTGAGTATTTTGATTTCGTACTTCCAGGTTATATGGCTTCCAACCGCTCTCGGCCGAGTAATCAAACCTGTAGTTTTCTTTAAGCATAAAATAGGACGATAACCCTGTACCCACACCAATAGTATTGCTTCCTTTTGAATATAACTGGTAGCTGAGATTCAAAGGAATATCAAGTACCTTACAGTTTGCCTGGACATTAGTAGGCGCTATTGAGGGATTGTAAGACGCAGACGAATAACTGGTAGGTGTTGATGAATACGGCTTAATAGCGTATGCTACACCAGTACTGATGGTGAGCTTCCTTGTTACACGTAACGAAAGCTGTAATCCATAATTGGTGCCTGTTTGGCTATGTCCAAATGAATTTACCGCATTAGCATCAGATGCGGCCAATACGCTGATAGAAAACTGTGGCCTGTTTTTTATTGCTAATGCTTTAACAATAGCCATCTGTTTTTTTGCTTCCTGCTCTTTAGCCTTACCGGTAAGTGTATCCGTATTTTGATTTGTTGTTATATTGTTTTTTACCTGATTACTTGCCGATGCTATTTTATTGCCATCAAAAAGTGTATCAATACCAGCTGTTTTGTTTTTGGTTATTTGATTCGCCGGTTGTGTTTTGTTTGCGGCCAACTGAGTTACATCGGTGCCCGGCGTAACTTTGTTACTTGTTTCGGTTTTCGGCGCAGCGTTTCCAGGTAAAGCATGGTTGATAGCCATATTTGCAGCTTTATTGTAAAGACTGCCACCTGCAGCTGTGTTTACTTTTGAAGATTGTTTTTTGACAACACCCTCATTTACAGCAGTATTTTTTGTTTTGCCAAACAGGGTATCCCCCTGTGCATGTTTACTGTTAGTAGCGGGGATGGTTGTAGCAAGGCCTGTTGTTGTATCTCTTATCGTGCCGTTGCTCTGCGACTGATCAGGTGAGCCGATAAGCCTTTTATCATTACTTGTTTTAGTTTTAACCTTGCCTTGTAATTTGGTTGGATCTATTTTATCGGTTTTACTATAAAAGTATAAGCCCAAAGCAAGCAGCAATAAAGCTGCAATGCCGGATGCATAATACATGATGCGGATAAACCCTGCCTTTTTGTTGGATTTTTTATCCAACAGCTGTTCCATTGATTCCCAATCCTCCTCACGAAAAGCAAAGTGGTCTTCAGGACCGGATAAGCCGTCCCTGAACAATTGATCCAGTTTATTTTCGTGCTTCTCTTTCATTTCATTATTAATTCTATTAATACCGACATGCTGATACTTATAGTGCCAATAGCCACAATGGTATGTTGGCCGCTGCCGGAATTACTCTCCGGCAACCTGCCGGAATTGATTACCATATTTTTTAATTTTTCACGCGCTTTAAACAGGTTTGATTTTGACGTACCCGTACTTATATTTAGTTTCGACGCTATCTCCTCGTGCGAAAATCCCTCAATAGCAAACAGGTTAAACACCGTACGGTAAGCGTTAGGCAGTTGTTGCACCATGCCAATAAGATCATCGTAATTTAACTTCTGGTCGGGGAGTTCATTGTGCCCTATGTCCTCGGCGGCATCAAGATCATCAGTGAGCGATAGCTTCAGGTTACTTCTGTAATAATCAATCGAGGTGTTCATCATAATCCTGCCAACCCATGCAATAAAAGGGCGGCTGGCGTCATATTTCTGCAGGTTGGTAAATACCTTTAAAAAACCCTGGTTCATGATTTCAGCAGCTTCATACCTATTGCCTGCGTACCTAAGGCATATACTCATAGCAAAGCCGTAAAACGCTTTATATAGCATCTTCTGGTCTTTTCGGCTTTGCTGTAAACAGCCCGCAATCAATTGTTGTAGTTCTGCTTCTCCCATATATACGGGCTACCTGTTTAATTAATTCCTGTTTGCAACTAACACGTATTTATGTTATAAAGGGTTGCCTGTGGATTTACTTTTTTTTAAAAGAAAGCTTATTTACGATAAAAATTGCCCGCTGTCATCCGTTTTCTCCTGATAAGAAGTGGAAGAACAACACAAAAGGTATTATTAAAACGTTTTATAGATCGCGAACCGTCCTGAATATTGAAGCACTATTCTGCTACCTCATTCATATCAATCATTGTCCAGTTATCCTGCACCGCTTTGGGGCCTCCGTCATATTTTAACGTGATCTGAAAATTGGTTTTTACTTTTGCTCCTTTTTCATCAATTGATGTTACGTAAGATTTTATTACAAATACCGAGTCGGACTTTTTTGCAAACTGGTAACGGTCTTCGGCAAAAGCAAGATTGCTCGATTTGATAGTAGGGGCAATGTACTGTTTAGCCACCTGGTAAGCATCATCGCTGTTTGGGAACATGGTAAAGGTAAGCATATCAGATGAGCCGCCGGATGTAGCAAATTTCACCACCACTATCATAAAAATAATTCCAAAAAGCACCAACATCCATACACCTATCATGGCTGTTTTCTTTTTATGTTGCTTGTCTTTAAGATAAGACTGGTCAGGTCTTGCTTTTTGATAGATTTTCTCCATCTTAATTCAGGATATATAGCTGATAAAGATATAAATAAAATTCTTAATAAAAATCATAACAACGTCTTGCCCCTTCAAACTTGTGGTAGGCATCCGTGCGCGAGGGTAGGGTGGTTTCATAACCAATGCTTCCTTCGGTTGTGCCGCTGGTGTTGCTGTAATTGAGTCCCGAAATTGGCGCATCGTGGCTTACACCCAGCCTGAATTTCTCTCCGCTTTCTTTGTTTAAAAACAAATCAAATATTAACGAAAATGTAATAGCCGAGGGTCCGCCTGATCCGGCAGTACGCACCCATAAACCGGCATTTAGGTTATGCCTTTTATATTGCAGCCCTATATTTATTGATTGCGCCGTTGATTGCTTATAAAAAACTACCGATGGAATAAAAAATGATTTCTCGTCCTCATCAAGATTCTCATCCCTATTAAGGTCCCATCTATAGCTTACGTGTGCTGTGCCGCGCATAGGCAGTTTTGCGGGTGTACCGGTAAATGATTCATTGGGGCGGTTGATATGCTGCAACGCGCCGCCAATATTAAAATCGCTTAAAGCGAGGTTTACCCCGGCGCCGGCATCAAAATAAAACCGGTTGTCGAATCGTGGTGACTCGGCATTTGTTGGCGATCCGGGGATGTACCCTAAACGCGGGTCAATCTGGTCGCTAAATATCAATTTACCATAATCCACGGTGCGGTTGGTTACCCCCGCCTGTATGCCAAACGACAATACAAAATCATCAGAACCAACACTATAAGAATAAATACCGGCTATATTGTTTTTGGTAAGCCCGGCGGTACCTTCGTTGCCCCGGGTAAATATTAAACCAATCCCGCCACCAAACTGCGGGATATTGTAATCAACAGATGCGGTAAGATAATTAAAGCCACCGGGCACCGATGTAAATTGATTGCGATAAATTAAATTCATCCGCAGATCGCCCTGGAACTGCCCGTTTAATGCAGGGTTAAGATATACAGGCGAATTAAAAAACTGCGAATACATGTGGTCCTGGGCAACGGCCAGTTTGCCACACAACAGTATTAATAACCACAAGATATATCCTTTGAGCAAAACGCGCATTATTTATCTTATTAAATGAACAACACCCGTTCGTTTGGGTAATGAATTATTGTACGACATCCCTTTCCACTCGCTGCCGTTTATAAACGTTGCCGAAGCCTGCCATACGTAAACGCCCTGCTCTACCGGTACGCCTTTAAAAGTACCGTCCCAACCGTCGCCGTCAATAGGGGTGCCTTTAGGGGCCGATAGTTTGGTGGTTTCCCAAATTAACTGGCCAAAACCATTAAATATTTGCAGGTGCCATTGTTTAATACCCGATCCTTTAGCTGCAAACCTTCTTAGCTCGGTTGTACCGCTGGTGGGCATAAATGCATTTGGTAAATACAGTTCGCCGGGAATGCCGGTTATGCGCACATAGTGTGTTGCCGCACTATCGCAAAAATCTTTAGTGCTGGTTATCAGTGTCACTTTGTATTTTCCGGTATCGGCATAAGTATGAGATGGGTTAGGGCGGGCGCTTAAGGTTCCGTCTCCAAAATCCCAGGCCCAGTTGGCTGGTGATCCCGTGGTTTGGTCAACAAACTGAAATTGGTAATTTGGTATACTGGTTATCGTATCAGGGCTTGCCGTAAAAACAGTCCCCGGGGGCGATGTAACTTTGATATAGTCTTTTTTTACTAAACTGTCTGCACAGCCGGTAAGCGGGTTAACAGCTACAAGTTTAACCGTGTATGGCGAATTTTTAAAACTATAGGTATGCGGCGGCGGCGTAAATCCGGTTGCTGTGGCACCATCCCCATAATACCAGGTATAGGATAAAGCTACCGGCTGCGTATTAGGGTCGGCATAGGTTGTGTTTGTGAATGATGCTGTAACATTTCGGCAACCTGTGGTATCTGATGCTGCAAAGCCGGCCTTTGGTATATCATATACCATAACCCGGTTTGTTGATTTTGATGACTCGACACCTGACGAGCATTTACTTGAAGCCGTAATGGTTATGTAATACAAGCCTGGTTTTGTAAACACGTAAGGCAAATTATCGGTACCGGCGGCTACATTGGTTACTACAGCATATTTATCATCATAAATGGTATAATAAAATGTATCGCCGCCTGATGAATTATTTACAAACGTTAAATTTAAAGGTGCACAACCGCTGTTTTTATTATTCAGAAAAAACATATCTGGTGTAATGGTTGGGGCCGATACCGTTATGGTACGTTTCAGTGTAGTATCGGTATTACCACAGTAATCCTGGGCAATCATAAATATGGTGTATTGCTTTATGCGGGTGGTATTTAACGGCGTGTCGAATTTAAAATCACTTTTATCTGTATACACCTTTGATTCCAGCAGCAACGGTCCATCATACAGGTAGTAAGTGTATTGTAAGTTTTTCCCAGGCGATGAGTTTTTGCCGGTTACTATAAAAGGAGAGCAACCTTCAACTCTATCTGGAATTAACCTTGCAACAGGTTTCTGTGGGCTTATCTTCACCGAATCGAGATAGGGAGCAGCTATATTACAATTGCTTACAATGCTTAAACTGATGTGATAAACAGTATCCCGTCCGTCTGTTTTTGCMAAAAATGTGTGTTGGGGATTAATCCCCGTATCTGTTGAACCATCTCCAAAATCCCATAAAAAAATGCTGTTTATTGGTTTCGATGTATTGGTGAACTGAACCAGCAAATTACCACATGCCGTACTGTTATCTTTGGTGAACGAAGGTGTGGCAATAGCCGGAGGTATGGTTACAGTAAGCACAAATACCCCGCTAACACAGCCCTGGCTGGTTGATATAATATTATAGGTTACAATTGCATTGTCGTTTAAATCGCTGTTGGTTAAAACATCGTTGATAAAGCTGCCGCTGCCGTTTACCGTATAACCACCCGCGGTTGCGCTGGTTTTTGAGGCATCAACTACCCAGGTAAATGTTGTGGTGGGTTTCGCAGCCGTGATATTATAACTAAGCGGCTTTCCTGCACATGAAGTTACTGTATTTTTACTTGTAATTGAATCGGCCTTATTGATGATGATTGTTGTCGGGTCGGTTATGGTATCGCAGGGGGCAGCCAACGTGGTTATGCCCTGAAAAACAAGTGTAACCTTGCCCGCTTTTATCTCGGCAGCCGATGGTGTATAAACAGTTTGTGCCAGGTTCGGGTCGCTAAAAGTACCGGTACCGCCGGCCCAACGCATTTTTATTGAGGTATTATTGGATGTACCATTCAAATTAACAGGCGTTCCGGCACAAACAGCAGGGTAGGTGCCCGCCGTAACAGTTGGTGCCGCTATAAATTCTAATTGCTGACTACTGCTGGCCGGCGCTCCGCAAACGTTGGTATTGGTTACGCTAACAGTATACCTGGCAAAATCGTTAAACTTTATGACCGGATACTGTGAAACATCACTGGTATTATTAACAAATGTAAAGGCGCCGCCGGCTACCGTCCATTTGTAGGTTGCGCCAGTGTTTTGCGCCGATCCGGAAAATGTTACCCTGGTAGCGCTGTTGTTGGTATTATCAAATTTAAGGGTGGTATTTGTTCCGCAAAATACGGTGTCTTTTGATAGTGTGGCCGTGGGCGTATCATCAACTACAACGGTTTGTGCAGTGGCATCGGTTATCAGGCCACAACTTACTGTTGAGATGGCCAGTTTGATAGTGTAAACACCTGTTTTATTAAACAAAAACTGGGGTGTCTGGCTGTTGGCATTTGTTCCGTTTGCATAAGCTACCGGCGTTGGGCCGGTAACAGTCCAAACGTATTTATTGGTGTTATTGCAATTTGAATCGATTTTTGATGTGTTTACCGGGGTAACTGCAAGAGGAATGCAACCCGAATTAACAGGCAGCGAAAAGGCGGGCACAGGAGGTTCCTGGATACAAATATCCTGCGTAACATCAGCAACCGCGCATGAGCCGGTGTTGTTTTGCAGTTGCAGGGTTACCGTATGTGTACCGGTAGTTGTAAAAGTATAAAGGAAGGCATCAGATAGTTTGTAATTAACTTGTTTGGTTACACCATCAACAAGCCAGGTATAGCGGGCTTTGCTGTTTGAGCAGGTCGTTGATGTGCTGTTGGGATCATCGCCCGGAAACGAATTGTTTACAAATTTAACCGCTGTATTTACACAAGCAGCCACCGGCACAACCGGCAGGTTAATTGGGGGAGCTATTACCTTTGCGTAACTGGCAACAGGCGTACCTACATTACCACAAAAAGGGCTAACTAATTGCAGTTTTACTTCGAACGAATTGTTTTGGCCCTTAACAATGTTTCCGCACGATGCCTTAACATATTCGTGCGAAACTTTGCCGCCGGCTGCAAGTACCTGGCAGTAGGTATAAGATACAGATGCTGTACCATCGCCCCAGGAAACATTATAAAGCAGCCCCGGATAGTTGTTTTTTATAACATTAGGGTCGATGTTGTAAGTTAAATTGGTAGCCCCGCTGCCAAGGCATGCTGTGGTGCTGCCCTCAACCCCAAAACTATTGTTAACCAGGTTATTGACAAGGGTATATGCATAAGTGCCCACAATGCCTCCTGCTGTAGCTTTTACGCTAACCGTATAATTGGCTGTTTTGGCTGTAAAATTGCCGTTGTTGGTAAAATCAACGTTCAATGCCTCGGTCACCTGCGAAAGCTCATTGTAAAAACTTGCAGTAACGGTGGCGCCTGTTGTTGATGTATTAATAAAATTGTAAGAAGAATTGCTGGCCCCCGAACATGAACCAAACACTTCGGGATAATTGGCATCTATCGATTGCGAATTTAAAGCTGCAACAGTGCCTGTGCCGGCTATAATCGAAAATGCAGCCGACGCACCGCTGGTAACCGCCGGATTGGTAGCCGCCACTTTAACCAGATAACCACTGCCAGTACCAGTGCCAGCAGGGATGATACCGTTTACAAAGGTTGCATAGTTGCCCGTAAATTTGCCGATTAATTTTTGCGACGCGAAACTTCCGCTGGCATTTGAAAGGTAAAGATTGTAAGTGTTAGCGGGATTTATACACGAACCGGTTAGTTGTATGGGAACACTTATTGTCGATCCAGGCGCGTAAGGGCCAGCGTCAATATTGCCGATAGTTATTGTTTGCGCTAAGGCGGAAAAAGCAACTAAATTAAATAAAGCAAAAAAAAATAAATTTTTAGTAAATATTTTGTTCATTCACCTGCTTTTATGATCTAAAATTGCTTACAATTCAATAGTTTGATCGAAAATAGTAATTATTTTCAAATATTAATTGAATTCATTGCAAAAAGCAAAATTTCGAAAACGCGTCATTTTATCAAAAATCGACAAAAAATTGCCTTTACAGCTTTAAAAGGTAGCTGCCGATTAATAATTCAAAAACAGTGCTGAGCTTATTTTAAATTGCCAAAAAACAGGTAAGTAATAAATATGGCAGTTATGATTCCGGCTAAATCGGCAATTAAGCCGGCCGGGATAGCATAGCGGGATTTTTTGATGCCAACAGTACCAAAGTACAAGGCCACAATATAAAAAGTAGTATCGGCCGACCCGTTGAATATACTGCCCAGATGGCCCGCAAAGCTATCGGTGCCGAAATGTTTCATCACATCTATCATCATCCCTTTTGACCCCGATCCACTTAGCGGTTTCATGTAAGCAACCGGCATGGCATCTACAAAACGGGTATCTAAACCTGCTTTAACACAAACCCAGCGTAATCCATCGTTCATATAATCTAAAGCCCCGCAGGCCCTGAATACGCTGATGCCTACCAGCATAGCAACCAGGTAGGGGATAATTTTTACAGAGGTCTCAAAGCCACTCTTGGCACCTTCTACAAAAACATCAAATACATTGATTTTTTTTACCACCCCGCCCACAATAAATACTACCGGAATAAAGAAGAGCAAAAAGTTGCTTACAACCTTCGATACGATGCTAATTTGATCATGTGATAAATGCGTTGTAAAATACCAAACTACCAGGGTAATAAAAGCGGTTAAGCCACCAAGCCATGTTATAATTACCCTATCCCAAAGGTTGATTTTTTGTTTTATTGCAACTATTAATAAACCAACCACAGTGGCAGCATAGGTGGCAATAATACAAGGCAAAAACACATCGGCGGGATCTTTGGCATTCATAATTGCGCGTTGAGCTATAATAGTTACCGGCAACATCTGCAGGCCCGAAGTATGCAGTACCAGGAACATGATTTGAGCGTTTGATGCCGATTCTTTATCCTGGTTTAACTCCTGAAGGCTCCCCATAGCTTTTAAACCCAGTGGGGTGGCTGCATTGTCCAGCCCAAGCAAATTGGCCGAAAAGTTCATGAGCATTTGGCCCACGGCCGGATGCTTTTTAGGCACATCAGGAAAAAGGCGGCTAAAAAATGGCCCTACCAGGCGCGACAGGAAATTTATGGCGCCTGCTTTTTCGCCCACGTTTAATATCCCCAGCCAAAAAGCCATAGCGCCAACCAATGGTAAGGCAATGTCCATTACTGATGATTTTGACGAATTGAAAATACCGTCAACAAGCAATTTAAAAGCCTCTACATCGCCAAAAAAAACAAGCTTAATAAGTGCTACAACAAAAGCGATCAAAAAAAATGCTATCCAGATATAATTAAGGGCCATATGTATCTTTAAGGCTTTGAAGTTAATGGTTTTGTATTTCAATATGAAATAACAATCTTTAAATACTCAATTTAAAAACACACAATGACCACTACTTCTGCCATTTTAAACACAGCTATAACCGATTTTTTGCAAACCAGGTCGCCCGATGACGAATGGGATTTGAGGCCGGCGCCTGGAAAATGGTCTAAAAAAGAGATCATTGGCCACCTGATTGATAGCGCCCAAATAAACCTTCAGCGTTTTGTACGTTGTACCTATGAGGAAAACTTTAAACTGGTTTACCAGCAGGATGCCTACGTAGCCGTGCAGCATTACCAGGACGTTGATATTAAAGAATTGCTCGACCTTTGGATTTTGCTTAACAGGCAAATAATAAGGGTTTGGGAAAGCTACCCCGCCGATAGGCTTAACGCCCGTTGCGATAACAGCAAAGGTGAACCCAACCTTCAAACTGTTGAATGGCTGGCTAATGATTATGTTGAACATCTGATACATCATTTAAAAACTATCTGATGAACACGGCAGGATACTCCGGCACCCCATTAGCAAAAAAACTGGGCATAAAGGCTTTGGCAAAAGTAATGCTGATTAATTCGCCCGATTATTATCTCCAGTTATTTACCGATATGCCCACGGATGTTTATTTTGTGATTGATGTCGGCATTAAGAAAGACCTGGTTCACTTTTTCACTAAAAGCAAGGATGAATTTTTAACCAATTTGCCACAATTGATGAAGCAAATAAAGCCCGATGGGATTATCTGGGTTTCATGGCCCAAGAAAGCGTCGAAAGTAGTTACCGATATTACGGAAGATGTGATCCGGAATTTCGCACTTAAAATAGGAATGGTTGATATAAAGGTTTGTGCTGTAGACGAAATTTGGTCGGGTTTAAAATTGGTTATTCCGGTAAAGGATAGAAAATCGTTGGCTTAAAACTTTTTTCGTAATAACAGCGTAAACAATCATCGGCTATTATTTGCAAACGCCAACAATTACCTAACTTAGCATCATTATAACTTTAATACTATGGCCACAATAGAACTTAAACGTGTGCATGGCGATTTCGGCTTCGAGGCCGTTGATTCCATTGGTCACACAGTAAAAATGGATAGCAGCCCCGAAAGTGGTGGCGAAGATTTTGGGATACGCCCGATGCAAATGCTATTAATGGGCCTTGCAGGTTGCTCGGCAATTGATGTTATCAGCATCTTAAAAAAACAACGCCAGGAAGTAAAGGACTATAAAATGGTAGTTAACGGCGAACGCGAGGCCGGCAAAGAACCATCGTTATGGCAGGATATCGAGGTTGAATTTCATTTGTATGGCGATATTGATGAAGATAAAGCAGCCCGTGCGGTTGAGTTATCATTAAATAAATATTGCTCTGTGGCCGCTACACTTGGTAAAGCCGGCGCGGAAATCAAATCAAAGGTATTTGTTCATCCGGCAGTAGAAATATAAAGGCCAATCAGCCTCCATGAAGTTCTTGAAATTTTAAGATTTATCTTAGGACTTTATTTGACATTAAAAAAGCGATGAATTCTACTCATCGCTTTTTTTGTTTTAACCTTATTACCGCACCGATTTCAGTTATTCGCCTTCAAAAAAGTCTGTTAAACCACCAAAATAGCTATAAGTCCAACCATCGGTAATATCATCAAAATCTTCATCCGGGATGTTGGTATGCCTAAGTTCGGCAGATGTACCTTGTTTGTCGGGGTGTAGTTTTATAGTAACTATCGAATCATCCGATTTTCCTTCAAAATACCATTGCTGTACAATTTTTTTACCGGGCTCAAATTCTATGTTTTTACCAACAATACTGCCATCCCACATCGAGAATTCCGAACCTGGTTCGGTACTCATTTGGGCTGTTTCACCTGTCCATAACTCGATAGTTATGGGGTTGGTTAATGCCATATAAATTTCGTCGGGCGTTGCCGGTATGCTGTAGTATTTTTTAAAATCTTTCACCTGCGCAATTTAGCAAGATTATTTTAAACGTTTACAGGTCCTATTGGCAATACAACACGACCGTAAACTTCATTTAATACGTTGGCAATGCCTGTGTAAATAGCCGATGCGCCACAAATAATACCCTCATAACCAGCTAAATGTTTAATAGTAGGATTACCTGTTGCATCACCTGCCACTAATAAGAAAAACAATATGGTTAACGAGCCAAAAACAAACTGTAAAGCGCGGTTTAACTTTAAAGTACCAAAAAACAGCAGGAAGGTAAATACACCCCAAACGGCTAAATAAGCGCACATGGCGCCTTCAGATGGTGCTGTACCCCAACCAAGTTTTGGCATTACAATAAGACCAACTAACGATAGCCAGAAAAAACCGTAGGATGTAAATGCGGTTAGCCCAAATGTGTTATTCTTTTTTGCCTCAATAACGCCCGCAATAACCTGGGCCAGGCCGCCGTAAAAAATGCCCATAGCCAGTATCATGCTGTTCATTTCAAAAAAACCGGCGTTATGAATGTTTAATAAAACGGTTGTCATGCCGAAGGCGCAAAGCCCAAGCGGAGCCGGATTAGCGATGCCATCCTTTACAGGGGCAGGTGTAGTAGGGATCATATTGGTTTAGTATTAATTGGTTTATAATGCAAGCTAAATGATTTATGAATATTTTACAATTTTATTTACAACTCTGCCCTTACTTTTGCGTTAAGCAAGTACCTATGCAAAAAATAGTATTGATACGCCACGGCGAAAGTATTTTTAACCTTGAAAACCGTTTCACAGGTTGGGAGGATGTCGATTTATCCGAAAATGGCTATCAGCAGGCCCACAAAGCAGGGCAGATCCTTAAAAAGAATGGTTATAACTTTGATGTTGGTTTCACCTCGTACTTAAAACGTTCCATTAAAACCATTCATTTTATATTGGAGGAGTTGGATCATTTATGGATTCCGGTTGAGAAGTCATGGCGGCTGAATGAACGTTTTTACGGCGCTTTACAGGGCATGAACAAAGATGAAGCCATAGCCGAATATGGTGCCGAACAGGTTCAAAAATGGCGCCGCGACCCTAATGAGCACCCGCCTGCTGTAACACGTGACGATCCACGGTTTCCCGGTCATGATTTGCGCTATAAAGATTTAACAGACCGCGAGCTGCCACTAACCGAAAACCTCAGCGAGACCATGGATAGGGTATTGCCCTTTTGGAACGAAACTATTGTAAGTGCCATGCGCCGTAACCAAAAGGTAATTGTAGTTGCCCATGGCAACAGCCTGCGGTCGTTAATTAAGTATATAGATTGCCTTACAGATGAGCAGGTAACCCAGCTTGAAATACCCACAGCTACACCCTGGGTTTATGAATTGGATCATGGGTTAAACCAGATAAGGCATTATTATTTGGATTGAGGTTTGATTTTTATGGATATGCAGCTCATTTGTTTATCTTAGTCGTMCCGATTAATTATAAACCATACGCTAAATTAAAAAATGAAGAAATCTGATATTTATGAAATAACTATAAAGATACTTGGTGTTTACCTGCTGGTTTCCAACCTATCCAAAGTTCCCGGTTTTTTCACCTTCTTAAAAACTTTCAGTGCTATTTCGGGTGCCGACCATGCGACTGAACAAATGAACTTATTTTGGCTAAATATCATAAACTTTGCTTTTATGCTGGCCTTATCCATCTTTTTAATAGCCGGCACAAAACTGATTACCAGGCTTATTACAAATAGTGCAGATAAGCAGGAAAATGTAAAACTGTTTGCAGATAGAAAAGTGATATATGAAATAGCGCTTATTATCATCGGCGGCTTACTTATTGTTAATACGGTTCCCGATTTGCTGTATCGTTTGTATAACATATCCAGCGAAAACGATCAAAACGCTGTAATATCATCAATAACAAAAGTACTTGTGGGTATTTTAACAGTGGCCTTTGGCAAACGCATTGCTGCTTTTTTTGCGAAGTAATTAGATATAAAAATCATTTTAAATAAGAAAGGCCCGAATCGGGCCTTTCTTATTTAAATCATACTATTCGAAACTTAGTTTTTCATCATCTTCAAAAACGACGCCAGTTTCTCTTTCATTTCTCTGCGATCAACTATAAAATCAAGGAAACCATGTTCCTGAACAAACTCAGCAGTCTGGAATCCTTTAGGC